>DASTMP010000076.1:0-15134 GCA_035714085.1 Blastocatellia bacterium
GCCCAGCGAACCCCCGCTCGGCGCCGCGCGCGACGCCGAAACGAATAGGAGATTATGAAAAATCATCTGAAGATTCATACGGTCTTGGGATTCGCGGTGGTCGCGTTATTGCTGGCGCAACTCGGCTGCTCATCTAAAAGCGCTGAAAACGCGGTGGCCGTTCAACCAACTCCGACCCCGGACACCACGGCCCAGGCATCGCCTTCGCCGACGCCGGAGGCGACTCCCGCCGTGGAGAGCGCTCCGGCCGCTGTAGCTTCAAAAACGGGGGCAAAGCCAAGGGCTGTCGCTTCAAACACGGGAGCCAGGTCAAGATCCGGCGATTCATCCGCGGAGTCTAGTCAAACTTATGCGCCGCCGCCCCCCCCAGCGCGGGAGGCTGCCGCGCCCGCCAGACAAGAGTACAACCCGCCGCCGCCCCGCGTCTTCACGATTCGTGAGGGCACGGCCATTACCATCTCTACGGCCAAGACGCTCACCACTAAGCTTGACAGGAAAGGCGATCGTTTTACGGCCAGCCTGGCGAACTCCATCGTCGACGGCGATTGGGTGATCGCCAAGCGAGGCGCGTTGGTCGAGGGCGAAATCGTCAACTCCGATCAGGGTGGACGGGTGGAAGGGCGGGCCGTACTGACGGTCAAGCTGCGAAGCCTGCAACTTGCCGACGGGCGTAAGGTCGCTCTTGCGACCGACTCTTACACGAAAGAGGCCAAGGCCACGAAGAAGAAAGACGCGGCGAAGGTCGGCATCGGCGCCGGCCTCGGCGCGGCGATCGGCGCGATAGCCGGCGGCGGTAAAGGCGCGGCGATCGGCGCGGCCGCTGGCGGTGGGGCCGGCACTGGCGTTGTGTTGGCGACGCGCGGAGATCCGGCGGAGATACCGAGCGAATCAACGTTGACCTTCCGCATCGAGGCGCCTATCACCGTCACGCAACGCCGATAGGAGGGTCGAGGATGGAAGATCGAGGATCGCGTCATTCGCATAAGGCGATCCTCGATCCTCAACCCTCAATCCTTTCTCCTCGATCCTCGACTACTCTTGCAAATGAGCTTCGAGGAACCAGAGCGATTTGTCCAGCCCGCGTGAAACGCCGGTGAAGAGGTCAGCCGTGTCAACGTCTCCCAGATTGTCAGCGCGATCAATAGCGGCGCGGGTCGTCGCCGCCAGTTCGGCGTAGCGCGCGACGAGGGCTTCGACGCTTTCGCGGCTTCCGGTTACATCCGTCGAATATTCCGGCAGGCGGCTCTTCGCGGCCGCCATCCGAGCCGTGCCCATGGCCGTTCCGCCGAGCGTCGTCGATCGCTCGGCGATGGTGTCCACGTGATCGAGCAATTCGGCGGCGAGTTTGTCGAAGAGTTCGTGCAGTTGGAAGAACTGAGGGCCTTTCACGTTCCAGTGCGCCTGCTTCGTCTGGCTGTAAAGGTCGAACGTGTCGGCCAGTTGCTGGTTCAACAGCGCGACCATCTGCTCGCGCGTCTCGGCGTCCAGGTCTATGCTGGTTTTATAGGTTTTCGATTTATTCATTTTTCTCCTTCTCTCATTTGCAGTTTTTACAATAGCCCAAAAGTTCAATGCGGTAGTCTTCAACCTTGAACCCGCTCGGCGGCTTGAGCAGTTCGAGCAACGGTTCGCCCGTCCGGGCCACGTCGGCGATCTTCCCGCATTTCAAACAACGGCTGTGGTAATGATGATCCGTGCGAATTTCGTAGCGCGCCGCCGCGTCGCCGTAGGTCAGCTTCGACGCCGCGCCGCAAGCGACGAGCGCCTCGAGATTTTTGTAGACCGTCGCCAGGCTGATCTTCGGCGCCTCCTGCTTGACGGCGATAAAGACCTCTTCGGCCGTGGGATGATGATCGACCCGGCGCAGGTAATCGAAGACCGCCCCGCGCTGGCGGGTGAAACTCGACCCGCTCGTGGCGAGCATCCGCCGCAGCGCGGCCCCCTGACGCTCGGCCTCTTCCCCCCCCGCGCCCTTCCGAGCGCGGTTAGCTTCCGTCGCGACCGTCCTTGATTTCCCTCTCTTCATATCGCTTATCCTCGACAGAAAGAGTGTAAGCGATCGGCGAGAGAAAATCAATAACAATTATTATTCTTGTTATATAAATCCACCGCTACGCTAATGTCGCCTGCGCGCCGAGTATCGGGCTTGCGAAGACGGGGGCTCGACCTCCGCGCATTGCAAAACCAGCCGTTTAGCGTCACGAACACCGAAATGAGAGCTACGGCTTATCAGGCGCGATGAAGTTGTTCGTGACCAGATCGAAGTAAGTCTGGTAGCGTTTTTCATCGAAGTCTTTCAGGAAGAGCTTCATTTGCTGCAACAACGTGGAGGCGCGGTGACCGGGCAGCCGCGCCGGGTGCGGGAAGCGCCCGGTGGCGGAGCGTATGAAGAGGCTGTGGTCGTCGATAGGCAGCGTCCGCACGTTCTCGACGAAGGCCGCGAAGACCTCGTTCTGAAACAGGTACTGCTCGACGTTCGACGTGTAAAAGGCGGTCACCGTGAAGCCGTTCTTCCGCAGGTAATCGCCGACGGACCGGAGCGCCTTCTTTCCGGCGAAGTCGCCGACGACGGGGATGATCAGATTCTTGCGATGCATATTGCGCACGAAATCATAATCTTCGTTGGTGGCGAGAAAATTGCCGAGTTTATTGTTGAGGTCGGGCTGTAAGATCAGATCCTTCAGCGTGGGAAAGTAACCGCCGCGCGAGTCGTCCATCCTGTATGCGATGTCAAGCCCGTCTTCGCGAAAGCTTCTATAGACGTAATCCAAACTCTTCAGATCGGCCTCGGAGAGCGGGAACTGAAACTCCTCCTCGATCGTCTTTCGGATCGCGGCCAGGTTGGCCGCATACGCCTTTTCGTCGGGGGCGGCCTGGCTGAAAAAGGCGAGGGTGTCTTGTATCGGGGCGTCCGGCTTTGGCGCTTTTTCCTTCGGCAATGGCCTGCTAAACAATCGCGAGAGAAACTGCACGCGATCCGGCGAGAGGTGGAAGATGGCCTTGTACATCAGGTGCTGGATCACCGCCTGGCGGCGGATGTCGACGATGAAAGCGATGCGCGGGCGAATCTTGGCGATGTAGGTGAAATTCTGTTCAGGCCCAACTCCGAGATAAGCCCCGCCCGAAGCCCCGAGGCGCCGCATCGTGTCCACCACGGTCAGATAAGCGGTCTCGTTGGATGTGAAATTGTCCGAGCGGAAGAAACCGTTCTCTTCGGAAAATTCACGAATCAGGCGTGAAAACTCCGCAGCCGGCAAACTCTCCAACTTGTCAGGAGCCTTCGCCGTATTGACTGCCTGGGCGCCCGCGGGGCTTTGCGGCTTCGACTCTTGGGCTGCCGTAAAGCCCGCCGCGATCGCCCACACCACCGCCACGATTGCCAGTAACGCTAATTGCTTTCTCGCTTTCATATGTCTTAATAGTCGGAATTTATAGGTCGTCAGGATCAAAGGCTCCAGCCCTTACGATATTCGCGATGGAGGTACTGGTTAGCCTCTTTCAGGTTCGTGACTTCGCCTTTCTCGCCGTCATAGCGAATCTGCGTCCCCTGCCCTGTTTTCAACGCCACGATTCCGAGCAGCATCGTCTCGGTGAGTTTCGATGCGTATTCGAAGGGAGAGCTCGCCTTGGCCTGGCCCTTGCAAGCCTTGGCCCAGTGCTGGCGATGCAGTGGGTTCTTGTTGTCGTCGGTCGCGAGGCGCTCGTATTTCTGGGGAACCTTCTTAGCCGCTTCCATCAACGATTCCGGGAAGAGGCGCGGGTTTTTGCCGTAAGTCTCATGCATCAGGATTCCCTTCTCGCCGATGATGATGACGCCGCCGCCGCGTTCGAGCTGGACGTTCTCCGGCAAGAGATCATGACGCGGCGCCATCAGTCCGCCGTCAAGCCAGATCATTCTGACCGGCGGTTGATTGCCGCGCGCCGCAAAGTGATAGACGGCCTGCGACGCCAGCGGATGGCTGACCGGATTATTCTTGTGGTCGTATCCAAACGGTGACGAGGTGGCTTCGACCTGCGTCGGCAGTCCGAGGTCGAGCGCCCAGAACGGATGGTCAATCAGGTGCGCGCCCATATCGCCGAGCGCTCCGGTTCCATAATCAACCCAGCCGCGCCAGTTGAACGGATGGTAGATCGAATGGAATGGGACTTCTGGCGCAGGCCCCAGATACAAATCCCAATTTAGCGTCGACGGCTTCGAGAAATCATTGAGGACTGTCCAGGCGGTATCCCTGTTAAGGCGCACCTGCGTCCACTCATTACCGAAACTGCCGGCGGAGCCGTAACCGCCTCTGGCCATTCTCTGCCCTGCCGGCGGCCTGGGCGCCTGCGCCTGGGATTGAGACAGCCCCTGCCCTGTTTCGCCCTGTCCTGCTCCCGAGGATTGAACTGGCGCCGATTCCGAAGCCGGCTTGCCAGGACGCGGCACGCCTTGCGGCCAGATTGGGCGGTTAGTCCAGACGTACACTTCCCTCACGGGACCGATGACGCCGGCCTGAATCCACTCGTTGATCAAACGCGCCTCGTGGCTCGAATGTCCCTGGTTGCCCATTTGCGTGACGAGTTTGGGATTCTTCTTCGCCGTTTCGCGCAGCGTGCGGGCCTCGTGGACCGCCCACGTCAGCGGCTTTTCGCAATAGACGTGCTTGCCCGCTTCAAGCGCCGTTTTGGCCGCGATGGCGTGGATGTGGTCTGGCGTGGCGACCAACACCGCGTCGATGTCTTTTTGCTGATCGAGCATCTTGCGGAAGTCGTCATAGCGTTTAGCCTTGCCGTATGCCTCCTGCAGCTTGACCATTTGCTCGTTCGGCTTGCCGTCCCGTTCTTTGGTTCGCTCCTCCACGGCCCGGTCAACGTAGCCGAAATCCACGTCGGCCAGCGCGACGATGTTCTCGCCGCCGGCCACCAGTTCGGACGCGTCTGACGCGCCCTGTCCTCCGCAGCCGACGATCGCGACGTTGAGTTTATCGCTCGGCGCGACGTAACCTGGCCCGCCAAGCGCATGGCGCGGCACGATCATCGCGCCGACAGCGGCGCCGGTTGTCCCCGCGACAAATTTCCGTCGTGTGATCTTGTCTCGTTTCATTGTTCTCTCCGTTGGTGTTGAATCTCGAATGAAAGCTTAACGGTTGTCGTGGAAAGCCGCCGCCCGGCGCCCTCAAACAGATCCACCTCGAACGGCTTACCGATGTTATTTCCCGCTAAATCCTCCAGTGTGGTATGGATAATAAGTTGATAGCGCCCCCGGCGCCAAACGGTATCGGGAGTAAAAATCCAGCGGCGCTCCTGATCTTCCACCGAGACTTTTCCTTCCACAGCCTCTCCCGACTCTCCGGACACGCGGATGAGGCGCTGGACAGGACGCGAAAGCGTAGAGTCGTTTTCAGGTTGGTTGCGCCCATTATAACGATGTCAGTGGATACCATTTACAGAGACGGCGCCTAGTCAAGGCGGGTTACAAACTCAGGAACTTAGGGAGACCATCCCAGATCATTGGGGTCAATCCGACACCTCGTTATTTCACGACGACCAACCAGATCGTAAGCGAGTATCCAATGCTTGGTATTGAAAAGTGTGTGCGTCCAGTATACATAAAGAAGGTTCTCCCCGATTCTAATTCCCGCGGGGCTGCTGTAGTCAGCGTACACATATAGTTTGCGCGTAGCGCCTTCATCGCTATATCTGATGGTTGCAATTCCCATATTTGATGACGCCTTTACCTGAGCGGTCGTTTTACTTCCAGGCATTTGGATCTGAAAATCCCATCCGCCTTTTTCGTCGCCGTCCTGTATCCGAGCTTTAATCTGCGCGCGCTGAAAGTCGACGACCAACTCCCGGTAATAATGATTTCGTATGACGGGCGGCCAGTAATATATTGCCCAAAAACCCGCAGCGACAGCGGCGTCAATCAAGATAAAGAGACCTATCAGTAAATAGCGCGGTTTGAGCTTCATAGCGGTCTCAGTTTTGCGGCGGCTTTGGTGTAGGCGGCTTCGGCGGCGCCTGCTGCGGTTGCTGTTTTTGTTGTTGCTGGCGGCGGAATCGCGGTTGCTTCGGTACCGGTTTCGCGCTGGCGATCTCCGTATAAGTCTTGATGACGCGTTCCTTCTGTTCAGGGTCCAGGATCAGGTAGCGGTGCTTGCCTTCCGGCGACGGAGTGAACTTCGTGCGGCCGTCGTCGAGCACGCTGATCGTTCCCGGATCGGAGAGTTTGAAATAGTTTTCCTGAGGGCGGACGGCGTAGAGCAGCGCCGCCATAGCCCCTGTCGGCGCGTCGTACGGCATCGGCTTGTAGGCTCGGTAAGCGTCGACGATGGGATGAGCCGGCGCCCATGCGAAATCATTTTCAATGCTCGACGCGGGAAAGAGCAGCGCCGCGCCGACCTCATCGCCACAAGCGACAATAGGCGTAGGCCATTCGGCAAACAGCTTCTTCGCCGCCGCGATGTCGGCCTTGATATTGAACTGCGGCCGTCTATCCATAGTGGCCAGCTTGGCCGAGTTGGCCGAGTAAGCGCCGCCCACGACCGACAAGAATCGCGCCTTGTGTGAAATCAGCTCCTTGACGCCGGGCAGGTAGAGCGTTCTGGCCAGGTTGGTCGCGGGCCCGGTCAGGACGACGACGCAGCTCTGATCAGGCTGCTGCGAGAGAGCGTTGCGGATCAGCGCCCTGACCTCGGCCGTGTCGGTGAGCTTCTCGATGCCGTGGTTGTAGAGCGGAGCGCCCTCTCCGTTCCGCCTGGAGAGCGGGACGGTGAGCATCGGCGTGTCCTCCGGCGACTTGCCATCATCGGCGAGGCCGACCGGCAGAGTCCGTCCGACCGCTCCGAACGCCCCACTCGACGCCCCGCCATAGAAACGCGCGATGGCCTCACACAAAGCGGCGGACTTCAGATTGGGCTTGCTGACGCTGAGGGAGATGACGCGCGCCTCGTTCTTACCTTCGAGGCCATAGAGCAAGGCCAACGCCAGAGCCTCGTCAATGCTGTCGCCCAATCCGCAGTCGAAAATGATTCCAACGGAAGGTTTCTCTTGTCCTTGAGCTTGCATGCCGGAACCTCCTTGTTATGCGAGCGCAGCCAACTCGTATTTCGAACACTTTCACTGCAGCGCCTACTGCTTCATCCAGGCTTCCATGCGCCGATCCATCTCCTCCGGCGACACAACTTCAATCTGCGTGGAGACAATCCAAAGGTGTCCGAAGGGATCTTCCAATCTGCCCTGGCGGTAACCGTAGAATTGATCCTCAATTGGATAGATCACCTTAGCCCCCGCCGACACTGCCTGATTCCACACCACATCAGCGTCTTCGACGTTAAGGGTAATGATCGTCGTGGCGCCGCCGAGCGATTGTGGGCCGCAGTTACCCCGTTCAGGCGACTCTTCGGCGAGCCCGATGATAGAGTCGCCGATCTTGATATCGGCGTTGACGATTTTCCCGCTCGGGTCCGCGTGGCGGTCCAATTCAGTCGCGCCGAACGCCCGCTTATAAAACTCAATGGCCTCGGCCGCGCCTCTGACGAACATGCGAGGCGTCACGGTGTGGAAGCCTTCTGGTATTGGTTTCACATTGCCTTTCATAATGTTTACTCCTTTCATACGAGATCGAGAGCGATCACTTCATGAAGATCGATGGAAGGTATCGTCAGGCTCACCACACCGCCGGACTCGCGGTAGACCGGCGTCTTTCCGCTGACAAGGAATTGCGCTTTGCGGACGCGACGCCCATCCGGCACGCGAATGCGTATCCGCTGCTGCGGCGCAGAGATGATTTCGCGCACCGGCCCTTTCATCATCATGGGATTGGTCAGATTCACTAGATGAGCGGTGATGGAGTCCTTCTGCATCCAAAGTGAGACGTCCAGCACGCCGCGGCCTTCCACCACCAGCGGTTGCTCTTCATTGCTCGCCCACGCGACGGCGTTCTTCAGCACCAGCCCGTGATCCGTGGCCAGCGTCTCCCAGAACGTCCGGTCAATATCGAACGGGAAATAGACGACGCGCCCGCGCCCTATCTCGCGGGCGAAAACGCCGGGAATGTCGGTGCGCGCGACGCGCGGGTAGACCTGTTCCATCGGGAGGTCGGGATATGACGGCACCAGCGTCAGCGGCGCGTATGCGGGCTTTTCAGCGTTTGAATCGTGGGATCGTACATGAACCCAGTTCACCCCGTTGATAATGCGCGTGGCGTCTTCAAGCCCCTGGACGATTGGATGGAAACGGCCGCTCCGCGGGTCCTTCTCGACGTTGAGATAAGAGTTGTGGACGTCGGTATCGACACGCCCGTCGAAAGAAGCGCCGAACAGTGACGCAAGTCCGAAATCGGCGCGCCGCGCCCCCCACTCGTCGTAGAGCGAGGTCTCATAGGTCGCGATGAGGTTACCGCCGCCCTGAACGAACTCGATGAGCCGCCGGCACTGTTCAGAAGAGAGCGCGGCGATGTTCGGCAGAATGAGCGTACGATATTGGCCGATGTGGTCCGGATCGAGCAGATGATCATGCGCCATGTCGAACGGCACGCGCGCTTCCACCAGCGCCTGGTAAAACCCGAGCGCGTGATCTTCAACCCTGGCTCTCGCCTGCTCGCCGCCGTAAAACGCGGCGGTCTGCTGCGAATAGACCATCGCCACGCGCGCGAGCGAACGTTCGTTCCGCAGATAGCGCTCGTTTTTGTAATGCCATCCGTAGAGGTCCTCGACGACTTTGAGCCAGCGATGATCAATAACTTTGCCGTTGAACTTCGTGAACCAGGGCCGAAGATTATGGGCGATCCCGTCGACCACCCAGAGCCGGATCTCGTCGCCGCTCTGAACCGAATCTTTCCAGCGGTATGGCTCTTCCAGTCCCACGCTGAAGATTCCGACGATGGCCTTGCGCCCCAAAGTCGCGCCGTATTCCTTGCCGTTCTTGCCATTCGTCCAGGGCGGCATAAGGCCGCGCCGGGCCTGGCGATCGGCAAAGAGCGTCGGCGCCAACTCGCCGATTGTCTTCATGTCGAGATCGCTCAGCGCCCCGCCGCCGGCGTTCGCAATGAAACTGGCGTTCGGATTGATCTTTTTGATCTCCGCGTCCCAGAGCCTCCAAAGCTCGAACAGCCGCTGCTGCCGCCACACGACATATTGCCGCCGCGCCTCATCACGCGGGTTTGACGCGCGCGGCAGATCAAGTCCAGAAAAATTCTTGAAGGTTTGTTGGCAGCGCTCGCAATAGCACATGCCTGAACCGGCCCAGCGGTTGCTGAAGACGCCGTCCACGTTGTACATGCGCACGATTTCGCGCGTTACCTCGGTCATGAACTCGAAGTTGTAGGGCCCTAGGCAACAAGTCACCCACATTTCCGGATCGGCCCAGTGTTTGCGTTTCCTGCCCTGAGCGTCGACGGCGATCCAGTCCGGATGCGCGTCATAGACGTCCTGATGAGCCGCATGCGGGTCGGTGCGCGCGATAACATTCATGCCGAGTTTGCGACACCCTGTCACCAGCTCGCCGAAGCAATCGTGGTCGCCAAGATACTTGCTGCGGTAATGGAGAGGAACCCTGGTCGGGTAGTAGGCCACGCACCCACCGGCGGAAAGGCAGGCCGCATCGGAATGAGTCCTGCGGAAGTAGTCGAGCCAGAACTCAGGATCGTACTTGCCCGGATCGTCTTCGACCAGCGTGAGCTGGGCCCAACGCATGGGACGGTCATACCAGCCCGCCGCAGTTGTAGGCGGGGCGGCGCTGACACTCGCGGGCCAGTCCGGATCGCAGATAACGACCGAGCCGGCGGCCAGGGCGGTGTTGGCGAGAAATTCTCTGCGGGAGATTGTCTCAGGCGCGTTCATTTTATTTGCCATTTCACCCGCCCTCGGAGCGGGTCGTCATTCAGAGTAAAGCCTTGCGGAGAGCTATTCAGCGTGATCTTCTGGAGACTCTCGCCTGGAAGCGCAAACAACCCGGAAACAGCCCCCCCGTCCGCGCTGAAGACTCGCAGCTCGATCTCTTTCCAATTCATCTCCGCCGTGCTTTGAGCGATCTGCGCATGCGGAATCACTGTGTGATCTTTCACCAGCAGGACGACCGGGATGCGCCCGGGGGCGATTCTGAGCCACTGCGCGCCGCGATAGACCTTGCCTGTCTGGTAATCGATCCACGAGCCGGGAGGGAGATAGACCTGGCGATCATTTCCGGCCTCGATCATTGGCGCCACCAGCAGATCAGAGCCGAACAGGTATTCATCCTCGATCAGCCACGAGGTCGGGTCATCCGGGTACTCCAGAAAAAGCGCGCGCAGCATGGGCCAACCCTGCTCAGAAGATCGTTTCGCCTGCGCATAGATGTAAGGCATGAGCGAGTACTTCAGTTCCACGGCGCGGCGAAAGTCGTCGACAAAGGCTTCGTCAAAGGCCCACGGCTCGCGCGGCGGAGAGCCATGACAGCGCGTGTGCGATGTCAGCGCGCCGAACGGCAGCCAGCGGCGATAGAGATCTAATGAAGGCGCGCGCACAAAGCCGCCGACGTCGTGACTCCAATAGGTGAAGCCCGAAAGCCCGAGCGATAGGCCGGCCCGAAGCGTAGCGGCCATCGCCGAATCGGTGTTCTCGGCGTCGCCGCCCCAGTGCAAAGGATAACGCTGGCTCCCAGCCCAGGCGCTCCTGGCCCAGATGATCGATTCCCCGGTTATCTCTTTGGTGATATCGGCGACGGCCTGGTTATAACGCAGCGGGTAAAGGTTGTGTTCATAGTAGCCCGTTCGCCCCGAAGCGTAGAGCCCGCGCAAAGGCGCATCCTCGCCGAAGTCGACTTTGATGGCGCCCACGCCCATCTTCAGCAGATTAGCCAACAAACCCTGATACCATTTCACGGCCTCCGGGTTGCTGAAGTCGA
The DNA here is from genome assembly GCA_035714085.1 of Blastocatellia bacterium. Lineage (GTDB taxonomy): Bacteria > Acidobacteriota > Blastocatellia > RBC074 > RBC074 > JAJVID01. Next base: position 10,864 of record DASTMP010000076.1, read on the forward strand.
GGATGGCGTCTTCGGCCGGCAACTTCCCGCCTTCGTTGCGGACGGCATAGCCCTTCTGGATGATCTCCCGGTAGAGTTCATTCTTGCTGGTGAAATAGGGCAGTTGCCAGAGGCTGATCCGGAATCCCTGCCGCCGCAAATCAGCGATCATCTTGGCCGGATCGCGGAAGCGTGAAGTGGAGAATTTGTAATTGCATTGCCAGTCGGTCTCAAACCATCCTGTGTCGAGATGGATCACATCGCTCGGGATGCGGAATTGGCGCAGCTTGGCGGCCACCTCTCGCACCTCGTCCTCGGACTTGTAAGTGATGCGGCTCATCCAGAGGCCAAAGGACCAGAGCGGCGGCACTGGACTGCGGCCCGTCAGAGCGGTGTACTCCGACAGAATCTCCTTCGGATTGCCCAGGAAGACGAAGAGGTCGAGCGTCTCGTCTCCGGCGTATATCATGTCGGACTGATCGAAAGCCTGGCCGAAGTCGAAAGTCACCGGAGCGCTGGTGTGAACGAACATGCCGTATCCGGCGCTGCTCATAAAGAACGGGATCGGCTTGTACATTTTCTCCGTCTGCGCGCCCATTCCATCCCTGGCATAGACGAGGACCTTCTGCCCGCGTTTGTTGAGTCGTGTGAAAGACTCGCCGCAGCCGAAAATCTTTTCATCAGGCGCGAGCCGAAAGCTGGCGGCGACGCTATGACTCAGATCGGCGCCTCGGCGGACAAATGAGAAAGGCAGAGGCTGCGAAAACGACGCGACCTCTTGCAAGTTTTGCGTGCGCGTAAGCAACCGGCCCGACTGGTCCAAAAACTCGATGCGCCATGGACTCTTGACCAGACGCAACTTCCCGTAAGCGCCGGTGTAAGTGACGGCCGTGTCGCTCGATTCGACTTTCCACGAATTGTCTCGCGGCGGGGCGGAAACGAGCATCAATGAAGGGGCGTCGCCGGGCGGCTGTGAGCGCGTCGCAAAACGCAGCCGCACTGTGCGGGGGCTGATGAAAGAAATCTCGAAGGGCAGCTTCGGGTTCTCGTCATACTCCGTTCCGGGGAAGTCGCTCGATTTGGCGCGCTCGAAGCCTCGATCCAGTTTGTTGAATGACAGGGAGAGCCGCCGCAGGTGTCTCATCCATTCGAGCGTTCCATTTCCCGTCGCCGGATCGAAACTGGCGACGCGTTCGCCGATGAAGTAGACCTGGTCCATCTTCTGGAAGTCCTGGCTGACATCCACAGCGTCGCCCACGATCTGAGCCTCGACGCGATGATGAAGAAGGCTGAGCAGGACCAAAGCGAAAAGCCGGCCCAAGCCCGACAGCCATTGGCGCCTCCGGCGCGCAGGCAAAAACTCTGAGGTGTAATCGCTTTTCATACGCCGTAATACATACGCCGTAATTCATACGGCGTATGTATTACGGCGTATGGGCTTTGACTATAGTTTCGGCCACCAGGCGGGAAGGCGTTATTTTGCCTTTTTAGCGGTGAACTCGACGGGAGGCCGGTTACCTTGTCCGCCCTCGGTGCTGCGAGTGAATTTGATTTCATCGCCCGCCACTTTGCCTTTGTAAACCTGCTTGAACGTGGCGCCCTGACGTTCGCGCGTCACAGTAAACGAGACTTCGTCGCCACTGACTTTCCCGTCCGAAATCGGCGTATCGCCTTGCTGGCCAGACATCGTGCCGGTCAGCTTGTCGCCTTCGACCTTGAAAGTAAAAGTGACCTCCTGTGCTTGCCCGCCCCGTCCGGGAACTTGAGCCGTCCACTTGCCGTTGACGTCAGCGGCCCAAACCGCTGCAAAAGCCAACGTCATAACGCAAAAGGAAAGTAACGCGATTCTGGTCTTCATTGCTTGACCTCCATGTCAAAAGTTTGGTTGGTAATCTGAATAAGCGACATTGGGGCAGCGGCAGCCGCGGATTTACACTGATGCGAGGGCTCAACACTGGTAATCCGCGACAATCTGTCGCATCAGTGTAAATCCGCGCCTGCTACTTCTATAGACTTGCTTGTTTCGATTCAGCAATGGGGGATTCGATCGTTGTTCTTTTTGGACGTTGAATGTTTAGCGGACGCCGCGCGAGCATCAGCTCAGGTCCAGGCCGTCCAGCCTCCCGGTCGCGTCGCCAAAATAATCCACGCGGACGCCCATGCGATCCATCATCGTCAGGAAGAGGTTCGCGAGCGGCGTCTCCTTGCGGCAGACGATGCGTTGGCCTGTCTTGATGGATTTTCCACCGCGCCCGGCGATGAGCGTCGGCAGGTCTTCGTGCGTATGACGGTTGCCGTCGGACAGTCCGGCGCCGTAGACGATCATTGAGTTGTCGAGCAGGGTCGAGTCGCCTTCTTTGATCGCCTTCAGCCTGGCGATCCAGGTCGCGAACTGCCGCATGTGATACTCGTTGATCTGGGCGACCTTCTCCATCAAGGTCGGGTCGTTGCGATGGTGCGTGAGCGGGTGATGGCCATCCGGGATGCTGATCTCGCGGTAGGAGCGCGAAGTGCCCTCGCGCGTGACGATGAACGTCACGACGCGCGTCAGGTCGGCCTGAAACGCCACCGTCATCATGTCGGTCATCAACTTGAAGTGTTCGGCGAAGTCGCTCGGAATGCCATATGGTTTCTCCATGCCGGGATTGATCTCTGTCTTGTCCTCTTCGGCCTTCTCCAGTTGGCGCTCGATTTCGCGAATGGAGGTGAGATATTCGTCGAGTTTGCGTTTGTCGGTGGGGCCAAGCGTGGATTGAATCTTCTTTGTGTCGGCGACGACCAGGTCCATCACGCTGCGCCGGATCCTCGATTGGCGGGCGCGCTCTTCAGGACCGAGCGCGACGCCGCTGCCGAACAATCGCTCGAACAACTGGCGCGGGTTCAGAATCGGCGGCAGCGGCTGAGTCTCGCTCTTCCAGGCCAGGTTGTTGGTGTAGGCGCAGGAGTAGCCCGAATCGCAATCGCCCGCCTGGCGCGCGTCTTCGATTCCAATCTCGAGCGACGGGAACCGTGTCTTGGCGCCGATCTGACTGGCGACGATCTGGTCGCAGGAGACGCCTGACAGAATATCGGTCGTGGTTTTGCGCACGTGGACGCTGGTCAAATAAGAGCCGCAGCAGCGACCATGATCGCCAGGCCCGTCCAGCCAGGCCCGCCCGGCGTTATTCGTCAGATTGCCGATCAGGAGGATGTCGTCCTTGAGCGGCTCGATCGGTTTCAGAACTCGCGGCAGTTCACGAAGCTTCCCTTCGTAGCTCGGATTCCAATGCTGCATCATCACGCCGTTCGGCACATACACAAACATCATCCTCACCGGCGTCTCGCCCGGAATCTTGCTGGAGGCAAGCGCGGGAGTCATCGCGTCGAGGAAAGGAAGCGCAATCGCCGTCCCCATACCTTTGAGGATCGTTCTTCTCGGAATCGCCTTTCGCGTAATCATCGTTGAACCACCTCCTGCTACATTTAGTTACCTTTGAAAATGACCATCTCACGAGTGGCGATAATCCACCATCGCCCATGCTTCTTCTGGAAAATCTCAAAGCCTCTGCCTCTGATCGGAGCAAGTTCCTTTCCCGCAGAGTCGCGGACGCCAGTGATTGTCCAGGCGCCGTCCGAAATCGCCAATTCCGGAGAGAGAAAGCGGACTTGTTCTATAGTCGCGTTCTGTTGAGGCAGTGGCCCGCTTGACGGCGTCAACTTTCGGAATAACCCTTCGATCTGAGACCTCCCGTGAAGCATCACGCCGTCAACGCCGACGTAATCAGCATTTTCATCCCAGAAATCCTTGAACACCGTTAAGTCTCCCTTGTTCAGACGAGCGAGTGATTCCTCGACTATGCCACGTATTGTCCGCTCATTATCCTGGGGAGAAGTGGCGTTGTAAGTCATCGCCAGGACAGAGACAGCAAGTGATAAAAGGAAGATACAAGAAAACATATGATCTCCTTACAGCTCGTCTTTACCCCAGTTCTTACACAAAGCGCGTGTGTTACATCTTAGCCCGCGATAGCGGGCGTCAGAGTAGAGCCTGGGGTGGAGCGCAGCGAAACCCCAGGTAACACATGATTTAAAGCGCAAGCCCGCGAAGCGGGCGACAGCCATTGGCTCAATGATCCGAAAACGGCAAATAACAAAAAGCTGCCGCCCGCTTCGCCCAGATTTTGTGCAAATGCTCCTGGGTTTTTACGGGCCACCTGCGGTCGCAAGAGCGTCCCAGCTTTGTTGAAGCAACCTAACCAGATGATGTTTCTGTGGCAATTCAACAATCAATTGTTTACCACGCCGGATAATCC
>DASTMP010000077.1:0-4698 GCA_035714085.1 Blastocatellia bacterium
GACGCGCGCGTTGAGCGCGTCCATCGCCATATTGGGGCCAATAGAGGTCACCCAAAGCAGGTTGTTCTCCTTGTCGTGAGTGAATCTCCAGTTCTCCGGGGTACCGTAAAACCGCAGCGCCTTCTCGATGCTCTCGAAGCGACGCAGCGTCGCCAGGACCGCCGTCATCGCGGCGATCTCGTGATCGGCCGTCTCCTGCTTCATCGCCTTCGAGGCGACCCGCTTCGGATACACGGCCTTCCGCATCGCGATCTCGCGCTCGACGGCTTTGATCTGGACTGTCAGTGGTATCTCAGCCATGCGCCACCTCCACGCCGAGCTGCGCGAGCAGCTCCTGGACCGCCCTAAACGCCGTCGGGCCGGGGACCGGGAGATAGATAGATTCCGCCTTGTTCCTGAAGGTCGCCACCCACTGGTCGCTGTTCTCCAGGTACTCGACGCTGATCTTCAACTTGTTGACCATCACCCACGCCTCCGCTGGCGTGATCACGACCCGAGGCTTTATCGCCTTCCCCTTCGGCGCCAAGCGCCTGCGCCTTTCCTCCGTAGCCTTCGCTACCGCAGTTCCTACATTCAAGTCACACCTCCTTGGTTTTGTGACACGCGCAAGAGCAGACCAGGAGCGCGCCCTCGCGCTCGACCCGCCGCTTGCAGTATTTATGTTCGCCGGCGTAGCAGCCGAGCATCACGTACTCGCCGCGCGTCGACAGGTAAATCGCTTGGATCAGAAAGAAATCGCGCCGGGCGTCGTGAATGGCGCCGACCAGGTCTCGGTCGCGATCATCTGGCGCATGGGCGATGTCGGGGTCCTCGACGATGCGCTGCGCCCGCTCGATCGTGAGCGCGCGGACGCGCTCTTTCGTGGCCAGGTACAGGGCCTCGACGTCGCCGGTTTTGATCATCGTGATTTTCATCAGTCCCCCGTATTCCACTTGTCCTCGAAGGCCATCATCTGCGACATAAAAACCAGCTCGACGGATCCGATCGGCGCGTCGCGCGCGGCCAGAACGAGCAGATCCGCGATGTTCTGTCTGGGAGTCTCCGTGTTGTAGACCTGGTCACGGTGAAGCCCCATGATGAGCGTGGCGTCCTGAGCGATCTGCCCGCTGTCGCGGAAGTCGCCGAGATGAGGCTTCTTGTCCGGGCGGTTGAAAAGCTGGCGGTTGAGTTGCGAGAGAGCGATCAGTGTCAGGTTGTAATCCTTCGCGAGTGAGGTAAGCCCCGTGCTGATCCTCGCCACCTCTTGCTCGCGTGTCTCGCCTCTTTGTCGCTCGCCGTTCGCCAGTTGCAGGTAATCCACGAAGATAACGTCGGGAGCTTGCCCCTCGTCGATCTTCAGTCGCCTCACGCCCTCGCGCATCGCGCGCAGCGACAGCCCGGGGCGATCGTCGAAGCGGACGCGCCACTCCGTCATCTTCTGCGTGGCCTGCGCTACGCGGCGCCACTCATCGCTGCTAAGGTATCCAGTCCTGAACCGCTTGAAATCCACGCGCGCGATGTTGGCCTGAAACCGCCGGGCCTGTTGTTTGGCCGACATTTCCATCGAGTACCAGGCGATGAGCGGCGGCCGGCCATCGGCGCCGAGATTCTCCTTCGACTCCGACATCAGGCGCGTCATCGAGAGGGCAAGGCCGGTCTTGCCCATCTTTGGCGCGGCGCCAATTACGACCAGCGTCCCGCGCTCGAACCCGTCAGTGAGGTAATCGAGGTCGCGAAAGCCCGTACTGAAGTCGAGCAGGGCGCGACCGGAGGCCGCGCGCGCCTCGGACTCGACGAGAACCTCGCAAGCCACGTCCGCTATGTCGCGCCAATGACTCTCACCTCCGTCGCCGTCGCCGATCGCGATCAACCCCTGCTCGGCGACGCGCAATTGTTCGTCAACCTCTACTTCTCCATCGAAGGCCCGCGCTATCACGCTCTGAGCGAAGTGGATCAATTGCCGCTCGCGGGAGGTGTTCCGCACTAACCGGACGTACTCCTCGATGTTGGAGAAGCGGGGAACGCCGTCGAAGAGTCCCGCGATGTAGGAGGGACCGCCGACGCGCTCCAGCTCGCCGGCGCGCCACAGCTCCTCCTGAAGCGTCAGGGGATCAATCGCGCGACCGCGGGCGCGCAAGGCGAGCATGTGGCCGAAGATAATCCGGTTGGCCTCCCCGAAGAATTCGTCGGGGGTCATGCCGATGGCCTGCTCGATGATCGCGTTGTCGAGCAGGATTATGCCCAGAATCATGCGTTCCGCCGCCAGGTTGGCAGGCAGCGGCTTCTCCAGCGTAACGTCGTAATCCCTTCTCACGGCGTCCTCCGTTTCGATAGCAACGCACGCGCGTCGTCCGGCATGCCTTCACGCGGCTGCCTCTTGCCCCAGTCAGCCGGGGCGACGACGACAGGCGGGCGGCTTGATTGGACATTGGCGACCGACGCGCCTCCCTGTTGGCTCGCGCGCCAGGTCACAAAATCGCCGGCGAAAAACTCGACGCCCGGCTTTTTGACGCGCGACGAGTAGAAGGCGCGCACTTCGGCGGGCGTCGCCCCCACGCCATTTAGTTCGATGGCCAGGTATTGAAACTTATCCCGGAGTCTCCATCCGGCGCTGTCGGGAATCTGGTAGAGGGAACAGAGAGTGTTTGCGAGTTCATCAATCGCGGGGAGAGGGAGAGAGTCTTGCTCTCTCTCTGACGGAATACATGACGGATTATTCCTTACATGTTTCTCGTCCTCGTTTACCTTTTTTTTGTCCTCGTTTACCTTTTGCTGTTTTAAATGGTCATCCTGGTTGACCTTTAAAAGGTCAACGTGGGCTACTCTTTCCCGTCTTAAACGGTCGCCTTCGTTGACCTTTAAATGGTCATCCTGGTTTACCGTTCTGAGCCCTGAATGTTTGGCTTCGTTGACCCCGAAATGGTCAGCGCGGTTTACCTTTTCGGCGCGCTTCGACGACCATCTTTTGGCCAGATCGCGGACAGCGTCCCGGTACTTCTCGGCGAACCTGTAGCAGTTCTTACTGCCCCTGCCGCGCCCGCGTTTGAGCAGTTCGATCTCGCCTTCTTCGATCATCGATTGGACGATGCCGATCGCGCCGGGCTTCGTAACGCGAGCCTTCTCGGCGATCTCTGCGTAGGTAGGGTGGAACTCCCCTTCCAAATTGGCCCAATCAGCAAACGCGAGTTGCACGAGTAATTTCTCCGCGCGGTACGGTGATAATCTCCACACGATCGTTATGAATTCTACTGCCACGAAACACCCGTAGTTACTTGGCTCCCTTTTGACTGTTGTGCGAACGGCAAAGGAATTGCAGGTTTGAAAGGTCATCCGTGCCACCGCGTGATAGTGCGATGATGTGATCCAGGGTTAAGTCTTCGGTGACTCCACAGTCCTCGTGGTTACATACATACGGAACGCCCTTATCAAGAAGCGCCAATACGAGCGCGTCGCGCTGGGCCGAATAGGAGGCCCGGCGGCGTTTGATCAACGTCCGCCGGGCGCTCGCTGTCGCCTCTTTGATCTGGATTGACCTTTGGTACGCCTCGGCAATAGGCAGGTACTCTTCGAAGCTGATCTCGTATATTCCAGAGAGCGGCCCCTCATAGTACGATGCGGCTTCCAAGACGGCGTCGCCGATGTGCTGAAACGCCAGGGCGACAAGCTCATGTAAGCGCTCAGGCGAAAGCTCCAACGCCTTTTCTCTGACGATCACGCCGAGGTTCGGTGCGAATTCAACCGACTCCTCAATTACGACTATGGCCATGTTGCTCCTTGATCAATACCGCGCTTTGACATATGCGACGCCGTTCGGATCGAACGACCATCGCGGAAAACTCTCGCCGGCGACCTCCAGGCTGGCGTACACAAGGCACCGGCTGTCGGCCTGCTCTTTTTCGCTCTCGATGTCCACGACCTTGACCTCCACGAGCTGGTCGAGACTCGTCCAGGGCATCAGGACCACGTCATCGGGCTTCACCTGGCCCCATGTCGCCTTGACGAAAACCTTATCCATTCGATCTCCCGGTGATCGACGCCTCGGCCGCTTTCAGAGCCGCCACGAACGCCTCGCGCCCGATCCCCTCGAAGTTGAACTGGCGCGTCTCGTCCTCGTACTCGATCTTGTAATGCCCGTCGCCGGTGATGGCGGCGAGCGCCGTGGTCATGCTCACGGCCTGCGCCTTGTGGCCGTTCCGCGCGGGCTTCGACGAGGCCTTCGCCTTCGCGGCTTTTGTCTTCGAGGCTTTCGCCTGCCTGCGCGCTCGTAAGGCTGACCCGCCATCGCCCTTGCACCTCCCCATATGATTGGCGGGCTTGCCGCAGGTGGCTGATTTGTCGCAGACCTCCGCGCTGATCCGGACGGCGTCGGCCTCGTCGGCGGCGCCGTTTACGATTGTGTTCATTGGTTGTTCCTTCCGTTGTGAATTGAACGCCGGAGGCGCCGCAGAGGCGATTGGGGCCGGTTTCACGTACTTCTCCCAGTCGTACTCGGTCGGCGCTTTGTGGCCATTGGTGTTTGCAACAATCTTCTGCCCCGTGATTCGTTCGACCAGGTCCTCGGAGCCGGGAACCTGGTCAAGCACGTACTGCACGGACAGCGTGCCCGTGAAGAGCTGCCCGCGCGACCGGAGCCAGTCGACGCGCCTCTGGATAAATTCGCGATCGTATTTTGTGAACCACTGGAGCTTCTGGGTTGAGCATCCTTCGCGCAGGATCGCG
>DASTMP010000078.1:0-9086 GCA_035714085.1 Blastocatellia bacterium
GGAGGCGGTCAGCAGATCGCCTCCTTTTTCATTTGAATTTGAAATCCATCGAGACATCAGCCTGCCGCCAAACGCCGCCGGATGTTGTATGATTCGTCGGGCAAGCGAGCCGCAACTCGCAACTCGGTAGACATTTAAGGAGGGAAATCTATGTCTTTCTTTCGGCGTCTGGCGCTTATCCCCCTGTTCGCGCTTCCGGTGTTCGCGCAAGACCCGGTGAAAGTCGCGCCGCAGGCTTACAAACTCGATTTCGAGAATGATTGGGTTAAAGTCCTCCGCGTGCATTACGCCGCTAAAGAGAAAATTCCCGAGCACGATCATCCGGCGACGGGAGCAGCTTACGTCTATTTGAACGACAGCGGCCCTGTCATCTTCAAGCATGTCGGATTGAGTTACGGGGCAATCACAAGACCGGCCATCAAAGCCCGCAGTTTCCGGGTTTGGTATGCGGTTAAGGAAACCCACGAAGTCGAAAACACAGGAGATACGCCGAGCGATTCTGTGCGGATCGAATTCAAAACTGAACCGGTCGACGCCAGGAGTCTCCACGGCAAATTTCAACCGGAAGAATACTCCTTGGGCGAGAACTTCCAGAAAATTCAGTTCGAGAACGAACAGATTCGCGCCACCCGGCTGGCCATCGCGCCGCGGAAAAAGCTTGCCCTCTCGACCGGCGCAAACGAGCCCGCGCTGATGGTGGCGCTCACTCCGGCGAGCTTCAAAATCAAGAAGGGGAAAGCCAGGCCATTGAAGTTATTGATCGAGATTGGCAAAACCGAGTGGTTCGAGCAGGGGGCAGTGATCGAGTTCGAAAACATCGGCGACGCGCCGGCTGAGTTGCTTCGCTTCGATCTGAAGACTAAACCTCTGAGCGCCGATCAAATTAAAGCGCCCGATCATAAACATGATTGAGTTATGCAGATTTTGAGACTCTGTGCTACTTTTTAAACATGGCGAAAAAAGGCAACGTTCTTGTTGTAGATGATGAAGAAGTAATGCGCGACGTTCTGGAGAGCCTGCTCTCTCAGGACGGATACCGCGTCGATCTGGCCAAGACCGGTGAAGAGGGGCTGGCTCGCTTCGGCGAGCGGACCTATGACGCGGTGCTGCTCGACGTCTCAATGCCCGGCATCGGCGGATTGCGGACGCTCGAAGAGATGCTGAAGCTCGACCGCGAAACCGTGGTGATTATGATCACGGCCTACGCGACATTCGACACGGCCATCGCCGCCTGGGAGATGGGCGCTTTCAGGTGCATTCGCAAGCCGTTCGAAAACGCGGTCATCCTGCGCAGAGTCGCCGAAGGCATCACGCGCCGTCGCGGGGACGAGGAACGTCGGGTGTTGCGCCGCACGCTGCGCGAATCGGCCGACCGCAAACAGATCGTGGGAAATTCGATCGCGATGCGCGAAGTTTACGACCTGATCGAGCAGGTCGCGCCGGCTCGATCGACCGTTCTGATCACCGGCGAATCGGGGACCGGCAAAGAGGTCGTCGCGCGCACGATCCATTTCTCCAGCCCCCGCGCCGAGACCGGGCAGTTCGTCGCGGTCAATTGCAGCAATATTCCGTCGGAGCTACTGGAATCGGAGCTCTTCGGCCACACGAAAGGCGCGTTCACCGGCGCCATCGCGGCAAAAAAAGGTCTGTTCGAGGTCGCCGATAACGGCTCGATCTTCCTCGACGAAATCAGCACGATCCCGCCCGAAACACAGGCGCGACTGCTGCGCGTGATTCAGGAGCGCGAATTCACCCCGCTCGGCGACACGCAGCCGCGCAAGGTCGACGTGCGAATTATCGCCGCGACCAACACCGATCTGCACCGCGCCGTCAGATCAGGCGATTTCCGCGAAGACCTCTTTTATCGTTTGAATGTCATCAACATCCACCTGCCGCCGCTGCGCAACCGTAAAGAAGACATATTGCCGCTCGCCCAGCACTTCATCCGCAAATACAACGAAGAGAATGGGCGGGAGATCTCCGATCAGATCGCGCCCGAAGTCCTGAAGGCGCTTGAAAGCTACTTCTGGCCCGGCAACGTGCGCGAGCTTGAAACGGCGATTGAACGCGCCGTGATCATCGCCCGCGTTGACGAAATCACACTCGATTGCCTGCGCGAGGAGATAGTCAGCCCGCAATCGCAATCGGGCGACGCGCCGGACGTGGCGGAATCGGCGGCCTTGCTCGACATCGCCCGCGGCATCTCGTTCTATGACGAGGTCTCACGCTTCGAAATCGAGTTGATCCGCCGCGCCCTCGAGATCACAGGCGGCCATCAGAGCCGCGCCGCGAAATTGCTCGGGATGAACAACACAACCCTCAACAGCAAGATCAAGGTCTACAACATCAAAATATGAAGGGATACTTGCTCGCGGCGGCGGCGGCTGTGCTGTGGGGACTTTCCGGCGCCCTGACGAAGTACCTGATCCGCCGTCAAATGCGCCCGGACGAGTTGTTGGTTTTTCGCACACTGATCGCGGCGGCGATTCTTATGGTCTGGCTTGGGTTGAAATCGCCGCAGCTGTTGAAAGTCCGCCGCGCTGATCTTCTCTCGCTCATTCTGATTGGCGCGGTCGGACTGGCTCTAAATCAAGGTTTCTACTATTTATCGCTGACGATGGTCAGCGTCGGTTACTCGCTCCTGCTGCAATACCTCGCGCCAGTGCATTTGATGGCTTACGGCGTGTTGTCGAAGACTGAGCGAATGACCAGAGGCAAAATGGCGGCGGTAGGCGCCGCGATCTGCGGTTGCGCGCTGATGGTCCTGGGACAGGAAGGAGGGGTCGCGCGCGTATCGCTGGCCGGGACGCTGTTAGCGATCGGATCCGGCGTCTGCTTCGCGTTCTATACCGCATACGGCAAACAATTTCTGAGAAGTTACGATCCGCGCACTATGATCACGTATGCGTTTCTTACCTCGGCCGTCGTCTGGCTGACGGTCCGTCCGCCGTGGAAGATCGACTGGGCGAGCATCGACTTTTCGATGTGGTTGTTTTTCATCTACCTGGCCAGCGTGGCGACGATCTTGCCGTTCGCCCTCTACTCGGCCAGCCTGCGACATCTGGAAGCCAGTCGAAGTTCCCTGACCTCAATGCTCGAACCCGTCGTCGCGGCGTCCGTCGCATGGTTATGGCTCGGCGAGAAGATGCGGCCGATGCAGATCGCAGGCGCCGCGGCGGTGGTCGGAGGAGTTCTGTTATTGCAGATCGAAAGTCTGATGCGCGGGAGAGACAGAGAGACAGAGAGAGGGAGGGACAGAGAGATATAGAAATCAATCGATGCTCCATATTAGATTTCGGAGAGATGTTCGAGTTTACCAGTGCTGTCGCCGATCTTTTCCGGATGCGCGCCCATGCAATCCAGGAGCGTCAGGTAAAGGTTTGTCATCGGCTTGCCGGGTTTGTAAACGATGTGGCGTCCGGGCTTCAATCTGCCGTCGCCGCAGCCCGCAAGCACGATGGGCAGGTTTTCGTGATTGTGACGATCACCGTCACTGATACCGCTCCCATAAACGATCATCGAATGGTCAAGCAACGTGCCGTCGCTTTCCTTGGTCTCCTTGAGCTTCTTCAAAAATCGCGCGAACAAATCAACGTGATAGACGTTGATTTGAAGGACCTTCTGGATCCAGTCCTGATTGTTGCGATGATGCGTCAGCGGATGGTGCGGATCCGGAATTCCCAGATCGTGATAGACGCGCATGCTGCCTTCGCGCCCGATCATCAGCGTGGAGATGCGGGTCAGGTCGGTCTGGAAAGCCAGCGTCAACAGATCGCATATCAGCCCGACATAATCGCTAAAGTTTATCGGAATTCCCGCCGGCTTCTCGATAGTCGGTGTGATCGCGCGGTTCTCATTCTCGGCGCCATCGATCTGTTTTTCGATCTCGCGGACGGAATAGAGATACTCATCGATCTTGCGACGGTCGGACGGGCCAAGTTTGCCGGCGAGTTTCACCGTGTCTTCGCGGACAAGGTCGAGAATGCTTTTACGATATTCGGCGCGGCGCGCGCGCGCCTCATGCGATAAGCTTAGATCGGCGGCTCCAAATAGGCGCTCGAAGACCATTCGCGGATTGATCTCCGGCGGGTTGGGAGTTGTTGGAGTGCGCCACGAGATGTTGTTGGCGTAAGCGCAACTATAGCCCGAATCGCAATTGCTGACAGTGCGTGAATCTTCGCAGCCGAGTTCGAGCGAAGAGAATCGTGTCTCGCCGATGACGAGTTGCGCGGCCACTTGATCGGCCGAGATGCCGGCCCGGATGTCGGCGCCGGCCGTCTTGCGACAATGGACGCCGGAGAGGAATGACGCCCCCGCCCGCGCGTGATCGCCAGGGCCGTCGCCGAGCGCATTGCCATTGCGATCAGCCAGCCCCGTCAACACGAAGATGTCATTGCGCAAAGATTCGAGCGGTTTCAAGATGCGCGAGAACTCGAAGTCCTTGCCATCGCCCTTTGGCGTCCACCAGTCAATGTTTGCCACGCCGTTCGGCGCATAGATGAATGCCAGGCGAACAGGGACTGCCGCGCTCGCAGTCATCGCCGGCGTCATCGCGTCCAGCAACGGCAGCGCGATGGCGGCGCCAACACCTTTCAAGAAAGTTCTCCTCGGTAGATGCTTGCGTGTGATGATCATTGTTTTCGATATTGAAACGGTAGGCTGTTGACGATCTCCATCACGAGGTTGGAGAATCGGTAATTGTTGGCGGCCACGTGGGCGGCGATCTTTTTTATCATAGGACGGTCGTTTCCCTCGACGCCGCGACCCAGCGCATAAGTCAACAACTTCTCAGTCAATCCCCGCGTGAACGCGTCGCGGTCGCCTTTCAAGATAACTTTCAACTCCCACGGCCCGTTGAACGATCTTCCATCGGGCAGCGCGCCGGAAGAGTCCACTGGAAACTTTCCGTCCTGTGTCCTCCACTGGCCGATGGCGTTGAAATTCTCCAGCCCGAATCCCAGCGGATCCATCCGCACGTGACATGAAGCGCAACTTGCATTCTTCCGGTGCTGTTCCAACTGCTGGCGTAGAGTCGCTGACGAACTGACCTCGGCGTCGTCCAGTTTAGGGACATCGGGTGGAGGCGGTGGAGGCGGGTCATTAAGAATGTTCTCCAAAATCCACTTGCCGCGCAGCACTGGAGAGGTACGTGTAGGATAGGAGGAAACAGTAAGGATGCTGGCCTGCGTTAGAATCCCGCTACGCTGTGTATTTCCGATCAAAGAGACCTTGCGGAATCTCGGGCCCTTGACTCCTGGGATGCCGTAGAATTGCGCCAGGCGTTCATTGAGAAAGGTGTAATCGCCGTCAATAAAATCGAGGAAGCTGCGATTGTTACGCACAATGCTCTCAAAGAACAGTTCTGTTTCCCGACGCATTGACATGCGCAAGTATTCATCGAACTCCGGAAAACGATTCTGGTCCGGCCTGACGGATTCGAGCTTGCGTAATTCGAGCCACTGACCTCCGAAGTTCTCGACCAGGGCGCGCGATTTTCGATCTAGCAACATGCGTCTCACTTGCGTCGCGAGCGTCGCCGGTTGGCGCAGAATGCCCTGATCAGCGCAGCGCAACAGTTCATCGTCTGGCATGCTGCTCCAAAGGAAATAAGAGAGCCGCGACGCCAGTTCATGCTGACTGATTGGATACACGGCTTCGGCGCTGGCCGGCGGGCGTATTTTTTCGATGCGGAACAGGAAATGTGGCGATATAAGAATTGCCTGTAACGCCTGGACAATGCCTTCCTCGAAAGAATCGCCCTGTCGCCGAACCTTCAAGACCAGGCGCGCAAGTTGATGGACTTCCTCTTCTGTCACGGGGCGGCGGTATGCTCTGCGCGCCAAATTGGCCACGATTTTGCGATCACAGCCAGGCCAGTGCTTTCTGCTGAGATGTCCGCAGGCGTAGATCTTCCTCAGACTCTCGGTTGATGGGCCTTTCACTTGCGAATACGGGCCGCCGATCTCAAGGGCGCTGATCATGGCCTGGTTCACAGACATTTTCACAGGCCTTCGGGTCTCGATTCTCTCTTCGCCGGACGGGTTTGGGCCTCGGTAGCTGCTCGGCAACCCTTCATACATGCGCAGTAAGGAAACTGCGATCCAGTGATCGCCCGCCGTAATCCTCGCGCGTAAGCTCTGCGTCAGGCCGGTGAGATCCTGACGGTCTTGGGAGAATGAGACAAGCCCTTCGGGATCGAAATTGATTGCCTTTACCTGCCTACCATCGATCCAAAGACCGATCCGCAGATGCGCTGAGCCGGGCGGGCGGAAACCACCCAGAACGGCCCTGATTACATACTCCCCCTCGGCCGGAAAGCGATGCGTCACGTGAAGCGCATTGGGCAAGCTAAGCCCGGTCAAGTCATAATCGAACAGCGGCGTGTCGCTTGGGACAATTCTTCGTTCCGGCGGCTGGTAACTAACCAGAGTGGGTTTCAGTAATTCGGGGCCGAACACGGCAGTCCGGGCGATCTTCTCGGCGGCCGCCAGGTACCTCTCCATCAACACGGGAGAAAGCGACAGCACGGCGCCGATGTTGTCAAAACCGTAGCCCGAATCATCCTGCGGAAAATCATCCGCCGGCCGTATATCAACTCCCAGCAGATCCCGCACCGTATTGTTGTACTCGGCCCTGTTCAATCGACGCGCGGGAACTTGCCCAGGATCCGGCTTAAGAAGACGCTCCGTCTGTTGATACTCGCTCTTGATACGGTGACTGACCGCTTTCAATTCCCCGCTGTTTAAGCGTGGCCTGCCTTTCTGTGATCTTTGCGCCTGACTCACGAATAAAGGGATGGCCAGACAGGTCAGCAGGCCTGAAATGATCAGTGAACGGGTCAGATTCTTTCTTCTCATACGACACATGGCTAACCCGCTTTTTTTCGGAATAGTAGAACTCCGAAGCAAAAGATTATAAGGACGCTTACCGAAACCATCAGCCCGGCGCGATCGAACCAGTTGCGCGCGTAGATTATCTGAGTAGGCTGGCGAATAAAGGTCAACATGAAAAATGGCGACGCGGCGTAAATTGCGCCTCCATCGTCTCTGCGCCAGTTAGGGTGGTAAGTGGTGTTGATCAGCATTGGTATGCCGCTGGTTGACGTTAAGGCCCCAGGCTTAAGACGAATAGTTTTTTGGTCGACCTCGCCATCGAGACTTGCGGCCATGCCGGCAGGCGTCTTCATTTGTTCAAGGATGCGCCGAATCGCCAACCACTCCTGATGGATATTGTTCGCTCCATATCGTTTTGGCTTATCATCTCCCAGCCAATCGCCTCCGGCAGATGGGATGCGTTCGATGATTTCGGCCAATGGAAATTGCGCGATTGCGGATCGAATACGCCGGAAGAGGGTGGAATCGCTGGAAAGGAGTATCAAAGCGCGTTGTTGCGCAAAAGATCGTAAACGCTCGAAAGCAAGATTCTCATCGGCGCAATCGTAAGTATCGAGAATCAGTGCGCCGAATTGATCCAATTCTTGAAGCCTGTCTATCTTAGTCTCCGGCGAGCGCGCAAGCAGAACGTCAAACCAGCCGTCGGCAAATTGTTCTTCGGCCCATCGGACGAAGTCGCTTTCATCGCTACGCCGCTGTTTGAGCGAAAACTTGCTCACTACCAAGGCAGGCCTGAAATCGAGTTTGCGCACGCTGGGCGCCGGTTCACCTCGTAACGCAAAGACAGTCCAAGCGCCAAAGTCGTGCCTCGCCTCGATCTCAGTCTCTTTAGATAGTCGGTCCTTCATCTGCGGTGTGAAAATAACAAGGTATTTAACGCCGACCAGGCGCGCTCGATTCAGGTGCTGCCTGAGAGGTTGCCGTATGAAATCGAGGTCGTTCGCCAAGATCGAACTGAAGCCGTAATTGTCAGGCGCGGCGGAAAAGGCGTTCGCAAGTGAGTTGAAGAATATAATGTTCGGGGACGCCTCGCGGAAAAACAGGCTTAAGGCTTCGTTGTCCTGCAAACCCAGATAAGAATTCAGCGCACGGCCATCCAGCGCCGGCCCGGGTCGTGAGAAGGGGGGAACTTCGACCAGATAACGTCCGCTATGATGTTCTTGCGCAAAACGTAGCACGCTGTCGATCCGTTCGCTTTCATTGGTTGGAAAGAAGGCCAGCCCATAAGAAGGCGGCTCGACCCATATCAGCAAACTAATGAGCAAGGCCGACGGGATCCCAAACGCAATATGGAAGCGTGTAATTGCGCCACCGGAAAATGTTCTCAATTTATTCAAGGCGGAAGCGACGGCCACGCCAACAGGGACGGCAAGTAGGAAGTTGAGCGTCACCAGGAACCGCGGCGCTTGAAAAGGAGACCAGCGCGGAGGGAGCAAAGAGGAGGCGATCACGCTGACGGCCAAGGCCGATAAACTCGCCAGGAACGGCGCTATGCCCTCCGTGGGTCGCCGCGCCCAACACACAATGCCGATCAGCGAGATTGCGTACCACACGAACATCACAGGAGGAATGAGTTCGTTGAAAGGTCCCGTGTAGGGCCGCGAGACAAGGTATTCCGACGCGTCCAGCATGGGGAAAAGCCAGAATGAAGCCAATCCTGCCGCAATGAGCGGCGTTATCACATGAGCGATGAACGCCCTTCGCGCCTCAAATCGCTCTTCTCGGCCGGTCGCGCGAAAATACTTCGCAAGATCAATGATGATCGTGGCTGCGACGAATAGCGCCCCAGTGATCGCCACGAAAAAATTGGACAGGCTCGCCAACGCCAATAAGAGCGAAGCCGACACGAAGCGCCACTTCCGCATGTGCGCTTTCAGATAGACTACGTACCACGCAATCAGCAGGACGAAACCCAAAGGGTGCGAATAAAGACCGACCAGAAAGGTGCTCGCATGGCCGAGCCCGAGCGGATAAAAGAACCGCTTGTCAACTAGCAAGGGCAGAACAGCGCAGGCCGCGCTGGCGGCGACCAGCCGGTTCTTTTGTGAGACCGCCCATGCCATCATCCAGATCGCCACCGGCAAGAGAAGGACGGAGGTTGCCAATACCAGCTTGAAACTTCCGGTGAACGAAACCAGATGTGTGTGATGAAGTATGGCGATGAGCCAATAGAAGAGCGGCGGATAGAAGTTC
>DASTMP010000079.1:0-29624 GCA_035714085.1 Blastocatellia bacterium
GCGCGGCATGCGCCATCAATCCAGATCTCTTCGAATCGCAGGCGGCCGGCGACAGCCAGACGCACTACAACATCGCGATGAAAATCCCTGAGCGATTGGCGCCCGGTGGCGCTGGAGCCTCCCCGACTGGCCCAGGACGACTCGTGCAACGCTAGGAACCTTTCAAAAGCCTCCTCCGCCTGATCGGGATCGGTAACCACGCGGTGATCGAAACCCGGCAGCCTGTGCAATCGGCGCAGGCTGCGGGAGAAGCGACTGGCGCGCGAGAAGCTTCGCAGCAACTCTTCCCAGGGCCTGTCCAGCCTCACTTGCGGGCAGACATAACGCGGTTCGAGCCGATACTTGAAATTCGCATCGCAGCCGAAACGCCAGGCCAGCCACGGGGCGCTGGGCGAATCGCATGGCAACCCGTCAAGCTCCAGGATGTCGAATTCGACGTGTTCCGCGATGTGCCCGAAGAGGACATTGGCGCATTCCTGTTCATAACCGGGCAGCGCCAGCACGTCCAGGTAATCTGAACCGCCGAGCTGGTCGCCGAGAAACGAGATTCGACGAACGCGCGCCGTCGTTCCTTTCAACCGCCAATCCTCTTCGCCCAGCGCCAACAATCCGACCAGCAGACCGCCTGCTCGCGCGCAGAACAGGCGCGGGCGCTTTCCGCGCCCCAGCCATTTATGCCAGGCCGATATCCACTCCCACGAAAGGAATGGCGACGCGTTGGTCATGTTGAAAAGCGCCTGCCACTCCGGCGCCAATGACGACAAGGCCTCGGCGCCACTATGCTCTTCCACTACCAATTTGCTCACTTCAACACCTCGCCTGACGTTAGCGAACACCGTTTTGGACGCCTTGGGGGTTCAGCGCGCTAAATTTGCGATCCGCTATAGGCTTTATCTTGTATTTCTCGATCCTTGTTATACTGTTGATTTGATAGACTGTTGATCCCAAAGTAACTGTTCTGTTGTTTATCAACAAAAGAATCATTTTTCCTGGCTTCATAATTTTCATATTCATTTCCATTATGTGAAATTTGCAGGCTTGCCGTTCTTTTCTTATGAATTGCATTTTTGACTCTTGTTTTCAGGAACCGCTGGCTTATGGTCGTGGCGCAACACCCTGACCTTGCTGGGGCGGCTGAACACGCAAGCCGAGAATGCTTTAAAAGTGAGCCAGATTAAAAAGTTGCGCGTTTCAGTTCATTAAGCGAAATCCGGCGCTAAAACAGCTCACGATTCTGAACATTATTCCTCTCGTAAGTTTTCGGCGTGAATTGGTGGAGGGTGGAAGAGTATGCTTTTGCTTGTTTATCTTCGGATAACTCTGTCGGTGGGAGCGACAGCAGGTTTACGCATGAAATTTATTTCCCTTTTACATTCAATTAATTGAAGAGTGTGCAAATTAAACTTCAATGGCGCCAATAATATGCGCCGGAGGCGCAACGGATATTAGCCGGTGGCGGAGCGTAGCGAAGCAACCGGAACCCAAAGGCCATCAATCGCGTCCCGGTAGGGACGCCGGACCAGTCCTGCGCCCCTGCCGGGGCGCGGTCATTTGGCGATAGATCACGGCGGCTTGCGCCGCCGGCTAATATCCTGCGGCGCCTCCGGCGCAGTCCAACGCTCATCTCTTGCAAGCAAAGAACATTTATTTGCACAGTCTTCAATTAATTGAAGGCATTGCGAATAAAAAACCTTTGACATCAACAGGACCGTCCAAAAACAGTGGCAGCCTTTGGAGCGCTGCGCGCCTCTACAAAGGCTCCAGCCGTTTCAAGTCGCTGACTTCATTCGGGTTTAATTTGCATACGCTTGAGACTACTTGGAACGCACATCGACGTCGATTTTGACTAATACCGAGCGGTTGATCGAAGTATTGTGGAAGACAATATAATAGTGCCCTTTCTCCAGATTGCCGTCGAACCCGAATTTCTTAATGTCAATCACCTCATAACTGGGCTCATAATTCAGCCGGCGTTCAAATCTCTGGTAATTGCTGTCATTTAGCAAAAGCATCGCCAAAGCTTTGTCATCGCAATTCTGACACTCGGCTGAAACCCCAATGTTTACGTCTCCTGGCTGTCCTTCAACTGAAAAGACTTTCGCTACTAGATATTCATCTGGTCCAAGTTGCGTTTGATCTAATTGCGCAATTGGACGGTTAGGGGAAATCTGCAAGGATCCATATACGGATCTGAGATGAATAACGTAACCCCAAAGCGCTAAGCCTATGAATACGCATATTACTATACCAAATCTTAAGTGGGTTACTTTTGCTTTCAGCTCTTTACACTTCTCATTCAACTTCTGTTTCTCTTCAAGTAGTGTGGTCATACCGGAATGCCTGGTGGTTAGTTCTATCTGCTGATCAAAAAGGTGGCCTTCGCATTTGACGCAAAATCCGTAAAGCTGACGACCACAGTGTTGACATCGCATCATTCACCTCCCGGTGGAAGATTGGAAAACGGGTTGTTGAGCTAAAATGGCTGAACTTGATAGCCGACACTGCTGAGCTCTAATGCCGGGCCATAGAGATTAGGCTAAGTAGCAACGCTCGGTTTGGCTGTATAAAAGAGCCGCCTCCTAATTCATGATTAAATCTTCTAGTTTTTCTATCCTATTTTGCGCGTCACATAGTAAGATCATGTCTTCACTTCTTAGTACAATGCCATGATGACTCCCGTGCAGGTTAGTATCAACAACCCTCCTATGCTCACTAGAGTAGCCAGGGTGAAACACAAATATAACTTTCTCCAAGTACCCTATCGCGCTGTTTTTGTCAGCGCCTTCCTTTTTTGCTTGATTGACGGCCTTTTCGATATCGTATACGACATCAGTCGCTGTGTCTTCATCAATTGCGCCGGCGTCCCGAGCCTTTCTGACTTCCAATTTAAGTTTTTGCAGTTCTGGCGCGACGTCAGCTTTATTTTGAACCGACCCAAAATTGATGTCGCCGACTATGTTGTATTGATACACGACTTGCTGGCTGCGCTGATCAAAGATTGCCATTCGGTCCTCCTGGAGGCTGTGGTGACCAGCGATTCTCAGACTGACTAGATCAAAAGGGGTTAGGGCCCCCACTGCCCGTATATTCTTTTGTTCGGCTCGGACCGAGAATCGCTGGAATTGTACCCAATTTAACTGAGAAATGAACCGGGCAGAAAGATTGCTCGGCTCATTTCAATAAGCGCAATCCGCTGCCAATACAGATCACGATTCTGAAAATATTTCCGTTTGTAGGTTATCGGGGATAAGGCGAGACGCAGAATTGCATGAAGTTCAAGCTTCAGCTTCTTTGCATTCAGTAAAGACCTGATGTGTGAACGACCGCAATCGGCAACCTGAATACCTGGCTCTTTTTTCCTTCATTTGGTTCGCGCCTTCGCTTCAGCATCGCCGGCCGCCCGCCACAGTCGCGCCGTCCGATCCCAGCTTCCGCTTGCCATGGTATTTCCATCAGGCGAAAACGCGACCGACCAGACTTGATCCGTGTGATCTTTGAGCGTAAGCAATTCCTGACCCGTCGCGGCGTTCCAGAGCCTGATTGTGTGGTCGTTGCTGGCGGTGGCGACGCGCTTCTCGTCGGGTGAGAAGGCGGCTTCGAAGACTTCGTCCGTGTGGCCATTGAAAGTGACCATCGTCTGCTTTGTCGCCAGGTCCCATAATCTTGCAGTGTTATCCGCGCCGCTTGAGAGCAGCCGCTTGCCGTCGCGCGAAAAGGCGACCGACCAAACCCAGTCTGTATGGCCCGCAAGTGTCGCCAGTTCCCGTCCCGTTGTGACATCCCAGAGCCTGATCGTCTGGTCGTAACTTCCTGAAGCCAGCGTCCGGCCGTTGGGCGAGAAGGCCACGGCATAGACTTCACGCCTGTGGCCGGTCAGAGTTTTGAGTTCGCTCCCAGTCGCCGCGTCCCAGAGCTTGATCGTGCGGTCATCACTCGCGGTGGCGACCATTTTCCCGTCGGGCGAGAAGGCGACCCCATGAATCTGGTAGCTGTGGCCAGCGAGTTGTCGCAGCGTCTGTCCGGTAGACACGTCCCACACGCGGGCCGTTTTGTCTTCGCCGGATGAAACGAGCCTCCGGCCATCGGGCGAAAAGGCAACGCGAAAGACCATGCCGGTGTGCCCTCGTAATGTTTTGAGCAGTTCGCCGGTCTGTACGTCCCATAACTTGACGGTGTGATCCTGACTCGCAGTGGCTAGCCGGCGGCCGTCCGGCGAAAAAGCGACGGAGAACACATAACCGTTGTGGCCTTTGAGCGCGTCTGGCGCAAGCAACGAAGCCACGTCCCACACTTTGACCGCGCCGTCTTTGCCTGAAGAGACGATCTTGCGATCATTGGCAAAGAACTCGGCGCTGATGACCTCGCCGGCATGGGCCTTGACGACGGCAAGCTCGCGACCCGTTGCGATCTCCCACAGTCGCAATGTCCGGTCATTGCTTCCGGTCAATAACATTTTCGCTTTCGATGAGGGCTGAGCCGCAGTCACCCAATCAGTGTGTCCCCTGAAGACCGCGCGCCGGCGTAAGAATGGCGCCTCGTAGATTTTCACCGTGCGATCTGTGCCGCAGGCGTAAATATGGCGCCGGTCTATCCACGCCACACAACTAAAGGCATTGCCGGGATCGGCAACCGTCGCAATCAACCGACCCGTTTCTACCTCACGAAGCCTCAGCGTCTTCCCCCCAACAATCATGATGAACTCTTTGCCGTCAGGAGTGAAAGCGATAGGCCCTGGCTCAGGTTCCATGAAAGAGGCGAGCGGTCGGTAGGAAGTCAAATCCCACAATTCCATGATCTGCCTGCCGTCATGCGCCAGCATCCGCCGCTCATCAGGAGATAGGACAAGCCATTTGATTCGGCTCAGCCCCCCGCGCAGAGCGCCAATCGTACGCGCTGCGGCGACGTCCCAAAACTTAATCGTTCCGTCCGCGTAACCGGTTGCTGCGCGCTGGCCCTGAGCGAAGACCTTAAGCGCCTCTATGCTGGCCGCCGGGTCGGAGAATATTTGACGCGATCGCCGGGTTTGCAGGTCATATTCCTGCGCCACGCTGCCTCCATTTACATGAAGGGTTACGATAAGTTGATTATGAAGAAGGCAATTCGCCTCTGTCATGCCGGGATCTATTTTCCAGGCAGCGATCAGTTTCCCGCTCTCAGCGTCCCACAGGCCGGTAGATCCGTCGATCTCATCAAACGTCATGATCCTCTGGCCGTAACCGGCGATGGAGGCGTGAATCTTTTTCCCGGCTGGGCGCAACGTCAACAGATCGCGGTGGCCGAACCGCCAGAGGTAGCGCCACTCGAAGCCGCGTAAATCATCCTCGCCGTTCTTCGGGACGCAGTTGTCCAGCGCCTCTTGATACCGCGCGACATCGTCCGCCGCCCAATGCTCGCCGGCCTGGCGCAGGCGCGCGGGGTAAAGCTCGCGTCGCTGGATGAGTTCGCGCTCGCGCGAGGCGCGCAATTGCCACAGCGTCACGGTCAGACCGACGGAGAGAGAGAGCAGGAAGACGGCGAAGGCGGCGGTTAACGCCTTGTTGCGTTTGGCGTATTTCACCGCGCGGTAACGCAGCGTGGCGTGGCGCGCGGCGACCGGCTCGCTGTTGAGGTGTCGTTGAATATCGTCGCTCAACTGCGTGGCTGACTGGTAGCGATGCTCCGGTTCCTTGCGCAGCGCTTTGAGGGCGATCTGATCTAGATCTCCTCTCAGGCTGCGAGAGAGCAATTGATCCGCCGACTGCGCTCGCGCGCTCGGCCGTTCCGGCTCTTCTTCGCATATCACGCGCGCGATCTCGCCGAACCCGGGAGATTTGAATTGATAAGGCCGATGGCCCGTCAGCAGTTCGTATAGCAAGACGCCCAAGCTATAGACGTCGCTCGCCGTAGTGACCTCATCGCCTCGCGCTTGTTCAGGGCTGGCGTATTCGGGCGTCAACATATGCATCCCGGCGCGCGTGAGCGGGCTGGACGCGCCCCCCGTTTCTGGCGTGAGCAGTTTGGCGATGCCGAAATCGAGCAGTTTGACGACGCCGTCTTCGGTGACAAGGATGTTTGACGGTTTGAGGTCGCGGTGGATGACCAGATGCTGATGCGCGTGCGAGACGGCGGCGCAGACCATGCGGAAAAGTTTCAACCTTTCGGTGACCGAAAACTTGCGCTCATCGCAGTATTGCGTGATCGGGACGCCGGCGACGTATTCCATCACCAAGTAAGGCTGGCCGTCATCAGTCGCGCCTCCATCGAGCAGCCGGGCGATGTTAGGATGATTGAGCCGCGCCAGAATTCGCCGCTCCTGCCGGAAACGCTGTCCGACTCCGGTAACGTCAGGCCCTGGCCAAACAAGTTTGACTGCGACCTCTTGATCGTATGCGTCATCTGCGCGGACGGCCAGGTAGACCAGCCCCATCCCGCCGTGCCCGATCTCGCGCATCAGGCGGTAATTGCCGGCGAGCCTGCCAGTCCGCTCATCCACCGGCGGCGCCGAGGCGCCGACGAGCAGCGGCTCTTCGAGGAAGTCTTCATTTTGCGCGAGCGCGAGCAGCATTCGCTCGACCTCTGCGCGCACAGATTCCTCGCCTCGACAGGCGACGGCCAGATAGCCTTCCCGCGCGCGCGGCTCCAATTCCCACGCGGCGTCGAAGACCTCCTTCGCTCTGCGCCACTCTTCCACGGTCATAATTGACGGACATCCATTTAACCCTTTCTGGCTGAGCACGCGGTTCGAGAAATATAAAGCGGAAATTTGACGCGAAACAGCTCAAAACGGCAAGAAAATTTTTGACCCTCAGTCATCGTATGTTACATTGTGCTCCCCACAATTTGTTCCATAGAGACGCCACGCCCAGAAATAAAAAATGGATGACTGCGGCTAACGCTATCACATTTTGGAGGCGACCAATGGCGACCCCCCAGCCCACCGAGTTTACGACACTATTCATTGAGTTGCGACAGGGTAATAAAGCCGCCGTGGACGAGGCTTTTGACATGGTTTATCAGGAGCTTCGCCGTCTGGCTCGATATTACCTGCGGCATGAACGTCCCAACCATACGTTACAAGCAACCGACCTGGTGCATGAAGTTTATCTGCGACTGTTCGGCGCTGCGAAGATCGAATGGGTGGATCGCGTCCATTTCTTCAGGATGGCGGGGCGGCAGATGCGCCGCATACTGGCTGATTATGGACGCGCGGCGAGAGCGGAGAAGCGCGGCGGCCAACTCGCCAGACTTTCTTTTAGCGAGGCTCAGGGCTTCGTCTGGCAGCGGTCCGAAGACTTGTTAGCGTTGGAGGAGGCGCTCAGCCGGCTGGAGCAAATTTCGCGGCGCGCCAGCGAGATAGTAGAACTGCGTTTTTTATGCGGGTTTACTGAAAAGGAGGCCGCCGAGGCTCTCGATATTTCAATCGCGACGCTCAAACGCGATTGGGCCTTCGCTAAGGGGTTCATATACCGTCAATTGACCGGCGCCGAATCGGATGACGAACAGGCTGATGATCAAACTTGGTTATCAGCTTTGCGCCTGTGATCACAGGCGCGATCCCCCGCGCCAATGTAAGTGATTCCGCGTCAGCATATTACCCTCGCCGAGCCTCCCCGTGTATAATCTCCGCTCAACTCCAACCCGACAAAATTCACCGGAGGCATAATCCATAAATGACCAACACCGTTAAACGTGTCGCGCTCGCCTATTCAGGCGGACTCGACACCTCGATCATCATTCCCTGGCTGAAAGAGAAATATCATTGCGACGTCGTCGCGATCGCGGCCGACGTCGGGCAGGGCGAAGAGCTGGACGGCTTGAAGGAGAAGGCCATCGCCACGGGCGCGTCTGAAATCTACATCGAAGACCTGCGCCACGAATTCGTCACCGAATACATCTGGCCCACGCTGCGCGCCGGCGCCGTCTACGAACACAAATACTTGCTCGGCACTTCTTTCGCCCGGCCCGTCATAGCCAAACGACAGGTCGAGGTCGCCAAGCGGACGGGCTGCGACGCGCTAGCCCATGGATGCACTGGCAAAGGCAACGATCAGGTCCGTTTTGAATTGACCTTCAAGGCGCTGGCGCCTGAAATGGCGGTGATCGCCCCCTGGCGCGAATGGGACATCGTTTCGCGCGAAGACGCGATCGATTACGCCAACGAGCGCCAGATTCCGATCACGGCCAGCCGCGAGAAGATTTACAGCCACGACCGCAACATCTGGCATCTCTCGCACGAAGGCGGAATCCTCGAAGACCCCGCGAACGAACCGGAAGAGGCGATGTTCGAATTGACCGTCTCGCCGGAAAAAGCGCCCGATGAGCCGGAGTACGTCGAGATAGGTTTTGAAAAAGGCGCGCCGGTAAAGGTCAACGGCGAGCATCTCGATCCCGTCCCGTTGATCGAGACGTTGAATGAGATCGGCGGGCGCAACGGCTGTGGCCGCGTCGACCTGGTGGAGAATCGCCTGGTCGGGATGAAATCGCGCGGCGTCTATGAGACTCCGGGGGGGACGTTGCTGCTCGCGGCATTGCGCGAGCTCGAGTCGCTCTGCCTGGACCGCGAGTCGGCGCATTATAAAGAAGTGGTCGCGCACAAATATGCCGAGATGGTCTATTTCGGCCAGTGGTTCACGCCGCTGCGCCAGGCGCTAGACGCCTTTGTCAACCGCCTGACGGCGCCAGTAAGCGGCGACGTGAAATTGAAACTCTATAAAGGCAACGTCATCGTCGCCGGGCGCACGTCGCCGAACACCCTCTACCGGCCCGACCTGGCTTCGTTCACTATGGGCGCGAGCTACGACCAGGAGGACGCCGCGGGCTTCATCAACATTTTCGGATTGCCATTGAAGGTAAAGGCTCTCACTCAGCAGTAACCTCCGCAACGAGCGAAGCGAGCGTCGTCCGACATGCGCGCTCGCTTCACCTTAAACTCACTTCTCAAGAAAGGATATCCAATGACTCACTCAGCAACCTCTCGCATCAAGCCGATCCCTTGGCTGTCGCAAACGACGTTCATTCTCTCACTTTCCCTGATCGTATCATTCGCCGCCGCATGCGGCGTGGCAAAACAGAATTCCGGTTCCGGCGCATCAACGGCCTCATCGGCGTCTTCGTCATCAGCGATCAAAGGCGTGACCTCTTTTGAAGGCATGGTCACCGCAAGGATGTTCGGCGAGAAACAGCCGATGGAATTCCGATATGCGATCAAGGGCAACCGCACACGCTTCGAGGCGATGATTTCGCCGGACGCCTCGAAGAGGGCCGTCATGCTGATGGACATGTCTTCCGGTACGCAAACGACGCTGATACCGCAATCCAAAATGTACATGACCGTGAACTGGGGCGAACTGGCCGAGGAGATGACCCAAAACGCAGGGAAAGGCTCATCGGGAAATTTTCCCAAAGTGACTTCAACCGGCAAAACCGAAACGGTCGCGGGTCTTAACTGTGAGCATTGGATCCTCGGCGACAAGCAGGATATGGACATGTGTCTGGCGAAAGGGATGGGTTATTTCGGTTTTGGCGGTCAGTCGGGCGGCATTCTCGACAAACTCAAGAACCTGGCCCTCCGCGAGAAGATCAAAGCGCAACTCGACGCCAATCCCGAGTTCGCCAAATTCGTCGAAGGCGGCGCGTTCCCGCTCAAGATGTCCCACGTCGAAAACGGCCAGTCGAAGACAATCATGGAAGTCACCGGCATTGAGCGAAAATCGCTGGACGATTCTCTATTCACGGTGCCGGCGGATTACAAGAAGATGGAGGTTCCGGGAATAGGGGGGCTGTCGGCTGGCAAAAAGTAGATTCAGGCTTTCAACGGCAAGCTTCGTTAATGATCGGGGCTTGCCGTTGAATCCGATTTCAGGCGTGATATTTAACAATTCGGGTTTGCCTTTGAAGGTCAAGGCTCTCACTTGTTGAGGCCAGGAAAGAAATTCGTGTTCATTCGTGGCTGAATTTTTCCCGTGATAAGGATATTCAATGATTCGATTCAAATCTTTCACTAATTCGCCCCGTGCGATTCTTTTTCATGCGCTTCTCCTGACCGCGACCTTCGGCGCCGCGTGCGGCGGGGCGACCCCGAATACCACCTCATCTTCGCCGTCCTCCGCGCCTGGCGTAGCTTTCGAAGGCGAGATCACATCCAAGATGTCCATGGGGACGGGCATGGAAGTCAGGTACGCGATCAAGGGGACTCGCACCCGTATGGAAACGCGTTTCCCGCAGGTCGAACCACAGGCGGATGTTACGCAATCAAGCGTCACATTGATGGACCTATCCTCCAGCACGCAGACCATGCTCTTTCCGCAAACGAAAACTTACACGACAATGGACTGGGGCGAAATGGCCGAGGAGGCGGCTGGCGAAGCCGGGAAAGATTCCCAGATCGATTTTCCCAAAGTGACCTCGACCGGCAAGATCGAAACGATCGCCGGCGTCACCTGCCAGCATTGGCTGATCGGCGATAAAATGGATATGTGCCTGGCGCAAGGGCTTGGCTATTTCGGCGGGGTGTCCAGCGGCATTCTTGACAAGGTCCAAAACCCTGCCATGCGCGAGAAGTTCAAAGCGCAACTGGACGCCAATCCCGAGTTCGCCAAATTCGCCGAAGGCGGCGCGTTCCCGCTCAAGATAGTCAATATCGAAAACGGCCAGTCGAAGACGATAATGGAAGTGACCAACGTCGAGCGGAAATCGCTGGACGATTCGCTCTTCACCGTGCCGGCGGACTACAAGAAGACGGAGATTCCGGGAATACCTGGAACACAGGCTGGCAAGCAATAGATTTGAGCATACAGCGGCAAGCCTCAACTCCATGAATGAAACTTGCCGCTTGGCTCTCACAAAAATACTCCAATAGTTCAGAGGAATGACGATACGATGAAACGCCGAGAATTTATTCAACAAACTGCTCTTGTCGCCGCCGGCGCGGCGGCGATGGATTTCACCGCCGAAGCCAAAGTCAACTGGCCCATTGGCTGTTTCAACCGTCCCTGGACTAAATGGTCTTTCGACGAAACGCTTAAACAAATCAAAGCCGCGGGCTATGAATCTACGGGACTGCTCAGTCGCACCAGGGAAGAGCCGTTCATCGGCGCGGAGGCCACGCCGGAGTACATGGAAAACCTGAAGAAGAGGATCGCGGCGAGTGGCCTCGTGGCCAATATGGGCGCTCTGCGTTCGCGCCACGACATCCCGCTCGAAGATTCGATCCGCGAAGTACGCAAGCAGATAGACAACGCGAAATTCCTCTCGCTGAAATACGTGTTGTCATTCGGCGCGGACAATCCGGAACAGTTCGCGCACTATTACAAAGTGATGAGCGACGCAGCCGCCTACGCCCAGGATAAAGGCGTCAAGCTGGCAATGAAGCCTCACGGCGGGATCAGCGGCTCCTCCGAAGAGATTCTGCGCGTGATCAAAGAGGTCAATCATCGAAATTTCTCGATCTGGTACGACGCGGGCAACATCATCCATTACACCGGCAAAGACCCCGTGGCCGAGATTGAGTCTATCGCGCGGCAAATTACGGGTTTCTGCGCGAAAGATTGCGGTGAAATGAAAGGTGACGTGATGATCCAGTTCGGGGCGGGTAAAGTGGATTTCGCTGGCGTCTTCAAGAAGCTGAAAGCCGGAGGATTCGACGGGCCGGTTATGGTCGAATGCTGTAAAATTGGCGAGACGCCGGAAGAGACTACGGCTAACGCGCGCGCCAACCGCGAGTTCTTGGAGAAGGCTCTGGCCTCGCTTTAATTCGATCAACTTATGCTTATCGTCAATCGCCGCGACACGAAAGTCATCCGCGCCCCACATGGTTCCGAGATTCGCCCGTTGATTGATCGCACGACATCGCCGATCAATCAATGCAGCCTGGCCGAGGAGATTCTCCCGCCGGGCGCGACCGTCACGCCGCACCATCACGAGGTGATCGAAGAAATTTACTACATTATCGAAGGCGAGGGCGTGATGAAGATAGAGGACGAGGAGCGCGAAGTCTGTGAAGGCGATGCGATCTATATTCCGCGTTTTGCTCGCCACACGCTGACTAACACGGGCG
Organism: Blastocatellia bacterium; assembly: GCA_035714085.1. Taxonomy (GTDB): domain Bacteria; phylum Acidobacteriota; class Blastocatellia; order RBC074; family RBC074; genus JAJVID01. The sequence continues at coordinate 12,035 of DASTMP010000079.1, forward strand.
ATGGGCCGATGAAGATTCTGCTGATATGCGGCCCGGCGTTTTTTTACGAGGATCATCGAAACAAGTGACTAGAGAGATTGAACCGCTCGACATCATCGTCATCGGCGGCGGGCCCACCGGGTTAGCCTGCGCGATCGAGGCTCAGCGGGCGGGGTTCCGTTGCCTGACGCTCGAAAAAGGCTGCGTCGTCAACTCACTCTACAACTACCCGACGCAACTGGTTTTCTTCACCACGCCGGAATTGCTCGAAATCGGCGACCTGCCGTTCGTCTGCGAGCGCGAAAAACCGGTCCGCATCGAGGCGCTGAAATATTATCGCCGCGTTGTCGACACCTACCGGTTACGCGTCAACCAGTATGAAAAGGTCACACGGGTGTCCGGCTCGAACGGGGATTTTATGGTCGAGACCGAGTCGACGCTGACAGGCGAAAAGCGGTCGTATCGTTCGCGCAAGATCATCGTCGCCATCGGCTATTACGATTACGCCAACACGCTGGACATACCGGGTGAAGATTTGCCGAAGGTTTCGCACTATTACAAAGACGCGCATCCGTTTTACGACCGCGAGGTGGCGATCATCGGCGGGGCCAATTCGGCGGCCATAGCCGCGCTCGATCTCCACCGTCACGGCGCGCGCGTGGCGATGATCCATCGAGGCGAGCATCTCCGCCGCACGATCAAATACTGGATATTGCCCGACATCGAGAACCGCATCGCCAACAACGAGGTCAAAGCGTTTTTTCAAACCGTGGTCACCAAGATCAGATCTTCCACGATCCGAATCCGCAATCTGGTCACCGGCGAAGAGTCGGAACTGCCGAACGATTTCGTCTTCGCGCTCACCGGCTATCACACCGACAACGACTTCCTACGCTCGATGGGCATCGAAATCGATCCCGAAACGATGAAGCCGTCTTTCGACCCCGGGACGATGGAATCGAACGTGTCTGGGATTTACCTGGCCGGAGTCGTGACCGCGGGCAAGGAGACTGGAAAGATTTTCATCGAGAATGGGCGGTTTCATGGCGTGCAGATCATTAATGCCTTATTGGATCATTCTCGTCGGAAACGATCTTCCTAGACGTCAGGTTGTCGGCCGTGGGTTTTCGCTCATCACACCTCCCCGCCCCCGGTCAAATGTCCGGTCATCAGCCGATGTGTTAAGATACGGTCTCTTTATTACATCAACTGTGGGTGTTTATGATCAATAATGACAGACTTATTCGAGCCTGCCGCCGCCAGGAGGTGGATCGCGCGCCCGTTTGGATGATGCGCCAGGCGGGCCGATATATGCCCGAATACCGCGCCCTGCGCGCAAAATATGACTTCATGACGATGTGCAAGACCCCGGAGCTTGCCGCCGAGGTTTCGCTGCAGCCTTATGAAATTCTCGGCGTCGACGCGGTGATCATGTTTTCCGACATTCTGGTCCCAGTCGAGGCGATGGGGATGAAGGTCGACATCGTCGAGAGCAAAGGTCCCGTGCTCGAAGACCCGATCCGCGCCGAGGCGCAGGTTGAAAAATTGATCGTCCCCGACCCGGTCGAGACGATGCCGTTCGTAATGGAGACGATCCGGATATTGCGAAAACGCCTGGATCACGAAGCGCCGCTGATCGGATTCGCCGGAGCGCCTTTCACGCTGGCGTCGTACATGGTCGAAGGCGGCGGAACGCGCAATTACGCCGAGATCAAACGGATGATGTACCGCGAGCCGATGACGATCCACAGGCTGTTGGACAAACTGGCAGACACGATCATCCTCTACATCAACGCGCAAATCGAGGCCGGGGCGCAGGTTGTTCAACTCTTCGACACCTGGGCGGGCGAGCTTGCCGCCGCCGATTATGAAGAGTTCGCTCTGCCTTACGTACGGAAAGTCTTCGAGCGCATTCATCGCGGGCCTTCCGGGCTGACCGTGCCCGCGATCCTCTACGTCAATGGCTGCAGCCACATCCTGGAAAGGATGGCCGATTCTGGCGCGAACGTTCTGAGCGTCGACTGGCGCATCGATCTGGCCGAAGCCATGCGCAGAGCCGGCGACAAGGTCGCGCTGCAAGGCAATCTCGACCCATGCGAATTGCTCGGCACGCCGGAGACGATCGCAGAATCGGTCAAAGAGATTTTGAGGAAAGGCGGCGGTCTGGGACACATCGTAAATCTTGGACACGGCATTCTGCCGATGGTCCCGGTAGAAAACGCGAGGGCTTTTATCGAAGCCGCGAAGGCAGGGATTAAAGAGGCCGCCTGACTTTACTCATCGCCATTTTTGATTAGGCAGAGGAACTTTACCTGAGACGCCACAACGAACAGATTTGAATTATGGCATTTTCTAAAATCACCGAATACGACGGAATCAACGAATACAAACTCGACTCGAACGACCTGAAGCTGCTGCTCGCGCCGCGCCGCGCCGCGCCGGTGGTCGCGTTTATGGTCCTTTACCGCGTGGGTTCGCGCAACGAGGCCGTCGGCCACACCGGATCGACGCATCTGCTCGAACACATGCTTTTCAAAGGCACGCCGACCTACAACAAACAGAACGGGACGCAGATCGCCTCTGTTCTGCAGCGGCAAGGCGGAGTCTTCAACGCCGACACCTGGTTCGACCGCACGCGCTATTACGAAATGCTGCCATCGGATCAACTCGAACTGGCAGTTCGACTCGAAGCCGACCGGATGCGCAACTCGTTCATCGCGGACGAAGACCGCCAGTCCGAGATGACCGTCGTCCGCAACGAACTCGAGCGCGGAGAGAACGAGCCGTCGAACATCCTGCACGAGCGGCTTTGGGCCGCCGCCTTCCGCGAGCATCCGTACCATCACCCGACCATCGGCTGGCGCTCGGATGTGGAAGGCGTGGCGACCTCGCGGTTGAAGGAGTTCTACGACACGTTCTATCACCCTAACAACGCCACGGCTATCATTGTCGGCGATTTTGACGAGGCTGCCGCGTTAGATCTGGTGAGCCGACATTTCGGCCCGATCCCGCCTTCGTCCTCTCCGATCCCGCGGATGTACACGGTCGAGCCGCCGCAGGAAGGCGAGATTCGCTTCACGCTCCGCCGAGCGGGCCAGCTCGGATTGATAAACGTCGGCTGGCACATCCCCGAGGCCACGCATCCAGACACCGCGGCATTGACCGTGCTCGACACCTTGTTGTCGGCGGGCATCACTTCGCGCCTGTACCAGGCCCTGGTCGAGACCCAGATGGCCGTGGACGTGGGCGCGCAGGCCTTTCAATTCCTCGATCCGGGATTGTTCATGCTTCACATCACGCTGCGCCCGGGCGTGACGCACGCCGATGCCGAACGCGTCGGGCTGGAAGTGATCGAGAAGATGAAGACGGAGGACGCGCCCGAAAAAGAATTGCAGAAGGCCAAGAATATGATCACCACACAGATGATCTTCCTGCGCGACAGCCCGCTGGGCGTGGCCAGAGTGATCGCCGAGGCCGAAGCCGTGGCCAACTGGAAAATGTTTGTTGATTTGCCGAAGATGGTCGAACAAGTCACGCCCGCGGACATCAAACGGATGGCGACGACTTATTTCACCGAAGACAACCGAACCGTCGGATGGTTTATACCCAAGCAGGAAGAAGGCATTAGTCTTGATGAAGCTTATGAAGAATAATTCTTTTGTCGCGCGCACCAGACGTTTTCATCTTTCGAACGGCGTCACGTTGTTAGTTTTGGAAAACCCGGCCAACCCGACGGTCTCGCTCGCCGGTTCGATGCGCGCCGGCGAATATTTCAGCCCGGCGGGCAAGGACTCTCTCGCCAGCATTACCGCGAGCATGCTCGGCAAAGGCACACAACGCCGCAGCAAGCTCGAAATCGCCGAAGAGCTGGAGTCGGCGGGAGCGCGCGTCGGCCTGTCATCGAACACTTTCACGGCCTCGGTCAGCGGCCTCTCGCTCAACCGCGACCTGCCGATGATCGTTTCGACGCTGGCCGAAGAATTGCGCGAACCGGCGTTCCCTTCCGTGGAGCTTGAGAAGATGCGGCAGCGCATCATCGCCAACATCCAGGAGGAGCAGGACGACACTCGCGTTCGCGCCTACGACCGGATGACTCAACTGGTCTTCCCCGAAGGCAATCCGTTTCATCAAACGCCCGCCGAAAAAGCGATCGGCCAGATCGAAACGATCACCGTCGATGACATTCGCGAATTCCACAGGAAGTTTTACGGCCCTTCATCAATGATCCTGGCCGTGGTCGGCGACGTCAAAGCCGACGATACATATGCCTTGTTTGAAGAGAAACTTGCCAAATGGCAGGGCGCGCCCGAGGCTATAATGGATATTCTCGAAACTCCGCTCCAATCCGCGGCGATACGCGAAACAGTGATGATGAAAGACAAGCCGAACGCCGACGTCGTGATCGGCCATGCGTCGCGGCTGCGGCGTTCAAATCCCGATTTCGTTGCGGCCAGGATCGCCAACAACGCCCTCGGTCAATCAACCCTCTCTTCGCGCCTCGGTTTGAAAGTGCGTGATGAGATGGGGTTGACCTACGGCATCAATTCCAGTTTCGCAGAATCGGGGATCGGCGATGGGCCGTTCGTTATTACCGTCACCGTCGCGCCGGAGAACATCGACCTGGCGGTCGGCGCGACCGTCGAGATCGTCAACGATTACATCGCCAACGGCATCGGAGAAGACGAGTTGAGGGACGAACAGTCTTCGATCATCGGCTCGTTTAAGATCGGCCTGGCCACCAACAGCGGCATGGCCAGCCAGATCGCGGCGTCGGAACTGTTCGGCCTCGGAGTGAAATACCTTGATGAATATCCTTCGCTGGTCTCGATGATTACGAAATCGGACGTCGACGAAGCCATTCGCAAATACATTCACCCGGAGGTGGCGACTACGGTGATCGCGGGAACTTTATAGTGGGCAGTGGATAGTGGGTAGCGGGTAGCTAAGCATTCTTGTCTGACTACTATCCACTATCCACTATCCACTATTTCATGAAGCTTGGAGTCCTACTCTTCAATCTCGGTGGGCCTGAAACATTGGCCGACGTGCGCCCTTTTCTCTTCAACCTCTTCTCCGACCCGGAGATTGTGAGGTTGCCGATTCGCGCGATGCAGAAACCGCTGGCGTGGTTGATCGCGACCGCTCGTCATAAAAAGTCTTCGGGATATTACGCGCAGATCGGCGGCGGATCGCCGCTGCGGCGAATCACTCAAGAGCAGGCCGCCGCCTTGCGCGGAGAACTCGGCCGACGGGGTTTCGAAGCGCGCGTCTACGTCGGCATGCGTTACTGGCGTCCGGACGCCGAGGAAGCAATTGATCAGATTGTTCGCGACGACGTGGACGAGTTGATTCTTCTGCCGCTCTATCCGCAATTCTCCGTCTCGACGACCGGATCGAGCTTCAAAGATTTCGAAGCGCTGACGGGGAAACGCAACAGCCTTCAGCGCATTCGCCGCCATTACATCAGGCAATGGCACACGCATAAGAGTTACATCGAGGCGCTCAGCCGGCAGATCGCCGAAGAGATCGAAAAATTCCCCGATCCGAACCCGCGTCGTGTTCACCTGCTCTTCAGCGCTCACAGCGTCCCGCAAAGTTATATCGAAAGAGGCGACCCTTATCTCCAACACATTGAAGAAACCGTTCGATTGGTTTCTGGGGAGCTTGGCGGTCTCAGCCCCGTTCATCTCTGCTTCCAGAGCAAGGTCGGTCCGGTCAAATGGCTGGAGCCTTCGACCGACGCGAAGCTGCGCGAACTGGCGTCGCAGGGCGTCGAACAGGTCCTGGCGATTCCCATCAGCTTCGTCTCCGACCACATTGAGACGCTCTATGAACTCGACATCCTCTACAAAAAGCTGGCTGACGAGATAGGCGTCAAGGCCTATCGCCGCGTTCCCGCGTTGAATTGCAACCCGACCTTTATCAAAGCCCTCGCCGACATCGTCTGTGAAAATCTGAAATGAGCTGTGTGGGTTCCCACACTCGGCGTTTGGGAAAGCACGTCGACTTATCGTAGCCTTGCGCCTAACCCTTCAGAAACAATTCTCGGATAATCGCGAGCGGCAGACGGACAACAAGCGAACAACGACGCAATACGAAGGCGCTTTATAAGTCTTCGCGTCTTTTTCGTGTGACTTCGTGGACAGTCTTAAGGAGGAACTATGCTCGCGCGAATGGCGGCCATCGTCTTCATCTTTCTCTGCATCGCCGCGGCCTGGGGCGTTCTGGGCGGCGCGGTGATGCATCGCACGTCGGAACAGGACGAGAGTTTGAAAACCGCCGTGGGTCAACTCTGGGGGACACAACAGCGGCAATTTGCGCCACAGATCTACTATCAAACGGTCCATCAGACAAAAATCGAGACCGCCCAGGGCGGTAAGACCGTCACTGAGACCAAAGACGAAACTATCAGGAATCCGTTGCTGCTCAACGGCAGCGACATCAAAGTGGCCCTGAATCTGGATTACCGCCAGAAGGGGCTGCTCTGGTATTCGACCTATCGCGTCCAATTCGACGGCAAGTACCGCGTGACCAACTATACCGAGGCCGATCGCGAAATCTACTTCGATTTTTCAGCGCCGACTCAAAGCGGCGTTTACGACAATTTCCGTTTGGCCGTAGGCGGGGCGGAGATACCCAATCTGCCCTTCAACGCAGGCGTCCTCAGCCATAAGATCAGACTCGCGCCTGGGCAGTCCGAGACTGTTGAAGTCGAATACGGATCGCAGGGAATGGACGAATGGTGGTACGACTTCGGCAATGAGGTGAGCCAGGTCAAAAACTTCTCGCTGGTGATGCGGACAGACTTCGACCAGATCGATTTTCCGCAGAGCAGCCTCTCGCCCACGCAGAAAACACAAGCCGTCTCCGGATGGGAGTTGAAGTGGCAATATGCCAACCTGCTTTCAGGCGTCAAAATCGGGATGGTCATGCCGCGCAAACTCAATCCGGGGCCGTGGGTCAGCCAGATTACTTTCGCCGCGCCGGTCTCGCTCTTTCTGTTCTTCTTCGTAGTTTTCGTGCTGACGACAGTAAAGAGGATCAGGCTGCATCCGATGAACTATTTCTTCATCGGCGCCGCGTTCTTTAGCTTTCACCTGCTGCTGGCTTATCTGGTCGACCACATCTCGATCCACGTATCGTTTCTGATCTGCTCATTGGTCTCGATCGCCCTGGTCGTTTCGTACCTGCGGCTGGCCGTGGGCAATCGCTTCGCGTTCATCGAGGCGGGCATTCTGCAATTTGTCTATCTGGTGCTGTTCTCCTACACGTTCTTCTTCGAACGCTTCACGGGGCTTGCGATCACGGTCCTTTGCATTCTCACGCTCTTTGTCGTAATGCAATTCACAGGTAGACTTGATTGGGATAATCTCTTTCGGAGAGGCCCCACGACTGAGGCTGGCACAGTACCGCGCGCATAAGCAGGCGGCCGGCATGTGAGGCGCCGCTTGCTTATGCGCGCGGTACTGCGCCGACATCCCAAAATACACGAGATGAATGTTGATTCGGTCATTATCGGCGCGGGCATTTCGGGCCTGGTCGCGGCTCATCGGTTGAAAAAGATGGGCCGCGATCCATTGATCATTGAGAGCGGTGACCGCATGGGAGGCGTGATTCAAAGCCGCGAAGTGGAAGGCTTTTTGATCGAATGCGGGCCTAACAGTCTGCGCGGTTCGCACGAGTTCCTCGATCTGGTTGAAGAATTGAATTTGACCGGCGAATTGGTCACGGCCGATCCCCGCGCGCCGGCTTACATCTACGCTGACGGGCGGCTCCAGGCCGCGCCGATGAGCCCGCCGGCGCTCGTCAAAACGAAGCTGATCTCAACCACGGCCAAGTTGCGACTGCTGCGGGAGCCGTTCGTCAAGGCGCGGCGCGAAGGCGGCGAAGAGAGCGTCGCGTCGTTCGTCCGGCGGCGATTGGGCGGCGAGATTCTGGAGCGTATGGTCGCGCCATTTCTCTCCGGCGTTTACGCAGGCGACCCCGAGGAACTTAGCGTTCAAGCCTGTTTTCCGAAGCTCGCGGAGTTCGAGGCGGAAGCAGGCGGCATTCTGCGGGGGGCGCTGCGCGCCGCAAAGCAATCACGCAAAGAGGCGCGCAAAGAGACAAGCAGGCCGAAGCGGTCGTTGCGGCCTTACCGTCTCTGTTCGTTCCGTCGCGGTTTGAGCGCATTGCCTGAAGCGTTGTCCAGATCGCTTGGCGACGACAGATTGCTGACCAGCGCCCGAATCATTGGCATAAGTTCAACGGGTGGATTTGATATAAAGATCGAACATCGGGGCGAGATCAAGATGATCAATTGTTCGACGCTGGTCATTTCGACGCCCGCTTATGTCGCCGCTCATCTGCTTGGCGCCGTCGCGCCGGAAATTTCCGCGCTCGTCGCCGAGATTCCCTATGTTTCAATCGCGTCGGTTCCGCTAGCTTATCGCGCTGAGCAAGTGGCTCGCGAACTCGATGGCTTCGGCTTCCTCGCGCCTCGCGGCGAGGGGCTGCGGACATTGGGTTCGATCTGGAACTCATCTCTGTTCGCCGGACGGGCGCCTGAAGGCTGGGTCTGCTTGACCAATTTCATCGGCGGCGCAACCGACCCCGAGGCGATAAAACTGGGAGACGAAGAGCTGATTCGCATAGTTCATGACGATCTGAGCAAAGTCCTGGGCGTCAGCGGAGAGCCTCGTCGCTTGCCGATCACGCGGTATGAGCGGGCGATCCCGCAATACATGCTGGGCCACGCCGCTCGTGTCGAGCGCATCGAATCGGTGTTGCGCGGGGACTCCGGATTGTGGCCCGGATTATTAATTGCCGGAAATTACCTGCGCGGCATATCACTTGGCGATTGCATAAAGCAGGCCGAACGCGTCGCCGTCGAAATCGACCGAGCCATAAATTGAACCTACAGTTCGCTCATTATGAACGTCCATCTCAACACACTCCTCGTCTCGCTGCTCTTTGTGAGCCCGATGATCATGGCGTCATCTCAATCATCTACCGCTCAAGGGAGTGATCAGTCGCGCCAAAGCAGCGCCCCTGAAGCGCGTTACCGCATACTCATCAGGAAAGGCGAACGCAAGCTTTACCTTTACGTATGGGAGGGCGGGAAAGAGAGGCTGGCGAAGACCTATCAGATCGCGCTCGGCAATAATCCAACCGGATCGAAGAGGCGGCAGGGCGACGGCGCGACGCCCGAGGGCGATTATTACATCACGCATAAGAACGCGCGCAGTAACTTCTATCTATCACTGGGCGTCAGCTACCCCAACATCGTCGACGCCGACAACGGCTTGAAAGCAGGACTGATCACGAAGGCCGAGCATCAGGCGATAATCGACGCCATCCGCGTCAAGGCGAAGCCTCCGCAGACCACGAGGCTCGGCGGAGACATCTTCATTCATGGCGGCGGGACCGGAAAATTGTTCGGATTGGTTCGAGATTGGACGCTGGGATGCGTCGCGCTTGAAAATGACGAGATAAAAGAGCTGTTTGAGACGGTTCCGGTGAAAACTCCGGTGAAGATTGTTCCCTGAAGTATGGAAGGGGACAAGGAGAAAAGGAGACAAGGGGAAGGAAATTCCTTATCCACTTATCTCCTTTTCTCCTTGTCCCCTTGGCCTCCGCGCTACTGATTCTGATCATTCTTCCTTCGCCATGGCGGGCGCTGGGGCCCACTCAGGCGTCGCGACGGCGATGGCGCTGCTCATTTCATTCTCGTTGCGATCGGGGAAGACGTGCTGGCGCCACTCTTCATGGATCAGCGCGCCGCCAGCGTCTTTTGAAAAGACGAGCTTACCGATCTCGGGCGAATAATCAACGATCAGCAGGTCGCCCATCCCCACCTGATTAGTCGCAATAAGATTCGACAGCGGATAGACCAGAAAGCGCTCAATGGAGCGTTTCAGGTGTCGGGCGCCGTATTTGAAATCGATTCCCTCTTCGAGCAGGAAATTTTTCGCCGCCTGTGTGCATTTGAAGACGAACTTCTCGCCTGTGCCTTCGGTGATTCGTCTCTGAACCGCTCGCAATTCAATCTCCAAAATCTCGGTCAAGTGGTCGCTGTGCAGGCTGCGAAAGACCACGACCTTATCAATCCGGTTCATGAACTCAGGCGAGAATTTACGCTTCGCCGCCTCGAGCGCCGTCCGATAAATTTTCTGATCGACTTCGGCGTCGACCACACCGCTCTTCGGAGCGAAGCCGATCCCGCCCGAAATCAATTCGCTCATTTCGCGCGCGCCCAGGTTCGACGTCATAATCACGATCGAGCGGGAAAAATCGACGCGGCGGTTGTCGCCCAGCGTTAACGTGGCTTTGTCGAGGATGCCGAGCAGTAATTGCCAGAGCGCGTCAGAGGCCTTTTCGATCTCGTCGAAAAGCACCAGACTAAGCTTGGTCGCCTCGGTGTGCGAACGATCGAGGTTCTCCTGCGTCAACATCGGCGAAGTTTCACGGTGCCCGAGGTAACCCGGAGGCGAACCGATCAACTTCGCGATTTCGTGCGAATGCTGAAACTCCGCGCAATCGATCTTTGTGATCAGATTGGCGTCGTCAAAAAGGACTTCGGCGGCGGCCTCGACGACTCGCGTCTTGCCCGAACCCGTAGGCCCGAGGAAGAGCAGCGTCCCGATCGGGCGGCCCGGATGCGCCAGACCCGCCAGATAGATCTGATACAAGCCGGTGATGCGTCGCACAGCGCGATCCTGTCCGACGATCAGCGCGGTAAGTTTATCCTCGAATTCCTGAGCGGCGGGGCTTTTCAGGTCGGGGTTGAGATAAACCGAACTCGGCGCTGTTTTCTGAGCGGTAGTCATCATCGCCTCCTTGTCTCTGCATTCACCATAAAATTGTTGACCCATTTGGCCGCCATAATTAACGACCTTCCTATCAAAATTCTTGCGTCTCTCAATTCTGTTGAAAAATGGGCGCCGTTGGATGTCTGATCAATAATCCCCGTTGTTTAGATACTCCCGCGCTACGCTCAACCATCACATTTTTATGTTGTAATCTTATAGCGTCGCGCCGCTTATGGATTTTACAACCTAGTGAGAGTACGTCCGTTGATCCGTTTTCGATTTTCGATCAGATTACGATTCGATTACGACCAGATTGCCCGAATTGTTGCTAACCGCCCTAATCCTGTTTTTGATCAATTTGTGTGTTATTCAAGGGCTGGGGTAAGTGCTTATACACCACGCTGAACATCATACTCAATCTGATCGCCCCTTTCAATCACCTTAATAAAAAAGGCCCCATATCCTTAGCGCTCCGTTTAATTCTTAAATCCGGACACTTTTGGCGCCGCTAATAACGAAGCCATTTAATCCCTCGGCTCCGGAGGCCCCGCGAATTTTTTCAGATTGACGCGTCGATTGATTTCGAATTCACTCATTGTCATTTCTTCAATCACTTCTCCGTTGAGCATGGTTGTGACTCTGAACGGCAACATCACTCCATTAACCGGGCGCCGGTCGGAAAACCGTATAAATACATCGCAGGGCTGCGGCGGCTTCGTCATGGCTTTTCGCTCGGCGCGCGCCCGCGCAAAGGTCTCCTGCATGAATTTCCGGTTGAAATAACCGGCGGCTTCGACGAGGACCGCCGGTTGAATCTCTTCGACAAACGAGATCGCAAGCGCCATAGGCGCATAGGTTTCTGCGCCTAGCAGCAGAGTGAATCGAAAGCCGCTCTTCCCCTTCGCGCTGATCGCGTGAGCGTTCTCGGAGCCAATCTGATACAGGCCCAGATAGCTCATTTCGAGCGGGTATCCGGGCAGCGTAAGCATCAGCCATCCGATGGAAAAATAGGACAACTCCTGTTTGGCGCCCGTCGCCTGTATGAATGTGGTCCTTTCGACATCTCCGACATCGATCACGCGCCTGTCATCGTTCGAGGACATCGGCCTCATCGGCGGATCGCGCCAGGCCTCCGCGCCGCTGACCACCTGCCAGAATGAATAGTCAAAACCTCGCAATCTCTCGCCTGTCACACGCCTTCTAAATTTGTCCGGCAGCGCGAACTCGAACTGCATCTTCCCCGACAACGCCTTTCGCTTCTCTTCAACTTTTTTTGGGGATTGAACGCTGAGGTATCTGACGAATCGGTAATATTTGCCTCTTGCGGTAATAGTTTGAATCCTGCTCAAAACCTCCTCGCCGCCGATTGCCGCGCGGGCCAGTTTGATCAATTCCTCCGCTCTGGCTGTTTCATTTTGCAACGCTGAGTTTTGAGAATTGGGTTGCGATTGGACGCTTTCTGAAGACGTAAGCGGCAGAATGACAAGAAATAGCCAGATTATCAGGATTATCTTTGGCAATCGTACTTTTTGATCGATTATTCGTTTCATACCACTTGATAAGACAAAAAAACGTCTCAGCCCTAAAATTTGAACATCCAGGTCTCCTCGAATATGAATTGCGGCTTACGGCGGGCGGCGCGTATAATCCCTATGTTTCGCAAGATGGACGTCGAAATAGTCCCATCTGAAATCCGATCAAGGCCCCGGCGCCCACAGCCCCTATTTTACTTCTATGGCATAATAATCCGGGAGCAAGCTGGATGAAAAAATACGTTTTATCGCACAAAGTCGAACGCCGCGGTCGCCGCAGACAATGGCGTCAAACTTTCGCCGCAATCCTGCGAGCGGCGATGATCGAACCACACCAAATCGAGATCACTCATCAAACAATCTCTATAGAAAACCTCCCTGTCGAATTTCAGGGTTTACGAGTGGTCCAACTTTCCGACGTTCATCACAGCCCTTTTCTGGACGAAGAGAGAATCAACGAAGCCGTGCGCATGGCGAACGACCTGCGCCCCGACCTGGTGGCGTTGACCGGAGATTACATTTCGCACTCGCGCGATTACATCACCCCTTGCGCCCGCGCTCTGGGACGCCTCCGCGCCACGCATGGCGTCTTCGCGGTTTTAGGCAATCACGACCACTGGACCGACGGCGCGATGATGCGCGCCGCGCTCGCCGATCAGGGCATCCACGTGCTCTGCAACGAATCGGAGAGGATCGAAAGGGGCTCTTCCTACATCCGGCTTGTCGGCGTCGACGATCTGATGGTCAAACGCGACGACCTCCGGCAGGCCTTGGAAGAGACGAACTGGGACGAGACACGAATATTGCTCTCGCACAACCCGGCGATCATACGCGAAGCCGCGCGCGCGGGCGTCGACCTGGTGCTTTCGGGTCATACGCACGGCGGGCAAATCAACTGGCGACTCCTCACTGGACGCAAAGACCGGAAGATCGCCCGCTGGCTGCGCCGCCCCAGCCGCCGTCTGATGCGAGGCCACGCGCAACTCGGCTCGACTCAACTTTACGTCAACCGGGGACTCGGAACCGTCATCGTGCCGCTACGCTACGGCTGCCCACCTGAGATCACATTGCTCGAAATAGTCAAATCCTGAGTCTCAGCGTCGCTCCCCGGCGCTTCCTCGCGACAAAAAGTTCTTGCTTCTGATTTCCAACCCGCATATCCTTTCCTTGTCTCGGCCACGAGCGCAACGCATCAACCACTATCAGCCGGCAAGACTGGGGGATCAGCCATATGACGCCAATCATAAGCATTAGACCAACCAATGTGCTTCTGCTCAATCTGAATTCTTCGCGTGAGCTCAGCGATTCACTGCGCGGGATAATCGAATCCACCGAAGACGCCGGCTTGCGGCTCCATCTTGAAACCATTGACAACGCCCCTCAACCGAGCCGGGCGGAGGGAGCGTTATTCGAAATGATTTCGCGCTTCCGTCCCGCAGTGATTTTCCTGGTCAGCTCGTGGAATTATCTGAAGCAAGCCGGCTCAATCTTCTCTTCTCTGCGCCATTCGGCGCCCGAACCTCCGGTCGTGGTCGTCTCAGACGCCGCCGAGCCGGACGATATGCTCGAGATGATCAAACTCGGCGCCGCCGATTTCGTCACGCCGCCGCTTAAACCGGTCGAGATCATTCCCCGATTGTGGAGGTTGCTGGCGAACGAGGCGCCGTTCCTCGGGCCGTTCTTCCGACGATGCGTTTAGGTTTTTCTCGTAGCGGTCCGGATTATCTCCGGACCGGGTCTCCCGCTGATTGCCTCGGTCGTCCTCGAATTGCGGTTTGTGTTTCGTATGGCGCCCGCGCTTGCCTGACATAAATCCCCTCTATGGCTGAGAGCAAAAAACGAGCGGCCTTCGTTCCACCATCATTGGGCATCTTTGGGCATCTTTATGAAGTGGTGAAAGATCGAAGGCCGCTGAATCGGTATGCCGCGATTGCCCGATTATGGAAACGCCGGGCTGGGCTTGTAGACCTGAATGATCTTCTCATCAGAGTAGCCAGCGATGTTGCCGGGCACGCCGTTGTTCTTATAGGTGAGAACAGCGACCAGGTCGTACGCTCCTTCCGTTAAGCCATGGTCAGGCACGAAGATGTCGGCGGTGTAATTCCTGTCGGTCAGGGAGCCGACGCCGGCGCTTACCTGAACTACGACCGGACCGAAAACCTTCTCTGAACCGGGGCCGATTGATTCGAAGCACGCTCGCACCTCGAACTGACCGCCAAGCATAGGAAGGGCCGATCCCTGGACGTTCCAGTTCACGACCACGTGAAAATGATCGGTCTCCTTGATGATGGTGGTCGGCGGCTGATCATGGTCAATCACGATCGTCGGCGCTATTGTTCCGAATAATGTCAAGGGAGTTTGAGTCTCAATAGGCATATTTGCAGTTCTCCTTTTGTTATGGCTTGAATGACCTGCGGCCCACAAGAGATCGGCTGTGTGTCTCTCGAGCCTTATCAGTCTTTCTGAGGTTTTCAAACAATGACTGACGTCAGCATTCCTCGCAAGCGTCGTGCCCGGCGATTTTCTGGCTTAAGTCCTTGTTTTTAGCGCAAACCTTATGACGCAGTGGGACATGTTTGTCCTACAGGTTCGTCTCTGAATCGAACCAAACTCAGCGCAGGCAATAGATAGCGGTGTGACAAATTTGTCACACTCAATTCACATATTCAGCGCCTGGAGCGTCGTCCCAGGGGTCTTCGGTCGAGGTAGAGACGCTGCTGGTCAATCGCATCTGAATGGGAGAAAAACGGCAACAGTGTTTCGCAAACTCGCGGTGACTTCCGTTGAGATAGTTGCCCAGCAAAAGATGCGGCACGACGTACGCCGCCCCTGCTCCCTGCCGGTCAGCCTCTTCCATCAGCTCATTCATCTTCTGTTCGAGAGTAGAATTCATGTCATTCCTCCTATCTGATCGCAGCGCGTTACGAAGACGGTCGTGCGCACGAGGCGATGTTGATTGGTTATTCAACAAATTTCGTCAAGCCAGGTCGGGAATGGAGGAGAGTGGATGAGCGGCCGCCGGCCGCTCGCGCTATTAGTCTTCACCATAGATTCTGCAAACGCAAATCGAACGGCCCAATGTATGACGAACTGTCAGTTCGCCGTATACTTAACCGCGCTCGATCCATGTGACAGAGTGAGGAACAAACCGCCCCTCCCAGCATCTTAAACAGCCACCATTCGGAACATCCTCGCAAGCGCCCGAATCGAGTCGCGTTCAATCAGCGCAGACTCTTACGGCTAACCCCGTCAGCAGAATCTTTTTCAATTAGGAGATCGGTTATGAAATTTCATCGGCGATTCAGCAAAACACTTCTCGTCGCAATCGCGATTCCGCTTCTGTTCCTGCCCATCGGCTTCGCCCAATCTCGCGCTTCGCGCGCCTCTATCAAGTCCGGCCCGGCTGGGGCGACGCCGAGCGCCAGCTACAGGACCGGCAATCAACCGGCTGCGAAACAAACCCGTGAGACTCAGCCCTCGGCAGGACAAACGCTGCCGCTGCGGCGCGTGACTCTTTACAGCAACGGCGTCGCCTATTTCGAGCGGCGCGGGACGGTGACCGGTCGCGCCGAGATCAACCTGTCATTCAAACAATCACAGGTTGACGACGTGCTCAAATCGCTTGTTGTGCTCGATCTGGGCCGGGGCCGCGTGGGCGCCGTCAGCTACAACTCTTCGGCGCCGCCTTCGGCCAGGCTCAACGAGATTCCTTTTTCGATTGACGCTTCAACCAATGGCGATGCGGCAGGCGGGTTGGCGGGAGTCCTGGAGCAATTGCAGGGCGCGCGCGTGGCCGTCACCGCGGCCAATCGCAGCGTGACCGGGGCTGTTCTCACCATCGGCGAGCGGCAGCTTCCGGCCGAAAAAGACAAGCCGCCGGTCAAAACTCACACGCTCGTGATCACCACTGAATCCGGCGAGTTGCAAAGCTTCGATCTGAATGACGTGCGCGCGGTCAAATTGCTCGACGAGGGCGCGCGGCATGACATTACGCAATTCGCCAACGCTTCAGCCTCCGCTCGACGCCGCGACGCGAAGACCATCACCGTGACGTCCGAAGGCGATGGACAGCGCGAAATGGTCATCAGCTACACGATCGCCGCGCCGATCTGGAAGACGACCTATCGGGTCGTGCTCGATCCGGAAGGCAAGCCGTTCTTTCAGGGCTGGGCCGTCGTCGACAACGTCAGCGAAGAGGACTGGCAGGACGTTTCTCTCTCGCTGGTTTCCGGCACTCCGGTTTCGTTCATCCAGCCGATTCAAAATCCGCTTTATCGCTATCGCCCTGTCGTGCCGATCCCGCAGGATTTGAATCTCAGTCCACAGGTTTACGAGGCGGGCGAAGTCGGCGTCAACCAAAGCGCCGAAAATCGCCTAACTCAAGCCGAGGCGAATGGCCAGCGCCAGTCTGGACAACTTGAAGAATTGTCGGCTAACGGCCTCATCGCCAGAGGAAGGGCTAAGGCGGCGCAAGAACAGCCCAATCAACAACAATTCAATCAAAGAAAGGATTTCAGCGTCGCTGACAATGCGATCGCAGCCTCAAGTTTCAGAGCCAACATCGGCAGCGCCATTACCAGCGGCGAATCAGGCGTTGACGCCGCCGCCACCGGCAGCGAAGTGGGCGAGCTTTTCGAGTACCGCGTCGAGCAGCCAGTTACCGTCCGGCGCGACCGCTCCGCGCTGATCCCGATCCTGCAAACCAAGATGGACGGCGAGCGCGTGTCGGTCTATAACGAAGCGGCGCGAAAAGACCGCCCGATGCATGGAATCCGGTTGAAGAACACTTCGGCGCTGACGCTCGAAGGCGGCTCGCTGACGGTGATCGACGGCGACGCATACGCGGGCGAGGCGCTGATCGAGCGGTTGAAATCGAACGAGCAGCGGTTCATCTCGTTCGGACTCGACCTGGCCGCGCTGGTAACGACGAAGTTCAATAGCGAGCGCAGACCGGTCTTTCTGGTCCGCGCGCAGAAAGGAGTCTTCGAAACGCATTACCATCAGACGCAGAAGAAGACCTACACGATCATCAACCAGACCGACAAGAAGCGTATCGTTTACGTCGAGCATCCGTACCGCGAAGGCTGGAAGCTTTCCGAAGACACACAGAAACCGGCCTCGCGGACGATCAATTTCTACCGCTTCCGCGTCGAACTCAAACCTCGCGAGACAGTCGAACTGCCGGTCTCGGAGACACAGTCGCTGATGGACACCTATCAAATCGCCAACCTGACTTCGAATGACGTCTCGCTGTTCGTCACGAGCAGGTACATTGACGATGCGACGCGC
>DASTMP010000080.1:0-27273 GCA_035714085.1 Blastocatellia bacterium
CCGCAAATGGCGATTAGCCCGAAGAAACTCACAGTTTCCGGAAGCGTCATACAAGGTAAGGCGACCAGGAAAGTTCAGCCTGCTTACCCGGCAATAGCCAGAGCCGCGCGCGCAAAGGGCGCAGTCCAGATCAAGGTCACGATCAATGAAACCGGTGAGGTGATTGGCGCGCAAGTCGTCAGCGGCCATCCGATGCTCCGCGACGCCGCTCTACAGGCGGCGAAACAATGGCGCTTCAAGCCCACGGAACTTTCCGGCGTATCCGTGAAGACTCAAGGCGTCATTACCTTCAACTTCGATATGGGTAAGAACACTGCTCCGGACCAAAGCGTGCCGATGACGCCGTTGACAGAAGAGCAGCTCAACCAGCAACTGCGCGCCAAGCTGCATCCGGCGGTTATCGCAGTGATCGAACGATTGAAGAATAAAGACGTGAAACCGGGCGCGGAAGAATTGAAATTCACGCGTGACGGCAAGGCCGAGATTCAAGTCTGGCTCGCGGACAAATCGGCTGAGACCATCGAGCAGTTGAAGAAGCTAGGCTTTGAAGCGATCCTCGATCCGCAATCGTCGAAATTGATCATCGGGCGATTGCCAATCGAAAGACTCGCTGCGCTGGCTGAGATTCCGGCCGTGAGGTACGTCGCGCCACAAACGAAATAAGTTCGTAGTTCCGCGCTCCTGCAAGTTGAGGAAGGTAGAGACGCAATATCTTGCGTCTCTACCGACGGCTGACGACCGACAACTGACGACTGATGTAAAAATAAAGCCGCGCTCGGCGCCAATCGCTCATGTTTATTTTGAACCAGTGGTCAGCCGTCAGTAGCCGGTTTTCAGTTGTATCCCAGTCCCCAACACAAAAATGAAAAGCGATATAGATGCGAGACAATGGGCGATGTAGTCTATTCGTCAGAGGCGTTTTCAGCCAGATAAGAGGTTAGGCCCTGGTCCGACGCGTTCAAAATCGAAGCCAGTTTCCTGGCCTTGGCGGCGTCCTTGGTCAGTTTGCTTTTTGCCGCGGGATCTGTGGCTTTTTCCGCCTGTTTATCAAGCTTGGCGGATTTAGCTGTGAAGTACGTAGCGGCTGTCTTAAGCCCGTTTTGAGCGATGATGATGATGGTGGTCTCTTTGTCCATGTGAGTGTTCTCCTTAGTGTGCTCCATGTTTAGGGTTTGGGCGAGCTGCAGGCGCGCCCGCTGTTGGCAAATCAGCGGCTGCTGAGAATGGCTCAGGCCGGCAAAGCCTCGATCAATCGGTCAATCTCTTCCCTCGTGTTGTAAAAATGGGGCGAGATTCGCAACCGACCCAACCGGGGCGTGGTGATGATACGACGGTCGTTCAAAAGATGATAGAGGTCATGGGCTGAATATTTTTCGTGCTGGAGGCAGATGATCGCCGATTTCTCTCCGTCCCTGCGCGAACTGGCCACGCGATAGCCGCGATCCATCAAACTCTCCCGAGGGCTCCCCGGAGGGCTCTCCCGGAGGCGGTCGCAAAGATAATCGCCGAGATCGAGCAGATAGCTTTCGATATTATCGACGCCGATTTGCAGGAACAATTCAATCGCCGCTCCCAGACCGACCACGCCCGCGGTGTTTAAGGCGCCCGATTCGAATCGTCGCGCATTGGGCGCGTAGGGCTGATCGTAGTTCAAATAATCTTCGGGGTCGTTCACAGAAAGCCACCCGACCAGTGTCGGCTTCACTCGCTCCATGGCGCGACGGGAAACGTAAAACAGCGCCACTCCGTCTGGGCCGAGCAGGAACTTATGGGCGTCCGCCGATAGCGCGTCTATCGCGCAGGCCTCGACGTCGAGTCCGAGGGCGCCCAAACCCTGAATCGCATCGACGACGAACAGGACATCGCGCTCGCGGCAGCGGCGACCAATCGCAGCCAGGTCGTTGCGAAACCCGCTGGCGAATTCGACGAAGCTCAGAGCGACGACGCGGGTGCGGTCGTCGATCAGCGCCAGAATCTCCTCGGACTCCAATCTGCAATCCCGTTCGCGCGCCATTCTCACCTCTACGCCGAATTCGCGCTTGATCCGCATCCATGGGATGACGTTGGCCGGGAATTCGCAATCAGCCGTGACGATGTTGTCGCCGGCGCGCCAATCAATTCCATTCGCAACCATCGACAACCCCGCCGACGTGTCTGGCGCGAAGGCTATTTCGTCCGGGCTGGCGTTGATCAACCGCGCCGCCAGCTCGCGCGTATGTTTGACCGCGGCGAGCCATTCACGGTAATTGACCGCGCCGTTCTCCATCACGTCGCGCGCGTGCCGCTGCATCCGTTCGTAAACATGGGTCGAAATCGGACAGACCGCCGCGTGATTGAGGTAAACGTAGTTTTGAGTGACGGGAAAAAGTTTGCGAATCTCAGAGTTCATATCATTGTAGAAGTGGACAGGATTTACAGGATTGCTCAGGATTGGCGATCAAGATAACGATCCATAATCGTCCCATCCTGAAAAATCCTGTAAATCCTGTCTACTTCTTCTGTTTCGATTTAGAGTGCGAAACAGGTTCTCACTTCGCCGACCTCGATCTCTCGATGATTGAAGACGGTTGACCGCGCATAACTCGCGAGCGCGGCTAGTTGAGCGTCATCGAGCAATCCGAGTTGCCGCAATGTTTCGATCACCACGGGGTCGCGCGCGCGGCGGACGTCTCCGTCTTCGATCTTGATGGCGATGCCCAGGCCTTTCGGATAACGCTCGTTCGGTTTCACCCCCAGCAACTGCGTCCCTTCGGCGCCGACTTTTGAAATGATCTCGCCTTTTGCGACGAGCATCAGGTCAGTGTCAAGGCGATCGCGCGTCCCGCCAACCATTTCGGGATATTCGATCATCGCGCTGACCATGGCGTCGGCTGCCGCAGCAAGTTCCGGTTCGATCCCGGCGCGTCGAGCGCCGGCGAGCCGCGCGTAACTTCGCGCCATCGCCTCGACGCTCAGGCCAAAGACAGGCGCGCTGCACCCATCAACCGCTATCTTGATTTCGTCAACAGGCGCGTCGGCGAAACGCGCGAGAGTCGAGCGAATTCGCCGTTGAATCGGATGATCGGGGTCAAGGTAATTTTCCACCGGCTCGCCGATGTGTTTCGCAAACGCGAGCATCCCGGCGTGTTTGCCCGAACAGTTGTTGTGCAGCGCGCGAGGCTCCTTGTTTTCGGCGCGAAGCCGTTTCGCGGAAGCTTCATCAAACGGCAGGTGCGCTCCGCACTTCAACGCCGATTCGTCCAGCGAGATCTTGTTCAGGATTGAAAGTACAGTTTCGAGGTGGGCGTTTTCGCCGCTGTGCGAGCCGGCGATAACGGCCAGTTCGCGCGGGGTGAATCCGTAACGCGCCGCCGCGCCGCTGGCGATGATGGGAATTGCTTGAAAGGGTTTTGCGGCGGAACGAAACCAGACCGGCGTTCCGATATCTCCAAGGCTCGCGACGACGGCGCCAGCCGCATCGACCACGGCGATGAATCCGCGATGGCGCGACTCAACCAGGGAGCCGCGCGTGACTTCGACCAGAGCCGGAGTCTGATTGCCCGATTGATTCATAGCGCGATGATAATCGAGCCTCGCGCAAAAGAAAATCTGCCACTAAAATTGAAGAGAGTCGAAGGTCGAGGATCGAAAATGTGATTTTCGATCCTCGACCTTCGACTCTCTATCTTCGATCCTCGATCTTCGTTTCTATTGCTGGCTGCGACGTTTCTTGCCCCAACGTATAACATGCAGCTTTATGCTGCGGCGTCCGAAAAATCGCGCCTCGTGCGTCGAGGGAAGCCACACATCAACGATCTTGCCTTTGATTAATCGGCCGGTGTCTTGAACCGTGTAAACGCCGGAATATCCAGGCGTGATGATCTGCACGACAGAGCCAATCGGGATCACTCGCGGATCGGCGGCGATCACTCCACGGCGGACATAGGCTCCGCTGGCGGTGAGCCCGTTCAGCGCGTAAGCCGTAGCTTGGAAGCTCGCAGCAGGTCCCAGAAGCTCCATGCTCGGGCTGGGGAACAGGCTCCCACTTAATTTCGACTCGCTCGGATTGATTCTGAACCGGATTGAAGGATTGTTCGGCGAGATTTTAGGCTCTGCGATTGCCGCGCGAATCATGCTCTCGCCTCCAGCTTCGCCGGCGGCTCTGTTCCTGGTCACAAGAGGCGGAATCACCCAGGAACGAGCGCTGATTTCAACGCCGACTTCGCTCGCGGCCCTGCTCGGAGTTTTGTCCGGTTTCTTCTCCGAAGTCTTCTCAGCGACCAGAGCAGATCTTGGTCTCAGTATCGGAAACACAAGCGCTGCGTATGTCTTCTCCGCAGCGTTTTCAGAGAGTAGAGGCGCAGCCTTCTCAGAGACTAGAGGGGCCTGGCCATCCAATTTGAGTCTAGGTTTAGGTTTACCAGGTTTACTGATATCCGGCGCTTCTGGCGCGGAAGGGTCAGATATGGAAGGCTGCAGTGATCGAGCCTGCGGAATCGCTGGATTTTGAGCTTGGACGCCTAACTGAAAGAACGTAACTATACACGCTATACCAACAGTTCTGTTAAAAGAGGAGCGCATAAGATCGATTCTTCTCCTTGTTAAGGGTTGAAGACTAACTTCAAATCAACGTTCTCCCAGTGTTGATCAGACACCTTTAAGCCCGACCCAATTCTTTGCAATGATGGAATTCCATCGTTGATCGAGCGAGAACTATTAAGTTGATTTGCAATCTACTAATTGTCACTGACCTATTAGCGCAGCGGCGCGGATTATATATCCGGAATTTTGAATACCGGCGCCCCATTTCGAGTAGCGCCTTAACACGCGCTTCATACCAGATTTAGGAGGGAAAAAAATATTGTGAGGCTATTGACAGTTGAATATTAGGGCTCCTGATTGGACTAAAAAGATACAAAAGTAGCTACTCGATTTGTACCGTCTTTCTGCGGCGTTTTTCGCGTTTTTGGGACAAAAATTAGAACAATGCGGCGAAAGGAAAATGTCTAATCATTGGTTCAGCAGTTACTTGTACCGGCTGTGTAAGCAAGTGGCTACCGCAGCATGAGGAAAATGTCTAATTATTGCTTCAGCGCAGCCAGTAATTCATCGCAGGAAACCGCAGCGACGCCCACTTTGCCCACGACAACGCCTGCGGCGTGATTGGCGATGATTGCGGCTTCGTTCAATTTTGCGCCCGATGCGAGCGCGAGCGCGAGCGTAGCAATCACTGTATCGCCGGCGCCGGTCACGTCATAAACCTCGCGCGCAGTGGTCGGGATGTGTGTCATCTCTTCTTCCGCGCCGAGCAGGCTCATTCCAAGTTCACCGCGAGTGATCAGCACATTCTTGCACGCGGTCAGATCGCGAATCCGCCGAGCAGCCGCGCTCAAGGACATCTCATCGGTGATCTCGACGCCGCTCGCGCGTTCCGCCTCGTTCTGATTCGGAGTGATCATATCGACCTCACGATAGTGCGCGAAATTTCTGATCTTCGGATCGAGGCAGACCATTTTGGCTCGCGATCGCGCCGATTCGATCAACGCGCGCAGCACACGCGGCGTCAGCAGGCCCTTGTCGTAATCGGATATGATCACGGCGTCGGCGCTCGAAATGGCCTGATTGAACGCGGCGATGATCAGGTCTTCGACAACGTTCGAGACCGGCGAACGATCTTCACGGTCAGTCCGAACTATCTGCTGGTACTGGCGTCCGCTGTGCGCGATGACCCGCGTCTTGCGCGTTGTCGGGCGAGAGGCGTCGGTAATGACGCCGTCAATCCTGGCGTTCCGTTCGGCGAAGCGGTCGCGCAACGTCTTCGCCGCGTCGTCGGCTCCGACAACGCCGATCGGGACCGCGCGCGCGCCGAGTTCCAGCAAGTTCGATACAACGTTGCCCGCTCCGCCCAGATGCCAGGTCTCGCGTTTGACCTCGACCACCGGCGCCGGGGCTTCGGGAGAGATGCGCCGCGCCTCTCCCCAAATGAATTCGTCGAGCATCAGATCGCCGATTGTGACGATCCGCAGTTCGGGGAATTTACCGATGATTTGTTGAGCGCGTTGGTAGTCCATTCTTGAGTATTTCCGGCTCAACCGACGCGGGCGCCATCAGGGAGCGGCTTTTCAGGGACGGCGAGCGCGGGAATAATGCCGTCGGCGTAACCGATGTCGAACAACATTCCTTCCGAAACCTGTCCCATCATCTTTTTCGGCGGGAGGTTGACGACGAACAGAGCCTGTTTGCCTTCAATCTCTTTTGGATCCTGGCGTTCGCGTTTCAGACCGGCCAGGATGGTTCGTTTATGGTCGCCAAAATTGACCGTGAGTTTGACCAGTTTGTTGGAGCCCTGCAAGTCTTCCACTTTCTCTATCGTCCCGATTCGGACGTCAATCCGATCAATCAAATCGAACGAAATTGCAGGTTTGATTGGCGCAGGTTTAAACGTTTCCATGACTTTCAAAGCAACCGGTCAATCGCCTTCATCACCTGATCGACGGTGATCGACCGGATGCATTCGGGTTCATCGAAAGCCTCGCAGGTGTACATCGAACACGGATTGCACGGAAAATAGTTTTGAACCAGGACCGACGGCGCGCGCCACGGACTCCAACGAATCGCGCTCGCCGGCCCGAAGAGCGCGACCAGCGGCGTCTTCACCGCCGCCGCAATGTGGGCCGGGCCGCTGTCATTGCCGACGAACAGTTTTGCGCCCGCGATCACCGCGACCAACTCGCCCACGCTCAAGCTGGTCAGGCAGGTCAAATGACGTTTCGACGCGGCCTGCGCGTCGGCCAACTGCGCCCGTTGATCTTCGGTCGGCGCGCCGGTCATAACTATTTGAAAACCTCGCGCGACGAGCGCATCAGCGACCGACGCATAACGCTCCGGCGCCCAGCGTTTGGTGTAAAACTCGTTGGTCGGGGCGAGCGCGACGTAAGGCTTTTCGGGGTCGACGCCGGCCTCGCGCATGGCGGCGAACGCCGATTGGCGAAATTGCGGCGCGACGTGTAAATGCGTCGGTTCGGGTTCGCCGCCAGGCAATCCGAGCCACTTGAACTGCCCGAACTGATATTCGACCGTGTGCAAGTCCTTCCTGCCGAGAATCTCTTCGGCGGGAGGAATTCGCAGGTTATACGCGTAGCCGCCGCGGAAATGGCGCGCCCCTACACGATGCCTAGCCCCGCTCATGAACGTTAATTGCGCGCTGGTCGGCCCTCCGTGCAGATTGATCACCGCGGCGAAATTGCGGCGGCGAATCTCGCCGATCACGTTCAGCCGCGCGGCCAATGAACTGCGACGATCTTTATCGCTTTTTGGGAGCGGGATGACTTCGATCTGAGGGTCGGCGGCGTAAAGATCCGCGTAGGTCGCTTCGACCAGGGTCGCGATCCGCAGATCGGGTCTGAAGTTTTTCAACGCGCGCAGGTTCGCCGTATCCAGGACCGCCTCGCCAAGATTGCGAATGCGAATGAAGAGCGCGCGCGAATCTTCAGGGAGCTGTTGAAAGAGAGGAACCGACATCTTCCTCCTCGATCATCGCCTCATCAACGAGCATGACCGGAATTTCGTCGCGGATCGGATAGACGCGACGGCAGCTCACGCATTTCAACCCTTCGCCGTCGGGCTTCATTTCGACTTTCGACTTGCAGGCGGGACACCGCAGAATTTCCAGAAGATCAGAACTGACGCTCATCGCAAAACGCCTCATGAAAAATGATTCGACGCCGCGAGCAGTCCTCCCGAGCAGGCTAATCATCGGAGCGCCGCTCGCCGCCACTCGCGGCGCTGATTCTATTGGCGCGTAAAAGGCCTGTCAAACCGCGCGATTATTCACCACCCCATCGCATAACGCCCACGCCGCGCGTCCGCGCCCGCCTGGATCAGCCTGCTCTTCGGGTCGAAAATGATGATCGTCGGCGCGGAGGTCGGGGCGAAGTTTTCGTTCACATCGACCTTGTGCCCGCGCTTTTTCATCTCTTCGATTGTCTGCTCGCCGAAGCGTTTTTCGAGGCTCAAGCTGCCGGGATTGAATTTATGATCGGCGAACGAGCTGACAAAATGCGCGGTCTCGAAGCGCGCGGCTTCGACCGCTTCCTGCGGAGTCATTCCGAATTCGATGACATTGAGCAGGACCTGGGTGAGGGCCTGATCCTGATTGTCGCCGCCGGGAGTCGAGAGCGCGGCAAAGGGCTGGCCGTCTTTCAAGACGACCGTCGGCGAAAGCGTGATGCGCGGGCGTTTGCCTGGCTTCAACTCGTTCGGGTGATTTGGCTCGAGCAGGAAGCTCTGCATGCGCGATGAGATCGGAATGCCGGTCGAGCCGGCGACGAAACTCGGCAACCATGCGCCGCTCGGCGTAGCTGAAAAGACGTTGCCCGCCGCGTCAATCACATTGACGCAAGTGGTGTCGTTCGCGCGCTCGGCTTCGGGAACGTTATGCGAATTGACGCTGATCATTTGCCCCAGGGGTTTTTTATTGACCGGGTCGCCCGGACGCTGATCTTTCGAGGCCGATTTCGGGTCGATTAGGGCGCGCCGCAACTCGGCGTAATCTTTCGACAGCAGTTCGACGCCCGGGACTTTCACAAATCGCGGGTCGCCGTACCACCGGTCGCGGTCGGCGAAGGCCAGTTTGATCGCTTCAGTCATGGTGTGAATGTAATCGGGCGAGTTGTGGCCCATCGCTTTCAGGTCGTAGCCTTCCAGCAAATTGAGCGCTTCGAGCATCGCCGGCCCCTGCGCCCAGAAACCGACCTTGTAAACTTCATAGCCGCGATATGCGACTTTGGTCGGCTGGTCGATCTCGGCGTGGAATTTGGCCATGTCGCTCGCGCGCATCAAACCGCCGGCCTGTTCGATCGCGTCGCAGTAGCGTTTGGCCAGCGGGCCGCGATAGAAATAGTCTCGCACGGCTTCGAGAGCCGCGTGACGGCCGCGGCGCGCGTTCTTCTTTTCGACCTCGACCAGCTCGCGCAGCGTCCGCGCAAGGTCTTTTTGAACGAAGATGTCGCCGACCTTCGGCTCCTGGCCGTTCGGCAAAAAAACGGCGCGCGAGGCGGGCCATTGCTCGTATACCCGTCGCGTGTTGTGGATGTAGTTCACGCGCATTTCGTCAATCGGGAAGGCGTCGGCCAATTCGATGGCCGGCTGCATCACCTCGGCAAGCCTCATCGTGCCGTAGTTGTCGAGCGCGACGATCATTGCGTCCAGCACCCCGGGGACGGTCGCGGCCAGCGGACCGGTCGAGGGAATCGGCGGCGGCTTCGATCCGCCACGCCTCGCATCGTCGCCGCTCTCAAGCGCCCGCTTCTCGAAGAATTCGCGCGTCGCAAGCTCTGGCGCCTGCCCCTGCCCATTGATCGTGATGACGGGTTTGTTCGCCGGCTTGATGATTACGGGAACTTCGCCGCCGAAAGCGAAATGCGAAAATTCGATAACCGAACCGGCCAAGACCGATGCCACGCCGGCGTCAATCGCATTGCCGCCGCGGTGCAACATCCTCAGGCCGGCTTCGGCCACGAGCGGATGGCCGCCCGCGACGACAGCGCGCATGCCGCGCACCGTCGGGCGGAATGTGTCGGAACGAGTTTGAGCGAAGATAGAAATCATAAGCGCAGTGGTCAAAGAAAAGACGATTGCCAGGCGAAGCTTTCGAGACCTCATAACGGTTCCCCCGATCTTTGTTCGTTGTGTATGGATTCGATGAACGTCGTCGACGCGATTCTCTATCAAATCGGCGCGCCGCGACAAGTTCAACCGGGGCTAATTCTGGCCGGATTGTTTGCTCACGCGAAGTTGTGATAAATTTCTACCTGAAATTTGCCGTTAGTGAACCAGGAGGTATGGGAAACAGATATGCCGATTTACGAATACACTTGTCAGAAATGCGGACGCCATCTGGAAGTGATGCAGAAGATGAGCGACAAGCCTCTGACTCGTTGCCCTGAATGCAAAGGTAAACTTGAAAAAATCTTTTCGCAGACCAGCTTTCAACTGAAAGGCTCCGGCTGGTACGTGAGCGATTACACCAACCGTGGCAAGGCTGAAAAACCGGAGAAATCCGATAAGGGCGAAAAGAAAGAGGCTGCGGCGGGGCCCTGCGCGGCGACCGGCGGCGGATGCGGCGCCGGTATGTGCGACAACTAGAAGTCCCAGCGGCGCCAAGCAATGATGGATTAAAGCGATGACTGAAGCCATAGAGCCACGGAGAAACAGAGGGACAAGGAAGAGAGCCATAGCGGCTTCAGCGCTGCTTTGTGTCTTCGTGGCTCTGTGGCTTTTCTATTTCCACGCCACGGGCGCGGCGCAATCGGGCCGCAACCCCGCATCGGGTAGACGCGTCACCGTCGTCAACGTCTTCGCGCATCGCGTCGAAGACCCAAACAAACCCAGGTCGCTTCTCAGCGGCGACGCCCTCAAAAAAGAGGATGACGAAAAGATCATTCCGAAGCAGGCGATCGAGTTTTATGACGGCGGCGTGCGGCAGGAGATCCAGGCGTTTTCGCCTGACCCGACGCCCGCCCGCATCGTCGTGGTGATGGACAATTCGCTGACCTTGCAATCGGACAAGAAGAAGCTGGCCAGCGTGCCCGCCGCCTTCGCGCCCGAAATTTACGAGGGCGATAAGGTGATGGTCATCGGTTACGACACCAAACCCGAAATCATCACCGAGTTCACCGACAACCCGAAGCAGTTGCAGAGCACCCTGTCGCTGATCCACAAAACCGACACCCCCCGGTTGTTCGACTCGCTCAACACCGTGATGGAGGACGTGCTGAGGCCAGAGGTCGGATTTTCGAAGCGCGTGATCGTCATCGTGGGCGACGGGCTTGACCGGGACAGTAAGATCAAGTTTGACGAGTTGCTGTCGAAGATTCAGGAAGAAAACGTCACGGTCTACGCCATCCAGGTGCGCGACCGCACGCGCGGCGCGCTCAGGAAGGACGCTCCAAAACCCGCCGAAGCCCTGAAACAATTGACCGAAGGCACCGGCGGCAAAATCTACTCGATTGATGACGACGTTAAAGAGTCGGTCAAAAATATTTGCGACGAACTCCGCAACAACCGCTATCAACTCACTTACTACCCCGAAGGCATCAGCCCGATCAACAAACGGCTGCTGCTGATCTCATCCTCCGACTCGACCGTCCAGTTGCGGTATAAGGGCTGGCATCCTCCGCACAAGATGAATTGAGATCAGGCATTGATGGTAATGCGTTATGAAAAAGGCGCTGAGTTAACTGTTAGTATCAGCGGATCGGTGAACGCCGAGACAGGCTGGGGGAAATTGAATTGATGTTTTGGGTAATGCGCGGAGGAGGCTATTCCAAAGACGGCTACGAAGAAGATGTTCGCCTTTGGAGTAAGCGGTCTGATAGGGGCTGGAGCATCAATACATACAGCGCCATTTACTGACCGCTCACGATTTCCACCCTGTAATCCTCAATCACCGGATTTGACAAGACATCATGCGCGAACTTTTCGATCTCCGCGCGGGCGCTCGCTTCATCAACTGATTCGTCCAGTTTGATCTCGAAATATTTCCCTTGCCGCACGTCGGTGATGCCTTGGTAGCCGATGGTCTCAGCGGCGTGATGGATCGCTTTGCCCTGCGGATCGAGCACTTCGTTTTTCAACGTCACGTAAACTTTAGCCAGCATCTTTTCTCATCCTTCCAATTATTAACTATTCCGATTTCCGCGCCGGCAGCGCGCCACTGTATTTGTCCATGCCGCTGAAGACGCGGTTAAAAATGCGATCGACGTTCTTCAGCCGCGCGCGCACGTCGAAAACCTTTTCTATCCGCTCAGGCGACAGTTTCGACGCGATGTCCGGATCTCGTTTAACCAGTTCGCGGAAATCCAGATTTTCATCCCAAGATTTCAGCGCATTGCGCTGCACCCAGTAGTAAGCTTCTTCGCGCTGAACGCCCGCCGACGCCAGTTCCAGCAGCAATTGCCCTGAAAAGACCAGTCCGCGAGTGGCGTTCAAATTCTCCAGCATCCGCTCAGGTTTGACTACGAGCGTCGAGAGCAGAGAGTGGGTTTTTGCCAGCATGTAATCGATCGCGATGCAGGCGTCGGGCAGGATGACCCGCTCGGCGGACGAGTGTGAGATGTCGCGTTCGTGCCAGAGCGCGTTGTTTTCGAGCGCCGTGACGGCGTAACCGCGAACTATGCGGGCCATTCCGCAAATTCGCTCGGAGAGGATCGGGTTGCGTTTGTGGGGCATCGCGGAGGAGCCTTTCTGGCCGGGCTTGAAATATTCGTGGGCCTCGCGGACTTCGGTGCGCTGCCAGTGGCGGACCTGGAGGGCGATCTTTTCCAGCGACGAGGCGATGATCGCCAGCGCGCAGACGAATTCGGCGTAGCGGTCGCGTTGAATGACCTGCGTCGAAACGCTCGCCGGGCGCAGGCCCAACAGGAAACAGACCCGCTCCTCGATCTCCGGGTCGAGGTTGCCGAACGCGCCGACCGCGCCCGAAAGCTTGCCGTAACTCACTCCGGCGCGCGCCCGCGTCATACGGTCGACGTTGCGCCGGTTTTCTTCGAACCAGAGCGCGAAGGTCAAACCGAGCGTCGTCGGTTCGGCGTGGACGCCGTGGGTGCGCCCGATCATAGGAGTGTCTTTGAACTCGTAGGCGCGGCGTTTTAGCGTGTCGCTCAAGGCCTGGAGCCTGGAGATGATCAGATCGCCGGCCTCGACGAGCAGCAGCGCGTTGGCGGTGTCGACCACGTCGGACGAGGTCAGACCGTAATGCACCCAGCGGGCTTCGGGGCCGATGTTTTCGGCCAGGTTGGTGGTGAAGGCGATCACATCGTGATCGAGGGTCTTTTCAAGTTCGTGAATGCGCTCGACTGAGAAGGCAGCCTTCCGCCTGATGACATCGACGACGTCGGACGGAATATTGCCGGCTTCGGCGTTGGCCTGGCAGGCGGCGATTTCTACGTCGAGCCACTTTCGGAATTTATTCTCTTCGGTCCAGATCTCGCCCATTTCGGGCATTGTGTAACGTTTGATCATCAACTCAGCGTGGGACAGACTTTAATTCTGTCCGCTAATGTTGTGGCGCGAGCCACACCCGGCGCATTTATCTCTCAAAGGCTGTTAGCCTAACGATTTACAATTCATACCTGGGACAGACAAAAATCTGTCCCACTTCAGCGGTTGCGGGACTGATTATAGCGCGAGAAGCAGAGGACGCTCAGCGCCGCCGCGCAGATCGGGATGAGCCAGATCGCCCTCCCGTCTTCCAGACGCCCTGTGAACAGCAGCGCCGCCGTCCAGAGCAGCGCGCCGAGAGCCAATCCCAGGCCGGCGCGCTTGTAAGTCTTGATCAATCTTTCCTGATCCTCAGTCATCATTGCCTCTCGCTTTTTCGTCTTCGCCGCCGAATTGATAGCTGTGGCGCGAACGCACGGTCAGCCCTTGACGCGCCGGCAGCACCTCGATCGACCGTTTGTCTTCCAGGCTCGGCGCGTTTTCGGTGAGGAATGAGAGTGTATATTGCGCGCCGATTTCAGCGTTGACGTTTTTATTGGCCTTGATCAAATCTTCATGGGTCGGCGGCAGAAACAACTCGCCGCCGCTATTTTCGGCCAATTGTCTCAGTTCAGTGGCCGCGCCTTCCAATTGCAAAATATACTGGCGCAGTTCCGCCAATCGTTTGTAGGCGCTCGGGCCGCTGATTTCATGGTTGGCGATCCAACCGATGTTCAGTTCGACTTCATGGCGAAGCGCGTCGGCCCAGCCGACGACAAAGACTGTGGCGCGAGCCTTCTCCAGCGCCTGAATCGCGTTGGCGCCGGTGATCTTGCTGTTCGAATCCAAACCGTCGCTGATCAGGACCACGATGCGACGCCCTTCGGGGCGCGATTGCAACTTGTCAGCGGCCAGCTTCAGCGCGTCGTGATAACTGGACTTCAGACCGACGCGGTACTTCGAGATGATCGCGCGCGTCGCCTGATCGCGGTCGCTCGTCCAGTCCTGAATCAATTCTGGCTTCTCGGCGTATTGAATAATCGCGATTTTGTCGGTCGGCGAAAGGCGGGAGATAAATTGATTGGCGAACTCCCACTGCGTCGGCCCTCTAACGACCTTGTAATTCGCGCCTTTTTCCCAAATCGGCGCGTCGGGTTTGCCGAAACGCTCGGTAGCGCCATTCTTGAACGTGCCGATTTCGTTGGCCAGGTCCAGAATCAGAACGATGTTGGCCGGGTCGCGTTTGAGGTTCGTCACTTGTCTCGACTCTCCCTCCTCCAGCACGAGCACGTCTTTCGGCCGCAGGTCGTTGACGTAATTCCCGTCGGAATCGTAGGCGACGATCGGCACGGCGACCTCGCGCGTCTCGATTCTGACCATGGGTTTTTCACCCTGCTGCTGTCCCTGCTGCCCCTGGGGCTTGCGGCCCGATTGGGCGAAGGCCGTTAGGGACAGAGAGAGGGAGAGCGAGAGAGCGAGAGAGCGGGAGAGCGAGAGGGCGAGAGACTGAGAAAATAAGCGATTCTCCCGCTCTCCCGCTCTCCCGCTCTCCCTCTCTCCCGCTCTCTCGCTCTCTCTCCGCATAATTTCTTTACGCCTTTCGATCTTCACAATTCAATCCAATCGCTCGGGCCGTCGTAACTGGCGACTCTGACGCGTTTCTCGGCGTTGGCCGAAAAGAGCGGCGAGCGGGCTTCGAGAGCCTGAATCGCCGCGAGTCTGGCGATCGCCGGGTGGTTCGTATTGCGCGATAGATGCGCGAGCACTATGTGCTCGGCCTTGTCGTCAAAATCCTCTAGCAGGAAGCGCGCCATCTCGTCGTTCGACGTGTGCCCCTGACGACTCATGATCCTCTGCTTCAACGCCCAGGGATAGAACGAGCAGGCGCGCAGCATCTCGACCTCATGATTAGATTCGATGATCAAGACGTCTGAACCGCGCAGCGCCGCGGCGGCAAGCGCGTTGATGTATCCCAGATCGACCGCGATGCCCATTTTGACGCCATTCGCCTCTACTGTGAAGGCCATCGGGTCGGCGGCGTCGTGTGGTATCGCGAACGGACTGAAGCGGAGCGCCCCTATCTCGAAATCTTGTGAGGACGAGACAGATTCGCCCCGGCGGATGAATTTTTCCTTTTCGCCCAGGGCGCAGGCTTCGAGAGCGGCGTCCGAAATATAAACCCGCGCGTTCAGCGCCTTCGAGAGCCCCAAAAGCCCACGCATGTGATCACTGTGTTCGTGAGTGACGACGATGGCGCTGAGCCCCGCCGGGTCTTCGCCAACAGCCTGGATGCGCCTGATCGTCTCTCGCGCGCTCAGGCCGCAATCGACCAATACACGCGCGCCGCCGGCGACTATCAGAGTCGCATTACCCGAACTACCGCTGGCGAGTATGCAAACGCGCATTGGAAAAAATGAGATTTAAGACGATGACCAAAATCAGCGCGCATCTTAACACATGATTGCCTGGATTGTTTCGCTGTCATAGAATTCCGCTTCCCAGCGCGAAGCCTATTGAACTAGGAATCAGCCTATGCGCCAGCCACCAAAACAATTCTATGAGTTCGGCCCTTTCCGCCTCGACCCGGTCGAACGCGTGCTCTACCGCGACGGCGAGGTCGTATCGTTGACAGCCAAAATCTTTGAGATCCTGCTGGTCTTCGTCCAAAACAGCGGACGCACGATGGAAAAGGAAGAAATGATGCGGGAGGTTTGGCCCGATCAGTTCGTCGAAGAGGGAAACCTGACGCGCAACGTTTCTACACTGCGGAAGGCGTTGGGCGAAAGCCCGGACGATCATCATTACATTGTAACGATCCCGGGGCGCGGCTATCGCTTTGTGGCCGATGTGAGGGAGGCGCAGGTTGAAGACGCCAGACCGGCAAGCGTAGAGGACAATAGATCTGCCGTAAGGCGGCCCGCCCGGCGGGCGGCTATATGGCTGCTCGCCGCCTGTGTGGCGTCGGCCGCGCTGGCCGCTGCGGGTTTCTATGCTCGTAGATCCGTCAGGTCAAATGCGACTGTAAATGAGACAGCAATCAACTCGATCGCGGTGCTTCCGTTCAAACCGCTCGGAGCGGAAGGCGCCGACGAATACATCGGGTTGGGGATAGCCGACACGCTGATCACAAAACTAAGTAACTTCAAGCAGATCGCCGTCCGGCCTACAAGCGCCGTGCGCCGCTACGCTGCGCGCGATCAGGATCCGGTGGCGGCGGGGCGGGAGTTGAAAGTCGATTCGGTGCTCGACGGCAGCATCCAGCAACGCGGCGACCGCGTGCGCGTCACGGCGCAACTGGCGCGAGCGAGCGACGGCCAGGTGATCTGGTCGTTCCACTGCGATGAGCAATGCAGCGACGTCTTCACCTTGCAGGACATCATCTCCACCAAGGTGGCCGAAGCCCTGGCGCCGAAGCTCTCCGGCGAGGAGCGAAAGTTATTGGCGAAGCGATACACAACCAGTGTCGAGGCTTACCAGCATTATCTGAAGGGGCGCTACTTCTGGAGCCGGCGCACGGATGAGGGGTTGAAGAAAGGCATCGAATACTTCAGGCAGGCCATAGACAGTGACCCGAATTATGCGCTCGCCTTCGCCGGGCTGGCGGATTGTTACGCTGTGCTGAATGCTTACGGCGGGGCCCAACTCAAAGAGGCGTTCCCGAGGGCGGAGGCCGCCGCCGAGCAGGCGTTGGCCCTGGATGAGAACCTCGCTGAAGCGCGCACAACGAGAGCCTATGTGCAATATTACTACAAGCGGAATTGGGCCGAGGCCGAGCGGGAATTTCAGCGCGCGCTGGCGCTCAATCCGAACTACGCGACCGCGATTCACTGGTACGCCGAGTACTTGATGTATATGGGACGTTTTGAAGAGTCCATCGCGAAATTCAAACGGGCGCAGGACCTCGATCCGCTCTCTCCGATCATCACGGTACAACAGGGCCTTCCCTATTATTATTCACGGCAATACGAGCGGGCGGAGGAAGAGTTCCGCCGGGCGCAGAAACTGGAGCCGCGTTTCACTCCGTTAGTTTACATGCTGGGGTCGTGCTACGAAGAGGAAGGAAAGTTTGAAGAGGCTGTCGCCCTCTTTCAAGCGGCGATGGCCGGATATCAACCCAGCCCAAGAATGACCGCCTCACTGACGCGCATCTATGCGACAACGGGGCGGAGAGCCGAAGCGCGCAGAATGCTCAAGGAGTTGATCGCATACGCTGACAGCCGGAGACTGGCGCCGTACTACATCGCGCAAATCTACGCCCGCCTGGACGAGAAGGATCAGGCGTTCGCGTGGCTCGTCAGGGCTTGCGAAGAACGGGACGAGCAAATCGTGACGCTCAAGGTTGACCCAAAACTGGATGGCCTCCGCTCGGATCCACGTTTTTCTGAACTGCTGCGGAGCATTGGGCTACTACGCTGAATTGGGTTATTGCCTCACAACAGACGATTGAAACTGGCCACATACCGAGTCGGTACAAATTGATGTGATTCGTCTTCCGTCAGAAGAGACTGTGCCCGAGCAGTGTCCCTGGGAATAGTTGGACTGATAATCGCTTTCCACGATATTTCCCTTGATAGTTCCGCTGCCCGACGACTGGAAATTTCCCCTGCAGGCCGCGCCCCAGGCCGTGTATTTGAACGTACTCCCCTGTTGTGTGATCTGAGACGTGAATCCCAATGCGTCGCGCCAGACGCCGCTGATGTCTATTTCCGCAGTTGGAAGAGGTGAAGGCATGGGAACATTTCCATTCCCGTCTGAGCGACCAGGCGTGTGGTTAGAGGACTTCTCTTCAATCCCGGGCGTTGGCCCGGTGGTCGGCGCCTGATTGTTCGGGAACAACTTGTCCCAATTCGTGATCAGCGCGCCGCCTATGACGCCGATCAAGGTAATCACAGCCACGATTACCTGAGTCTTACTACCACCAATTTCCGAACTCATACGCTCCCCCTATTCCTGAAACGCCGGTAATTCGACGACAGCGCCTGACAAATTCCCTTGACCCGCCAGATGGCCCGTTACCGTGACCCAGATTTTGCTCCCGTCCGGCGCCACGGCAATCCCATTGAGGCGACCATTGCCGAGCGATCTGCCGTTCCGCAGCCGCACTCTGCGCACGGCTACGACCGTTCCGTCCTGGCGCATGCGAACTATCGTGTTATCTCGGCGGTTCGCCACATAGAAGTCGGCCCCTTCTTCGAGCGTCGTGTTGCTGGCCCAGTTTGGATTCTCCGTCTCGACCTCTGCCGGAGCCAGATCAATCGGCTCGTTCAACGCCTCGGAGTGGATGCGACGGACCGCCCCAACCCTGAAGATCATTCCGTCGTCAATCAGGTCGATGACCGCGATCGTGTTCCGGAACGGCTCGCTAACGTAAAGAATTCTCGTAGGGGTGTAGTTCAGAATCACGCCGAGCCGCGGCAATGAGCGCCGGTTGTCATCGTCTTCATCATCCCACCTGCAATTGAACAAGGGACTCACCGTCCCTACAGGCGCAAGCCCGTCAACGGATTTGCCGGTGTGAGCCTGAATGACGCCGCCGTCGGCGAGGACCACGCTAAAGACCGCCCGCCCGGAGCCGTCAGGCGACCGGCCCAGAAACGCCGTTCCGACAGCGCCTCGGTCGAGCGCGCCCGGGAAGACCTGCATCGGCAGACGCGGCGTAAGATCACCAGCGAAGACGCCTCCGGCCTGCGGGTTCGGCGCGCCCGCCAATGGAATCCCAGTCGGGTCGAGGATCGTTGACGTGCCGATCCCGTCGAGCCCTGTAGGCGCGTTGGCCGGCCACAAGCGGCCGAACGCGTTGTTGATCGAGAGACCGAGCGGATTGCTCACGCCGGTAAAGTTGGCCGTCAAAGCCAAAGGGTTGTTAACGCCGTTAAGGAACGCAGGGCTGTTCGCGCTGAACATCTGCACGCGTCCGCCAAGCGCCGACGCCTGGCCTCCTGCCGCGGCAAAATCCGAAGGAATCACAAGAATCGCGGGGCCGTGCGGGTCAATGGAGATGAAAGAGCCTTCTTGCTCGCCGGGGTTGGCCAGCGGCGCGCCGAAGTTCGACCGGCCCCCGACGAGGATGCGCGCCGGATCGAGTATTCTTCCGGGCTGTGTGTAGACGGCGAAGGACGGGTTGTCGTGAATCGGTCCGCCCGGAAGGAAATTGCCGACGGGGCTGATTGCTGAGACGCCGGGAATGCCGATGGCCACAATTCGACCTATCAAATCTTGCTTCTTGTCGCCCGCGCCGTCGGCGTTGAGACTTCCGATGGCTGCAATACCTGCCACAAGGGCGCCGATAAGGAGGATGTTTAGTCTGATGGATTTGCTCATATGAACCTCTTTCTCGTTAGTGTCCGCGATCAATTTCGCGCGCTATTAATATTAGTAAGACGTTTACTGTGAGCCGTCGCTCTCAGCCCGCTCAATAATTAATCCGGCGACTGCATCGGCCTGCGCCAGCCCGGCCACTATGTCGCTGCGATAATGAATACCGGCCCAGATGCGTGATTCTGCCGCTTCTTTCGCGAACCCCTTGAAAAATTCGGCGTCGCGCGGGAACAGGTAAGCCAGCATTGCGGCCTGCGCCCCGGAGAGCGCGGCGTGCGCCGACGGGTAGCTCGGATGATTGGGGTTCGGAAACAGCATTGTGATCGAAGGGTCGAGTTGATTCGGACGGATCGCCCAATAAGTATACTTTGCGTCCCAACAGGCAATCGCCGCGTCATAGTAAGCAATGTGGACCAGCGCGTACGCGCGAGCTGCGCGTGGCGGATTTTGGTCGAGCCTGTACTCGGAGATCTTCTGGCTGATGAGATCGTTCCAGGGCTTGACGGTTCCAAGCCCTTGCCAGAAGAAAGCTAGGCGAGTGGGCGCAAATGAAGTTCCGGCGGCCGGGATCGCCCGCGGGACGCCCTTCAATTCCGCGAGATCAGTCGCCATCTGCGGCGAGTCGCACGCCGGCGGCGGGCCGGGTCTAAATTGACTCCCTGACGCAAGCGCCCAGGGACGCCAATTTCCCGTTGTCGGTTCAATTGGATTTGTTCCGCGCCAGGAGCATGGGCCGGTCGGGATAGTTCCGGTGAAAACGGCATCCGAGCCATCCGTCCGCGCTCGCTCGATGACCAGCGCGGCGACTGCGCGACCGAGTTCCAACCCGGCCGTCACATCGCTCGGATAATTCACGCCGGCGAGCAACCGAGATCTCCCCGCTTCTTCGGCTTTTGCATTGAAAAACTCGGCGTCCGTGGGAAAGAAGTATGCCAGGACGGCCGAAGCCGCTCCCGCCGCCACCGCATGCTCTGACGGATAAGATGGGCTGTTCGGGTTGGGGATGGCGGTGATCAGCGAATGATTAAGCGCGCTCGGTCTGACACGCTTGTAAAGGTACTTCCAGCGCCAGGCGGAGACCATGGCGTCGTAGATTGCGACGTGGACATAGGACAGGATTCGGGGCGCCCGCGGATTACCAATGTTATTCTTGATGATCCGGTCGAGCGCAAACTCATTCCAGCGGAGTGAAGGCGAGCCCGCGTCCCAGAAGTTGATAAGATCGAGGTCGGCAGCATCACGCTCCAGGGAAAGTCGTTTTAAGACGCCGATCTCTTCTTCTGAAGCGCGCCTGTGTGGGGGCGGCGGAATTTTCAATTGACTTCCCGACGAAAGTACCCAGGTCTTCCAATTGCCTGCCTGCGGCTCGATCTGGGCTTCAGGCCGCGGACAGGGAAAGAAGCCACAGATTCTGGCGCTGTCAACTGGCGGCGCAGTAATGTCCTGTGACCAAACTGGCAGTTGGGCCGCCGCGCAGAGCGACAGGCTCAGTAAGAGAACAAGCCGAAGTTTTGAAGATGAAGAGTGTTGGATTCCGGTTATGCGTTTCATCGTACTGTCTCCATAGTGGTTGGTGATTGTTAGTTGATCGCCGCTCCCGAAACGTCGTCGCAGAATTCCCCTTCACCGCGCGTCATCAATTGAATCCGGCGCGGACTGTATTCCCCGGGCGGCTCGAATGTCATTCGCGCTCTCGGAAAAGTTCGGAATTGACTCGGAAAAAAACGGAAACGCCTTCGTCACCGTTTATGCCTCCGCTAGCCGGTTACTCATATAGGAGAGGCGAAAACTCACGACGAATCGGCTCAGCCGACATGATTTTTTTGAGCGCAATTGCGGATTGCCTACACTCAGGTAAACGGAAACGGCGGGCGGGAACTGCAATGCCCCCGAATTTTTTTGGTGCTATAATCCGCGCCGTCTCGGCAGGACTCATCATCGGAAGGAAGCCACAACGATGACGATGACGACTACGCCACAAGAGGTGAGCCAATTACTTCGCGCATGGAGCGACGGAGACCAGACCGCCCTCGACAAGCTTATGCCATTGGTTTATGAGGAACTGCGGCGAATGGCTAAACATCATATGAATCGCCAAAGCCCCGGCCACACGCTGCAAACCACGGCGCTCATCCATGAAGCATATCTGCGGTTGGTAGATCAGAAAGAAACGCGCTGGCAGAATCGCGCGCACTTTTTCGCAGTGGCGGCGCGGGCGATGCGGAGTATCTTGGTGGATTACGCGCGCGCTCGCCACGCAGCCAAACGAGGCGGCGAAGCCTTTGTGGTTTCGCTTGATGAAGCGGCGGTCGCCTCCGATGAGCGGGCGGCGGAGTTGGTGGCGCTCAATGACGCTCTCGAAAGCCTTTCGGCGATTGATCAGAGAAAATGCCAGGTGGTGGAGCTGAGGTACTTTGGAGGTCTCAGCGTTGAGGAGACGGCCGAGGTTTTGAATGTCTCGCGTGAGACGGTGGCGCGGGATTGGCGGCTGGCCAGGACTTGGCTGCTGCGTGAACTCACAAATTCTTAACATTGAGTTGATGACGTCTGCCTATGGACACTGACCGGTGGCGACAAATCGAGGATCTCTACCACGCCGCGCTGGAGCGCGCGTCTGGCGAGCGCACGGCCTTTCTCGACGCGGCCTGTGATGGTGATCAAGCCCTTCGGCAGGAAGTCGAATCGCTGCTGACTTATGATGAGCGAGCGCAGCGCTTCATCACATCGCCGCCGGACACAATCGCGGCGGAATTGCTGGCCGCGGGGCGACGCCCATCTCCAGTCGGAAGCAGCCTCGGTCATTACCAGATTCTCTCGCTGCTGGGCAAAGGCGGAATGGGCGAGGTCTATCGCGCTCGCGACGCCAGGCTCAGCCGCGAGGTGGCCATCAAACTGCTGCCCGCCACTTTTTCAACTGACAAGGATCGGTTGCGGCGCTTCGAGCAGGAGGCGCGTGCGGCAGGTATGCTCAACCATCCCAACGTTCTGACGATCTACGATATCGGCGCCGCTTCTCAGGAGGATGGGGGCGCGCCCTACATCGTCTCTGAACTGCTCACCGGCGAGACGCTGCGCGAGAGGTTGCGCAGAGAGGGACTGACGCTGCGCCGCGCGATTGACTATGCCTCGCAGATAGCTCGCGGACTGGCGGCGGCGCATGAGAAAGGGATCGTCCATCGCGATCTGAAGCCGGAAAATCTGTTTCTCACTAAAGACGGCCGCGTCAAGATTCTCGACTTCGGGTTGGCGAAGCTGAAGCCGGCGCCTACGTATATTGATCCCAACGCCGCGACGCAGTCGCCGGGCACCGCGTCCGGCGTGGTGATGGGGACGGTAGGTTATATGTCGCCAGAGCAAGCGCGGGCGGAGGAGGTTGACCACCGCGCGGACATCTTCGCCTTCGGGGCGATCCTTTACGAGATGCTCACCGGGAGGCGCGCATTCCAAGGCGCGTCGGCGGTGGAAGTGATGAACGCTATCTTGAAGGAAGAGCCACCGGAAATTTCAGAAGCCACGCGCGGAGTTCCTCCTGCGCTCGCGCCCGTAATTCGACATTGTTTGGAGAAAAACCAGGAAGACCGCTTTCAGTCCGTGGCTGACATTGCTTTCTGTCTCGATACTATCCATGCTACAGCGGATCGCGAGGCTGCAACTGCGGAACCGGCGCGTCCGCGAAGCATGGCGCGACGTTGGATGGCAATAGCGGCTGTAGGTATTGTCATGGCTGCGGCGATCATTATCTGGCGGATTCAGCGGTCCGACGAGCTTTGGGAAAACCCGCTGGCCAATGCCCACATCGAGCGGGTGACCGATTTCCCAGGCGTGGAAACCAACCCTGCCATCTCCCCCGACGGGAAGTTCATTGTGTTTCTCTCCGATCACGGCGGGAGGTTCGACGCCTGGGTCAACCAGGTCGGGAGTGGAGCGTTTGTGAACTTGACGAATGGGCGGTTTTCCCAACTTCCGCTTGACGATTTGCGCATTGGCGGATTCACAGCCGACGCGACGCACGTTTGGTTGCGAGTTACCCAGATAGACGCGCTCGGCACAGACGCGTTCGGCAAGGAAACTCAAAGCATATGGCTTATGCCGACAGTAGGCGGAGCGCCACAGCCGTTTCTCGAAAGGGCGGTGCACGCGGCGTGGTCTCCGGACGGCCAGAGGATCGTTTATCATGGGTTCAATCCTGGAGATCCGACGTTTGTTATCGACCGCGATGGTAGTAATCCAAAACAAATCTTCATCGGAAAGCCCGGTGTTCATTGCCACCATCACATCTGGTCCCCGGATGGCCGTTACATATATTTTGTGAGCGGCTTTCCGCCAAATGAAATGGATGTGTGGCGGATTCGACCCGACGGAGGCGAGCCGGAACGAATGACGCATCACAACTCCAAGGTAGGCTATCCGGCGCTGATCGACAATCGCACGCTGATCTATTCGGCCACTGCTGAGGACGGGTCTGGGTTCTGGCTGTATGCCATGGACGTCGAGCGAAGAATTCCACATCGCGTGACCTTCGGCATGGATCAATACGAGTCAGTTTCCGCAGCCGTCGGGCTGGACGGTCGCGCCACTCGTCTTGTAGCGTCTGTGGCCAGCCCGGTCGGAGAGCTTTGGACGATCCCAATTTCCAGCCAAATGGTGGATGAATCGGCTGTGCGTCGCTTCCCGCTGCCCGTCACCCGAGCTGTTGCGCCCCGGTTCGGACCGCAGTACGTCGTGTTCCTATCGTCGAAGGGCGGCGCGCAGAGTTTATGGAAATCGCAGGGCGGCGAGACTATAGAGTTATGGCGCAGCAGCGACGGAGGTGTGATCGCTCCCGCAGCGGTATCTCCCGACGGGCGGTTGATATGCTTTTCCATCCGCCGGCAGGGGCGAAACGGGCTATACGTGATGAATGCGGACGGCGCCAATATGCGGCCCTTAGCGGCGTCGCTGGATGTACGCGACGCGCCGTCGTGGTCCCCCGACGGAAAGTACATCGCCGTGGCGGCTGATGAGGGTGATGGAAGCCGGCTCTTCAAAGTGCCGGTCGACGGAGCGGCGCCTGTTCGACTTGTAGATGGCCTCTCACGGCTGCCCGTCTGGTCTCCGGACGGCAGCTTGATCCTCTATGTGGCGCTGTCGCAAGGCCAAGGATATGAGGTAAAGGCGGTGACTCCCGAGAAGCGCCCCCTTCCTCTGCCCGAGCTGTGGG
Source organism: Blastocatellia bacterium (assembly GCA_035714085.1). Classification (GTDB taxonomy): domain Bacteria; phylum Acidobacteriota; class Blastocatellia; order RBC074; family RBC074; genus JAJVID01. The sequence continues at coordinate 24,479 of DASTMP010000080.1, forward strand.
TATTGAGAGGCGGCGATCGTTACCGCTTTCTGCCGCGTGGTAGGCGGCTGGTTGCAATGCTCGGCGACTACTTTCATCAAAACTTCTGGATAATAGATCTCGATACCGGGCAGCGCCGCCAGCTCACCAACCTGAAGCCGGGCTATTCCATCAGGAGCTTTGACGTTTCGCCGGACGGCCGCCAAATTCTCTTCGACCGGGTGCGGCAGAACTCGGACATCGTCCTCATCGATCTGGCCCGAAAATAAAGGACCGTGGTTGAAATGACCATCAGCAAAGAAGAAGCTCGCGCAAAGGCGGCCGCGACTTATAATGCGGCTTCGGATCACTACGATGAGCCTGCGCTGTCATTCTGGGATCGCTTTGGTCGACGGACCGTCGAACGACTCTCCCTCCTACCTGGCGCCCACGTTTTGGATGTCTGCTCTGGCAGCGGGGCGTCGGCGCTGCCGGCTGCGGAGCGTGTCGCTCCCGACGGCTATGTTTTAGCTGTCGATCTGGCCAAGGGACTTCTCGATCTTGCGCGCGCAAAAGCCGGGCGGCGTGGTCTCAGCAACATCGAGTTTCGGGTCGGGGACTTTGAAGAGCTTGGTCTGCCTGACAATAGCTTTGACGCCGTGATTTGTGTCTTCGGAATCTTCTTCGTGCCGGATATGTCTCGAGCGGTAGGGGAACTCTGGCGAATGGTCCGTCCAGGAGGACAGCTCGCCATCACAACCTGGGGGCCAAATTTCTGTGAGCCCGCAAACACGATCTTTTGGGACACAGTACGGATGGAGCGACCTGATCTCTATAAAGGGTTCAACCCTTGGGACAGGATTTGTGATTCACAGTCAGTCAAAGCAATGCTAAAAGAGGCTGAGGTAGGCGCCTCGGACGTTGTCGCCGAAGATGGGCGCCAGACATTCGACTCGCCGGATGATTGGTGGACAGTCGTATTAGGTTCGGGATATCGAGGAACGATTGAACAACTTGATCGCGAAGCGCGAGAGCGAGTCCGCCAGGCAAATCTCTCGCATGTGCGGAACTCCCAGATGCGAGCGGTGGAAACGAATGTTGTGTATGCCGTCGCCAGGAAGGAATAAATCCTCCGCACAGTTTTGATGTTTCGCCCCGGCGGCAAACAGCTTATCTTCGACTGGCTGCGCTATAATTCCGACAGATGAATATGGATTTGTCGCCTTTACCTGGAGGTGTAACCATGGCTGAGACTGCAAAACCCGGAAAAGCGATCGAAGTCTTTTTCTCATACTCGCATAAGGACGAAGAGCTTCGAGATCAATTGTCGAATCATCTGTCCACATTGAAGCGGAACCAGTTCATCACGGCCTGGCACGACCGCCGGATCGGAGCCGGGACGGAGTGGACCAGCGAGATTGACGAGCGCCTCGACGCGGCCGACATCATTCTGCTTCTCATCAGCAGCGACTTTCTGGCTTCCGATTACTGTTACGATGTCGAGGTGAAGCGGGCGATGGAGCGGCACGATGGGGGAGAGGCCCGCGTGATCCCGGTCATCCTGCGCCCCGTGGATTGGAAAGGCGCGCCTTTCGGAAAACTTCAGGCGCTGCCAAGGGACGCGAGACCGGTGACCGAGTGGCCGAATCGCGACCAGGCCTTCCTCGATATCGCCCAGGGCATTCGCGCCGCCGCCGGGGAACTGGCGTTCAGTCAAATGTTCGCAAGTTTTGCCAAGGCCGAATCGCTTGGAAACTGGCCGAACGTCATAACTCTCGGCGAACGCATCATGAAATCGCTTCCCGATGATCTGCCCGAATACCAGAGCGTTCGTTCCAGGACTGCAGCGGCCTGTGTGAAGCGATGGAAACGATGCTTCGATGAAAAACATCAGGATTTGGACGGGTTCGTTGGGATCAAGACGAAGCGCAATGAAAATGAATACCAAGTGATGGACCAGATCCTCGCCGACCTCAGTCGGGCAATCCAGCTCGAACCGGAAAACGCCGACTACTACTACCTCCGCTGCTCCGTGCTTCGTGAACGCCACCGGGATGGGGCTTCAGACCTCGATCGCGCCATCGAACTCGACCCTTCCAACGCGATGTATTACTTCGCCCGAGCATTTGAAAGGAAAAAAACGGATGCGGCGGCGGCCGCGCGCGATCGCAAACGCGCGGTCGAATTGGGCTACGACGCCCCGGAATTGTGGGGCGCGCAAAAATTAACAGAAGACAGCCCCCTCGATTGGGTGAGGATGGTATTGAATCACCCGCCTGCGTCTAAAGAGCTTAAGGATAAAGAAAGGTGGCGGTTGAAGTGTTTGAAGTAGTCATCACTCGCCTCTCAGAATTCACAGATCCGCTCATATGAAGCCAGAACGACAACAGCAAATTCAACGACTCAGCCACACAGAAATGGTCGTGATCCCGGAGGGCGAGTTCCTGATGGGCTGCGAAATGGGTGGGGCGAACGAGCGCCCGGCGCGTAGCGTTTGGGTGGATCGTTTCGCCATCGGACGCATGGCCGTAACCAATCGGCTGTATCGCATTTTCTTTGAAGAGACTGGACGGCAAGCCCCGCCGGGCTTCAGCGACGCGCGCTTCAATCACTCTGATCAACCGGTCACGAGCGTGAGTTGGTTCGACGCGGCGGCTTATTGCGCATGGCTCGGCGAGCGCGCCGACAAACCCTATCGTCTACCGACTGAAGCCGAATGGGAGCGCGCGGCGCGCGGCGGGTTGGAGGCGAAGATCTACACCTGGGGCGACGAGCCGCCGCAAACGCAGCCGCGCTACGCCGAATTGTGGCGCGCGGGGCCGGAGCGCGTCGGACGC
>DASTMP010000081.1:0-26793 GCA_035714085.1 Blastocatellia bacterium
ATCGATCCTGAGACCGCCGAAACCAAATGGGACTATCGGCTATCGAGAGGGGGCCTCGGCAATGGCTTGCTCGCGACGGCAGGTGGTCTGACCTTTGCGACCACCGGAGACGGCCACTTTCTAGCGATCCATTCCCAGACCGGGAAACTGCTCTGGCGAACGCAGACCGGCGGCGATATCCACGCCTCGCCGATCAGTTACGCCGTCAACGGACGGCAGTTTGTCGCCTGTTCAATGGGCGGCATTCTGATGAGCTTTGCGTTGCCGGAAACAGAGCCCGTGTCGCAATCCGGACAATAGACGGACCGCACTCACTCATCTCGCAACGCCGCCATCGGGTCTTGTCCTGCCGCGCGGCGCGCCGGGAGATAACTCGCTAAAGTTCCTACGGCGCCGAGCGCTGCGATCGCGACAGTGATCGTCACAGGGTCGCTCGGCTTTAACCCGTACAACATCGAACTCGCCGCCTTCGCGCCCAGGAGAGATAGTAATAGGCCAACTCCCAACCCGATCACCAATAGTATCCCGGCGTCTCCCATAATCAACCGCAAAATTTTCAAGCGGTCCGCGCCGAGCGACATTCGGATGCCGATCTCATTCCTGCGTTGGGCGACCGTGTAAGAGAGCACTCCGTAGAGCCCCACAGTCGCCAACAGCACGGCCAGAAGTCCGAAAAATCCGGAGAGCGTCGCCATCAACCGCTCCTGCAGGAGACCGTCCCGGATTTGTGTTTTGAAGATATGAAAATCCAGGTCTATTTCCGGGCTCGCTTCAAGGATCGTTCGCCTGACCGCCGCCGTCAGGCCGCCGGCCGGTAAGCTTGAACTGATTATGAGCTGAGAGTCTTCGTCGTGGTCTTTGGCCTGGGAGGAGGCGACAAACGCCGTCGGACGAAAATTTTCACGCAGATTGTAGTACTTGGTGTCCTTGACCAGCCCGATAATTTCATAAATCAGCGCGGGCTCTCCCGGCGGCGTTTCGACTTGAAATCGTTTGCCGATCGGATCGTGGCCGTCAAGCAATTGACGGACAAAGCTCTCGTTGACGATCGCGACCTTTGGCGCCGTGAGCGTATCGTGGTCATTGAAATCCCGCCCCGCAACCATCGTGGAGCCGAGCGTCTTAAAAAAATCAGGCGTGACCTGGTTGAACATCGGGATGCCTCTTTTGATTGGATCAGACCCCAGGATTTCGACGGAGTCGTTCCAGCCGCTGCCGCTCATCGGCACAATAAAAGCGTCCGCCGCCGAATCCACGCCGGAAATGGCGCGAACACGATCAAGCAGATCTTGTTTGTATGTCAGACGCCGGTCTTTCGGGAGCTTGAGTTTGGAAAAATCAAGTTCCGCCACCAGGACCCCGTCTTGTTTAAAACCGGGGTCTACGTTCATGATTTTTTGAAGACTGCGCGCGAAGAGGAGCGCTCCGACCAACAAGATAAGCGAGAGCGCGACCTGTGACACCACCAGCATTCTGCGCAATCCGAATCGCTCGCGGCTGGCCGTGAGACCGCGGCCGCCGGCTTTCAGCACCGCGCCCGGCGTGGTTCGAGTCGCGCGAAACGCTGGGGTTAGTCCGAACAGAATGCAGGTGAAGACCGCAAGCCCGGCCATGAAAGCCAGGAGCCGCCAATCGGGACTGAGATCGAGAAAGAGGGCGCGCCCCTGCTGGCTGATGAACGAGACGAGAAAGCGGCTGAGGCCTTGAGCAATGAAAGCGCCGATGACGGCGCCGATGGCGGCCAGCAGCAGGCTCTCAGCCAGTAACTGTCGAATGAGTCTCCCGCGGGAAGCGCCCAGGGCCAGTCTGACCGCGATCTCGCGTTCCCGGACGCTGGCGCGAGCCAACATCAAATTGGCCAGATTCGCACAGGCGATCAGCAGCACCAGCCCGGCAATCCCCAACAGCAACCAAAGCGAATATTCGTATTGCTCCCGCAAGTTCGAGACGCCGGAGCCGGCTGGGAACGCGCCCAGCTTAAACTTGAGATAGTTATCCTTGCCGGACTGGTTGTAAATTGGAGGTAACGTTTCTTGGAATAACGCCGGCGAGATCGCGGCCAATTGAGCGCCGGCCTGATCAATCGTCCATCCCGGTTTCAAGCGTCCCATCACTGTCAGCCACCAGCCATGGCGCAGGTCGAGCCGGGAGTACTCTCCTTTGATCGTCCGCTCCGCGCAAATGGGAACGGCGACGTCGAAAGAGCGCCCAACTTCGAGGCCGAAGAAACCGGGCGGCGTGACACCGATGATCTCGAAGGGCTGGCCATCTAGCGTGAGCTTGCCGCCGACCGCGCCCGTCGCGCCGCCGAATTCACGGCGCCAGAATGAGTGGCTGATGACGACGCCGCCGGTCCCGCAACCCCGTTTGTCATCGGCGGCTGTAAAGACGCGTCCCAAAACAGGCGCGACGCCGAGGACTTTGAAAAAATCGCCGCTCACCCACATGCCTCGGGCGGGGCGGACTTGCCCGCCCTTGGCGAGATTGAACGTGTCTTCACTCCAGGCAAAGACGCCCGAAAACGCCTCCTGATGATCGCGGATGTATTCCCACTGTGGGTTGGTGATCGAGGGGTGCGAGCTCGAAAAGTTGCCCGAGCGGCTATCGCTGTTGGCGATTTTCGCCTCAGCAAGCTCATTCGGACTCCGCACCGGAAGCGACCGCAATCGGACGGCGTTGAGCAGTTGAAAGATAGCCGTATTGGCGCCGATGCCGAGCGCGAGCGAAATCACCGCCACGGCGGTGAAGCCGGGAGATTTTCTCAGGAGCCGCAACCCGTAGCGCAGGTCTTGCCAGACAGAAGACATTGATCCAACCCCTTTCCTTTTTTCAGCTTGGGATGTCGAATATTCCCGTCCCGCCTCTTCCAGGCTTGAGACGGAACGTCTATGAGTCTTTCTTGAGCGCCGGTCAATGAAGTAGTGGCCGGAGATGACAGTCGCATGCCAGAAGAACCAGAGGCGGACGCGGAGAGAACTCCACCCCGTCAGCGCAGCCATTTCCTCTTCTAAATCCCCAATCACTGACTCTTGCACATCATCAGGCAGGGTCAGGCGTAGCAGGAAGAGCGCAATATCGGGAGGCGAGGGGGTATTTTTCATACTTTTCTGACCACAGGCTCTAAGCCCTCCCACATCTTGCGCATGGCGACCCACGAGTCTTTGAGCGCAGCCTCCCCCACGGGCTTAACGTGATAGTACCGTTTGGCTCGTCCGCCTCTTTCAGCCGTCGAGTCGGCCAGGTATGACGTGAGGTAGCCTTTCTTCTCGAGGCGGTCGAGGGTGATATAGACTGCCCCGCGTGACACTGACCTTCCGGTCCTACGTTCGATCTCCCGGCGGATCGTGACGGCGTACGCTCCATCTCTGAGGCGCAGGGCCGCCAGCAACACCATCTGCTCGAACTCACCGATTGAATCTTTTTCTATATGCCTCATTATGCTTACATTGTAAGCATATCTCTCACGTGAAATCAATGCTCAGGGCCATTGTTGCGCCAACGCCCCGAAAGTTCACTTTTTCTCTTGTTCTGTCCTTCGTCGTTTTTCCAATTCGGGTGGAAGTTTTGTTGTTTCGTCTATGGCGGCTTCGGAGATTTGTTCCCAAGTAAGCCCGATTGAAGCGCTGAGGTCTACGTTTATCAGGGTTGGGAGTTTGGTTTCTCTGAGATCGGCTTCTTGAAGTTTCGTATATTCGAGAGTGGCGTTGCTGAGATCGGCATCGGACAGGTTTGCCTTGATTAGCCTTGTTTTTCTGAGAAAGGCATCGTTGAGTTTTGCCCCCCAAAGACTAGCCTCTGTGAGGTCTGCCGAGATAAGGTTTGCCTTTGTGAGGTCCGTATTAGATAGCAATGCTCTTCGCAAATTTGCTCCACTAAGGTATGCCCTTATGAGAAACGAATCGCGGAGGTCAATGCGTTGATGGGTTTTTTCCTGATCGGTCCACTTGCGTCGCCCGATCACAGTCAGCGCTGCTTGAATGTCAGCAGGCGGCTTTTTATTGCGAATATGCGCGTCCATCTCCTCACCGGAGTCGCTTAAACGTTCCAGCTTGCCCCCATGGGTTTTTCTTGACTGCTCTCTAACAAAAGCCGTCAAAATTTCCATCACTGCCCAATGATCTTTCAGCGAATCCCGCGCGATCCGCTCAAGCGCATAAATTCCGCCTAAACGGACATCAAGTTTATCGTTTCCGAGCAATTCAACGGCTTTGCTGAACCTCTCTGTCAGCTTTCCTTCTTCGGCAACCCTGACGTTCTTGAACGTGGCGTAAAGACCGAGAAGCACGACAAGGCCGCCGACGATTTGAGCGAGGGTCACTCGGGCGTTGTTTTCAGCGGTGATAAGGTCTTTTTGAAGTTGGATGAGTTCTTGGGGCGTGAGCTTGCTTATCGCGCTCGCATCAAGCCTTCCGTGATAGGCGCGGACCTGCCACTCGGGGACTTTCCAAACTATGAAGGGAACCAGAAGAGCGCCGATAACGATGAAAGCGGCTTTCCACTTTTCACCGACCTGTTCTTTTGCTGAAGACAGACGGGATTTCAACCATTTCATATCTATTAAGGTAGTGCAGCTCCATTAAGGTAGCACAGCTTTGATAACGGGATTTCTCCGCGCCTATTTGCTCATCTTCCAAATCTGCGGTCTCTGCGGTTTATGCGAGAATAGGCTTCACGACATTTCCCTCGACGTCGGTCAGCCGGAAATATCTGCCCTGGAATTTGTAAGTCAGCCGTGTGTGATCAATACCCAGGCAATGGAGGATCGTCGCGTTCAGGTCGTGTACGTGAACCGGATCGCGCGTGATGTTGTAGCTGAAATCGTCAGTCTCGCCTATCGTGACGCCGGGCTTGATTCCTCCGCCGGCGAGCCAGACGGTAAAACAGCGCGGGTGATGGTCGCGGCCGTAATTGGTCTCGGTCAGCTTGCCCTGTGAATAGACAGTGCGGCCGAATTCTCCGCCCCAGACAACCAGCGTGTCGGCGAGCATCCCGCGATCTTTCAAATCCATAATCAGCGCGGCGGAAGGCTGATCTGTATCCTGCGCCTGTTTCGCGATGTTCCTGGGTAAATCCCCATGCTGATCCCAGCCGCGGTGGAAGAGTTGAATGAAGCGGACTCCACGTTCGGCCATCCGTCTCGCCAGAACGCAGTTGAATGCGAATGTGCCCGGCGTGCGCGCGTCCGGCCCATAACGCTCAAAGGTCTTTTCAGACTCTTTCGACAGGTCAGTCAGTTCGGGCACGGAAGATTGCATTCGATAAGCCATTTCATATTGCGCGACGCGCGACAGGATTTCAGGGTCGCCATATTCCCCCGAATTGATCTGATTCAGCTCAGCCAGGTCATCCAGAAAGCGCCGGCGATCTTCTTTGTTGATGCCTGGCGGATTCGACAAATATAGAACCGGGTCGGGGCCATTGTTAAATTTCACGCCCTGATAACGCGAGGCCAGAAAGCCGCTGCCCCATAGACGGTCGTAGAGCGGCTGGTCTCCTCCCGTTCGCCCGATGGAGATCATCACGACGAAGGCGGGCAGATCTCTGTTCTCGCTGCCCAGGCCGTAAGCGATCCACGATCCCAGACTCGGCCTTCCGGCAAGTTGAAATCCCGTAAGCGAAAATGTTATCGCCGGGTCGTGGTTGATCTGGTCCGTGCGCATTGATCTGATGAAGCTGATCTCGTCGACGATCTTAGCCGTGTGGGGCAACAACTCGCTCAAACTCGCGCCGGATTCTCCATGTCGCGCGAATTTGAACGCCGAAGGCGCGACCGGCCAGTTCGACTGGTACGCGGTCATTCCGGTCAACCGTTGTCCCATGCGGATTGATTCGGGAAGATTTTGCGCTCGATATTTTTCAAGCTGAGGCTTCGCGTCGAAAAGATCGATCTGCGATGGACCGCCGGCCTGGTACAAATAAATCACGCGCTTCGCCTTCGGAGCGAAATGCGGCAGGCCGGGCAGGCCGGTTTGCGCGTCGTCGCTTTTCGCGAAATCGCTCTTGTTCAACAACGAGGCGAGCGCGGCCGTGCCGACGCCGAGCCCGAATTTGCTGAAGAAATGCCTGCGCGTCATCATAAGTTGATTTTCAATTCCCGGGTCCATCAATGGCCTCGCATTATTGTTTGGTAATCACTTCATCCAGGTTGAGGATCAAACTCGCGGTCGCCGTGTACGCCGCCAGCTCAACCGGGTTCAATTTCTCATCGCTTCGTTTCTCGCCTACGGCCAGGAGTTTGGCGGCGTCCTGCGGGCGCTGACTGAAGCTCGCATTTTGTTTCTCCAGATTCCGCAGAAGCGCTTGTAACTCCCGATCGCCGGGCAGGCGAGATGTAATCAGACGGAACGCCCATGCCAGTCGTTCCTGTGGCGTCGCGCCGCCTTCAGTCAACATTCTCTGCGCCAGCATTCTCGCCGCTTCGATGTAGGTCACATCGTTCATCAAGTTAAGCGATTGCAGCGGCGTATTGGTCCGGGTGTCGCGCACCGTGCAGAATTCGCGCGCCGAAGCGTCAAAGACACGCATCGCCGGCGACAGCGCCGTGCGTTTCCAGTATGTATAAAGACTGCGCCGCCACAAGCCTTCGCCTTTGTCGCGGTCGTAACCGGTGAGTCCCGAAAAGGCCATGTCTTTATACAAACCGTCGGGCTGATAAGGTTTGACCGAAGGTCCGCCGATCTTCTCGATCAGCAATCCCGAGACAAAGAGCGCCTGGTCGCGGATTATCTCCGCCGGCAGTCTGAAACGCGGCCCGCGCGCCAACAAACGGTTGTCGGGATCACGCTGTTGCATTTGTGGCGTAAGCTTCGATGACTGTCGATAGGTCGCGCTCATGACGATTGTTTTGAGCAGCGCTTTCACGTCCCAGCCTCTACGTCTTTGCGTCTCTCCGTCTCTGAACGTGACGGCCAGCCAGTCGAGCAGTTCCGGATGCGAAGGCAATTCGCCTTGCGAACCGAAGTCCTCGCCCGTTTTGACCAGCCCTTCGCCGAATAGCATTTGCCAGAAGCGATTGACGGCGACGCGAGATGTCAACGGATGTTCCGCGCTGACCAGCCATTTCGCAAAACCGAGGCGGTTGTTCGGATAGCCTTTAGGCATCGGCGGCAACGCCGCCGGGACGTCGCGCGCTACTTTTTCGGTTGGCGCGTCGTAAGCGCCTCGTTTGAGCAGGAACGCGGGGCGCGGCTGCGCCATCTCCTCCATCACCATCAAAGTTGGAAGGTCGTCCTCGAAGCTCTGTCTTTGTCGCTTCAGTTCGATCACCCTGTCGCGCGCCTGCTTCAACTCATTCGGCGCGGCTTGCGCCATAAAAGCGCCGTGAAGCTTCAACGCCTGCGCGCGCGTGCGGTTGGGCGCCGGAATCGCCAAGATCTTTTCCAGCGGATCGGCGCAAGCCAGTGAGGCTATCTCATCGACGTCCAGCGCGCGGCTGTAGATCCTCGCTTCGTCAATTGCGCCTTTGAAACGGAATTGCGGCCCGCCGCCAGCGCCGATCTTCAGCGTATTCATTGCGCCGCCCATAAACAGGAAGAAGTTTCGCTGATTGAATTTCAACTTCGCTTCACGCCCGTTGACGAAGATTCGCAGGCGATCTTCCCACGACTTCAAACCGTCAAAGACCACCGCGACGTGACGCCATTGCCGTAGTGGCAGCGCTTCTTCGGTTTCAACGCGCAGCGTATCCTCGCCCCAGCGAAAAACCATATTGAAATGGATTTTGCCGTTGATGAAATACAGCCCGTAGCCTTCTGCGCGCGGGACGTTGTTCTCGACTTCAACAGGGCTGTCGCTGACTTTGGTGATGATCGAGCCGCTCTGCTCCGATTCGGGATAGACCCAGGCCGCGATGGTGAAGCGTTCGCGATAATCCCTGGAGGTCGATTTGTAGCGGAAGTCGGCGTGAATGCCCGCATCGAAATAGAGCTTGCCATCGAACGCCACGCCCTGGCCCAACGGAGATTCAACGTAGCGCGGCGATCCATCTTTGAAACCAATCTCGAACTTACGCTCGGTCTCGGTTTTCCGCCCGTCATTTTGATCGTGATACGCGCGGTCGGATTTGTTAAAGATGGGCGCGACGTTTTCGTCCATCGCGATACGCGCGATCAACTTGTCGTCCGGGAACCAATGTAGATTGGCTTTATCTTTGCCCGAAGCGAGCGGCGATTTCTCCCAGCGTCGTTCGGATACGGTCGCTCGTCGGCTGAGAGAGTTATATTTCGATTCAGCTTCCGCGATTTCCTGATCCATACGCCGCAACCGAAGCCGCTGCTCTTTAGTCGGCGCGGTGATCACCGGTGGAGAGTTGCCCTGGTCGAACGAATGCCCGTCTTCGTCAATGCTGTTGAAATAAGCCGTAAGCTGGTAAAACTCCTTCTGCGTGAACGGGTCGTATTTGTGGTTGTGGCAGCGCGCGCAGCCCATCGTCAGGCCCATAAAAACGGTTGACGTCGTATCCACGCGGTCGACAACGTATTCGATCCGGTACTCTTCCGGCACGATGCCGCCCTCGGCGTTGATGCGATGATTACGGTTGAAGGCTGTGGCGATGCGTTGATCGAGCGTCGCGTTCGGCAGCAGATCGCCCGCCAGTTGTTCGACGATGAATTGATCGAACGACTTGTTCTGGTTGAACGCCTTGATCACCCAATCACGCCAGGGCCAGGCGCTGCGGTCGCCGTCGATTTGATAGCCGTTCGTGTCGGCGTACCGCGCGGCGTCCAGCCATCGCATCGCCATTCGCTCGCCGTAACGCGGGCTTGCGAGCAGGCGATCAACGACCTTTTCGTAAGCTTTCGGCGATTTGTCGTTGAGGAAATCATCAATCTCACGCGGCGTGGGCGGCAGTCCCGTCAAATCAAGCGACACTCGGCGAATCAAGGTCGCGCGATCCCCTTCAGGCGCGGGCGCAAGCCCTTCGCGTTCCAGCCGCTCCAACACAAAATAATCGATTGCGTTCTTCGGCCAATCTCTATTTTTGATCCGCGGTAATGAAGGTCTTTCCGGCGCGATGAACGACCAGTGCTTCCGCCACTTCGCGCCTTGTTTGATCCATTCGAGCAGCAGATCGATCTCCGCCCGCGACAGGCTGCGGCCCGAATCAACCGGCGGCATGCGCATCGCTTCATCGCTTTCGGTGATGCGGCGCGCGAGCTGGCTCCGCTCAACAGCGCCGGGAACGATCGCGCGGCGGCCGCCGCCAAGGTCGGCGGTCGCGGCCTCTTCTGAATCCAGTCGAAGTTTGATCTTTTTCGCCGCCGCGTCAGGGCCATGACACCTCCAGCATTTGTCGGCGAGTATTGGGCGGATGTCGCGATTGAAATCTATTTGCCGAATGGGCGGGCGGGCGGGAGCGCCGCCTTGAACAGCCCTAACAGCTCCGCCACACTTTGCCTGAGGGAGAAAAAGGCAGAAGAGCAGTAATACTGAAAGTTTCAGTATCAGGCCGTTTATAAATTTGCTTTTCATTTGGGGCGTTCCTTGGAAAATGCGCCGTAGGTTGTCCAACCTACAGAGGAATTCTTGACTGTCTACCAAGCTCGTGAGGCAGGAAAGCTCTGAATGCAGGGCTCGAACCTGATTCCAGCGGGTCCAAGAGGGGGGCCACTCTACCACTGAGCTATTTCAGAGCTGAGAGTAGGATGAGCCCTGGCGCGTTGATCGTCAAGTCTCATCGTCCCCTTTCAACTCGATGGATGCTCCATCCAGAGCAGTAGGCTTGGATGGAGAGGAGATCGGGTTCTGTTGAAAATAAACCAAACATCTGGTCCTCAATGCTGATAGTAATGTATGGCTAAAATTTTTGGTCGGCGGTAATAAGGCGGAAAGTTCAGCAACATCTCTGCTTGAGCAGTGTGTAACCGACTCGCCGATTGGCCCCAATCTCAGCCATCCGGTGAGCATGCGAAGCCGTTTCGGTGAGACGCTCGATAACCAACCTAACAAATAACAAAGGAGTATTTAAATGAAAAATGTGGATATTATTCGCGCTTGGAAAGATCCCGAGTACAGACTGAGCCTCAGTGAAGCTGAGAAGGCCTTGCTGCCTGACCATCCCGCGGGGCTCATCGGGCTGACGGATGATGAGCTAGGCGCAGTGGCAGGCGGATTCCAGACAACCAACACCAACCCCGCAATCTGTTGCTGTGATAGCGTGAGAATTTGCGATACCTACATAATAATAGGTTGCCAATAGACAGGTCGAGTTCTGAACAATGGGGGGGCCTAGGGCCTCCCCAGTTATTGTCTCGAATGTGTCGTGGACAGTTTTGCAGCAAGGAAAATGTTGCGGGGTAGTGGCAAACAATATGGATCAAACTCACTTGCAGGCTGTATCTTGGTACCATGCGACCACAGCGGCGGAACGAATCGCATCGCTACACGCCGCTCAGCGCAAGCCTCTGAATGAAGGTGACAGCGAGAGAGCCGAGCGGCGGTTGCGGCAATGGCGAGCGCAATTTACGTTCACCACGGACTCCCACTTTGCCCGGCATTTGGCGATGGCCGGAATCAACGAGGATGAGTTTCGAAGACTTCTCGGTGAGCCGATTGAGGCGGTGCGCGATCGCCTTCCCATACCTGAATGGTTGGCGGAATTCGCCCAGGCATTTTCTCGTCCCGCTGCGGCTCATTCCCTCTCTTTCCCAGAGGCGTTACGCGGGAGAGAAACGGTTGGATTCTTGCACGCAGTCGAGCCATTGATTGATCAAGCCCGCGACCGCCTGCGTGAGGGAATCGAGCCGCTCATCCAGACGCGCTCTTTTCTCCCCTTCGATCCGGACAAGATTGAAGATGCGCTGTATGCAAATCTGCCGGGACAGTTGCTCATGAAGCTGGGCCGCACTCTGGTCCTGGAACTCAATATTGCCCGTCTGCAAGGATTACTGAAGGGGGATACCACAGAAGAGCGATTTCAGTGCTTTGTTGAGCGCCTGCGCCAGCGTGAGACATCGCTAGCCATTTTCACTGAATATCCGGTTCTTGCCCGTCAACTAATTGTCTGTATTGATAACTGGGTTCACTTTAGCCTCGAATTTCTTCGGCGCCTGTGCGCTGATTGGGAGGCCATGCGAGCCACCTTCAGTCCGGAAAAGGACCCGGGCTTTCTTGTGGCATTGGACGGCGGCGCAGGCGACAGCCATCGAGGCGGGAGATCGGTGATGATCGCGAAGTTCAGTTCTGGTTTTCGGGTGGTCTATAAGCCAAGGTCGCTGGCAGGCGATATCCATTTTCAGGAACTGTTAGCCTGGCTGAATGTGAGAAGCGATCACTCGCCATTCCACACGCTGAAGATCCTCAATTGCGGCGCCCATGGCTGGGTCGAATTCATCGAAGCCCGAGGTTGCGCCTCCCCGGACGAGCTGCGGCGTTTTTATGAGCGACAGGGCGGCTACCTTGCGCTTCTCTATGCGGTGGCGGCGTCAGATTTTCACTTCGAGAACCTCGTCGCCTTCGGCGAGCACCCGGTTCTGCTCGACCTGGAGTCGCTCTTCCACCCGCGTGTGCGAGGATTGGGCTTCGAACATGCCGACCAACTCGCTTCGCGAACACTAAATGACTCCGTTTTGCGTGTCGGAATGCTCCCTCATCGCACATGGGCGACCAAAGAGTCGGAGGGAATCGATTTCAGTGGCCTGGGCGCAGCGGCTGGGCAGATGATGCCGAAGATCACACAGTGGGGTGGCGTTGGTACAGATGAAATGCGGTTGATTCTCAAGCCGGTGGAGACGCCTGGAGGGAATAACCGCCCAACGCTGAACGGAAACCCAGTCGATGCGCTGGAATATGTGGAAGCAATAGCCGCCGGATTCACGAAGATTTACCAGACATTGCTGAGGCGCCGCGATGAACTGCTTGGAGAGAACGGCCCGTTGGCCCGCTTTGCTAAGGATGAAGTGCGCGCCATCCTTCGCTCGACGCGAACCTATGGTTTGTTGCTCGCCGAAGGCTTTCATCCTGACGTGTTGCGTGACGCCCTTGACCGCGACCATTCGTTTGACCGGCTGTGGGCCAACGTCGAACAGATTCCCGAACTGGCCAGAATAATTCCAGCCGAGCGGGAAGACCTTTGGAGAAACGACGTTCCGATCTTCACGACACGTCCCGATTCGCGAGACTTATGGAGCAGTTCAGGTGAGCGGATCGCCGAGTTCTTTGAGGAACCAGGCCTGGCTTTTGTTCGGCGGCGAGTGCGGCAGCTTAGTGACGAAGACCTCACGAAACAGCTCTGGTTCATCCGGGCTTCGCTCACGGCGTTGGCTATGGGCAGCGTAGGCCCCCGACGGGCGAGTCATAGTCTTTCTGAGTCGCAGCCGGCGCCTGACCGGATGCGCCTGTTGGCGGCGGCTCGGGCTGTTGGCGACCGTCTAGGAGATCTGGCGTTACAGGGCGAAGGCGACGCCACCTGGATCGGTTTGACGCTCACGGCGAAAGAAATCTGGTCTCTCGCGCCGCTGGGGCTGGATCTCTACAATGGACTGCCGGGGGTCACGCTGTTTCTTGCTTATCTTGGCGCAATAACCGGAGAAGAGCGTTACTCCGAACTCTCACGAGCTGCCCTGACGACCATCAATCGTCAGGTGGAGCAGAATCGGTCCCATTTGACGTCGATAGGAGCCTTTGATGGATGGGGCGGGGTTATCTACACCCTGACACATCTGGGCGCGCTGTGGAATGAATCGGAACTGTTGGCTCAGGCTGAAGAACTGGTCGGACTGCTCCCTGATCTTATCAAGCAAGATGAAACATTTGACGTGATCGGTGGGGCGGCCGGATGCATTGGCGGCTTAATCAGCCTGTGTCGTTACGCCCCGTCTGATCGCGCGCGCGCTGCGGCGTTCCGATGCGGGGATCGGCTACTTGTCCGGGCCCGATCGATGGAGCGGGGTATCGGTTGGACGCCACAGTTTCCTGCGACAGGGCCACTGGCCGGATTCTCGCACGGGGCGGCCGGCATGGCATGGGCGCTTCTGGAACTAGCAGCGTTGACTGGCGAGGATCGCTTTCGAAGAGCCGCGCTCGCGGCCATCGACTACGAGCGTAGCATTTTCTCGGCTGAAGCTGGGAATTGGCCTGACCTGCGTGAATTTGAGTCCTCAAGCAAAACGACGAAAAACAGTCAAGCGGAAGAGAAATTTACGACAGCATGGTGCCACGGCGCGCCGGGGATCGGGCTGGCGCGTTTGCGCTCGCTCCGGCATATCGACGATGCGGAGATCCGCGCAGAGATTGATGTTGCGCTGCGAACTACTTCGGAGCTGGGTTTTGGCGGGAATCATTCGCTATGTCACGGCGATCTTGGCAATCTTGAATTGCTATTAGAAGCCGGTCGAATCCTAGATGAGCCGCAATGGTTAGCTCAGGCAGGTCGTATGGCGGCTATGATCCTCAAAAGCTTTGATAAAGATGGATGGCTCTGTGGCGTCCCGCTCGACGTCGAATCCCCCGGTTTGATGACCGGGCTGGCGGGCATCGGCTATGAGCTACTGCGCATAGCAGAACCGGCGCGCGTCCCCTCCGTGCTGGCGCTAGATGCGCCGACGCGACGCCTGTAATCAACGTGACTCACATTAAAGAAAAGACGATGTTGCGATCATTCAACTCTCTTATTGTTATGTTGTTCATGTTGGCCGCGGGAATCGGGCTAGCCACCCTGATTGGCGCCGGCCGTAGCCCACGTCACAATAAAATTATAGATTTTCCGCCGGCGTCAACAGTCCCGACATCAAGCTCCGCCATCAAACCAGTGCCGGATGCGGTCGCTCGGTCAGCAGAAGGGCAGCCGCCCGGCGCCCGATATTTAGGGGTGATCTTCGCGCGCCAATCGGCAGACATTGTCGCCCGATCCGAAGGCAGATTGGAGGCGATTTACGCGAGCCTCGGCGATCACCTGAAACCCGGCGCCGTCATTGCCAGAATCGAATCGTCTTCGATCGCCCAGCAATTGGAGATGGCGCAAGCCGCCCTGCGATCGGCTCAGGCTGAAGAGCGTAATGCGCAGGTGGAACTCAAAGACGCTGAGTCCCGCTACGCCCGGCGGGAAGCGCTTGTAGAATCGGGCGTGCTCTCAAAGGAGGATCTGGCCACGGCCAGAGTTCAAGTCGAGAAGGCAGAGACCAACCGGGATGTAGCGCGCGCGCATATTGCCGAGCAGATGGCGCGGGTCGAGCAGAGCAGGGAATCGCTCGCCAATACAGTGATCAGAGCGACTTTTGAGGGAACGGTCGCTGCGCGATACCTTGATGCGGGAGCTGCCGTCCGTTCTGGCGCTCCGATCATCAGCCTGATGCGAACCGATGATTTGTGGGTTAGATTCGCCATCCCGGATTCGAACCGGGCTGCCGTGGCGATTGGCTCGGCCATCAACTTTTACCTTGAAGAGTTGAACATCGAAATCCCGGCGGCGATTGAGCATCTTTCTCCGGGAGTGGCCGCGATATCACAAGAACTGATTGTCGAGGCAAAGTTGAAAATACCTACCGCTTTGAAAGGGCAGATTAAATCAGGTGGAAGTGGGCTTGTGTCGCTGGCTGCCCGTTCGCCCTCAAATCATTCGCAGACTCAGTCCTCATCTTATTTGAGATGAGCTATTCATCGCTTGAGCTGGGATAACTATTCAGAGGAGGTCAGCGTTGCGAAGCCAGTCAACCATTTTCCGTGAAGAAGCCTTGGAGCGCCATTTCATTGGCGGCCGCGCTCAGGGCGATCTACTGCGCATTTCCTCCCGATGGACGAACTGGGCTTACTGGTTTTTGGTAGCTGTGCTGGTGGCGGGCTCCATCTATGTCGTTTTCGGAAGAATCAATGAATATGCCACCGGGACTGCCGTCATCAGGGACGAAGGGCGGACCATTGTCACCGCGCTGACGGGCGGCTCAATTACTGAGATCGCCGTCCAGCCCGGGCAGCGCGTCGAAGCTCATCAACTGCTGCTGCGCTTCAATGACGGGCAGGAAAGGATTGAGTTAGAGCGCCTTCAGCGGGAACTGAATTTACAGCAAATCAGCTGGCTCAAAAACCCGGGCGACCCGACGGCTCAGCAGCAGCTCGCGACAGTCCGCTCGCAAATAGGCGCCGCTGAAAAACGGCTCAACGAACGCTCAGTGGGAGCGCCCCGCGCCGGTGTCGTGAGAGACATTCGCATTCGCCCCAATCAGCAGGTTGTCTCGGGCGAGTTACTCCTGAGCATTGTCGGAGACGACGATGCTCTCCTGGTCGTCGCGATTCTGCCGGGACATTATCGCCCATTACTCAAACCCGGCAATCCGCTACGGCTAGAATTAACCGGGTTTCGTTACGCCTACCAGCGTCTGACGATTGATTCCATCGGAAACGAGGTCATAGGTCCGAACGAAGTTCGTCGCTTCCTGGGACAGGAGATCGCCGATTCGCTCGCGCTGCAGGGCGCGTCGGTCATCGTACAGGCTCGTTTACCGGCGCGAAAATTCGAGGCTGATGGCCGTTGGCGCGAATACCACGACGGGATGTCTGGCACGGCCGAAGCCCGCGTGGGCTCGGAAAGCATTTTGTTGGCGCTTGCGCCAGGTCTGAAGGCGGTGTTCGGAGGCGGGGATGAATAGCGCGAAGGCTACAGAGGCGCTCATCGATCGTTTTCCCGCCTTGCGCAGGCTCGAAGCCAAGAGCGCGGCGCGGCAGATTCCCTTCATTCAGCAACTATCAACCACCGAATGTGGCGCAGCCTGCCTGGCGATGGTGCTGGCGTACTATGGCAAGCAGGTTCCGCTCAGCGAACTTCGTGATGTGACCGGCGTCAGCAGCCGTGACGGCGTGAATGCGCTGTCACTGCTTAACGCCGGACGCTGGTACGGATTGCGCGGTCGTGGCGTCAAGCTCGATCTCGACGCTTTGATATATCTGGACAAAGGCGCGATTCTCCATTGGGAATTCGCGCATTTTGTCGTCTTCCAGAGGTTACGCAAGGATGGCGTCGAGATTGTTGACCCGGCTAGCGGCCCGCGCTTTGTGCCGATGGAGCAATTCAGCCGTTCGTTTACAGGAGTGGCCCTGACACTTAAGCCGGCTGATGAATTCCGGCCAATCGCCGGCCGAAGGCCGGTGATATGGAGCTACGTCAAGCGCATCATCGGCCAGTCGGGGCAGTTGCCGCGGATCGTGGTCATGTCGATTCTCCTCCAGCTTTTCGCGCTCGCCGTCCCGGTATTGACGGGGCTGCTGGTGGATCGCGTGATCCCGCACGGTGACAATCAACTGCTCAACGTTCTGATCATCGGGCTTTTCTCGATAGTGTTATTTCACTTCCTCGCCTCGCTCATCCGATCACACCTGCTGCTTTATCTTCGCACGCGCCTTGATACGGAGATGACGCTGGGTTTTCTAGAACATCTTGTTTCTTTGCCTTATGCTTTCTTTCAGCAGCG
This sequence comes from Blastocatellia bacterium, assembly GCA_035714085.1. Lineage (GTDB taxonomy): Bacteria > Acidobacteriota > Blastocatellia > RBC074 > RBC074 > JAJVID01. The sequence goes on from DASTMP010000081.1 coordinate 16,401, forward strand.
TTCGGGAGGCGATCTGATGATGCGGGTCAACAGTAACTCGCAGATCCGGGAGATGCTCACCTCAAGCGTGCTCTCCGGCCTGCTAGATGGCGCGCTGGCGAGCCTGTATCTGGTGATCCTGCTGATTACCAGTCCTGCGATTGGCGCGCTTGTGGTCATGTTGGGCTTGCTGCAAGCGTGTGTTTTCCTCCTGTCTCGCCGACGCTACCAGGAACTGATGTCTCAGGATTTGCAGACGCAATCGAAAGCGCAAGGCTACCTGGTGCAAATGCTTGCCGGGGTCGAGACCTTGAAAGCCGGCGGCGCTGAAAATCGCGCAGTTGAGCAATGGTCGAATCTGTTCGTGGATGAGCTGAATGTCTCGCTAAAGCGCGGGCGGTTAAGCGCCGCGGTCGACTCTTTGATGAGCGCGTTGCGGTTGGGGGCGCCGCTACTGGTACTGGCGTATGGCGGATTCCAGGTGCTGGATGGCGCGCTCAATCTGGGCGCGATGCTCGCGCTGAACGCGCTGGCGAGCGGTTTCCTCAGCCCGATCTCGACGCTCGTCTCCACCGCGTTGCAGCTGCAATCGCTTCGTAGTTACATCGAGCGGCTTGATGACGTACTCAAAGCTTCACCGGAACAAGATAGAAGCAAAGTCTCCAGAGCTGAATCGCTCGCCGGCGAAATCGAGCTGGAAAATGTGTCGTTTAGTTATGGGCCGCTTACCCCGGCAGGAGTGCGGGATATCTCGGTCAAGATTGCGCCCGGCCAAAAAGTAGCTATCGTGGGGCGATCCGGGGCGGGGAAATCCACGCTCGCCAAACTGATGATGGGCCTTTATCAACCTTCATCCGGGCGCATTCTTTATGACGGCCATGATCTCGCGGGATTCGATCTTAACTCAGTGCGCCAGCAATGCGGCGTTGTCACACAGCGGTCGTTCTTGTTTGGCTCGACGATTCGGGAGAATATCGCGCTCAAAGACCCGAGTATTCCGATGGCGGAGGTGGTCGAAGCGGCCAAGCTGGCTTGTATTTACGATGACATTCTGGGCATGCCGATGAGATACGAAACTATGCTCCTCGACGGTGGCGCCTCGCTCTCGGGTGGACAACGGCAGCGTGTGGCGCTGGCCAGGGCGCTCGTCAGTCAGCCCGTAATTCTACTGCTCGACGAAGCGACCAGCGAGTTGGATACGGTCACGGAAAGTCAGGTTCACCGGAATCTCGCGGATCTGCATTGCACGAGGATCGTGATTGCGCACCGGCTCAGCACAATCCGCGACGCCGACCTTATTCTGGTGCTGGACAAAGGCGCGATAGTGGAACGAGGTTCGCACGAGGAACTGCTTGCCCAAGGGGGACATTACGCAGCCCTGGTTCACAGTCAATCTACCCTCTCCACTCAAGCCTAACGGCCTGTGGGTGGAGGATTCCCGGCGCGGGATGATAAAGCTACGGTCGGGATGAGGAATGCGGCGAGGCGCAAAAGTAAGGATCGAGCAAGGAAAAGGAGAAGAGGGAAGAGGGAAGAGGGCCATAAACGAGAATCAAGATCCTGAAAACCTGGTTCGCAAAGTCGTTGAGGAGTATTATTTCGCGGCGAGCCAGAAACCATTCATTTCGAGGCGACTCACGCTTTTTCTGACAACAGTTTTTCGAGGAGAGACACATGCGATACCTTGTATGCCTGATGGCGCTTGTCACATTGGCTGTCGCCGAGCCGCGCGCTGGTTATTATCGTAATCCATCAATTCATGAGAAGACCATCGTTTTCACAGCGGAAGGCGATCTTTGGATCGTTCCGATCGAAGGAGGCGCCGCGCGAAGGCTGACTTCGCACCCGGGTCAGGAAACATATGCGGCGATTTCCCCTGACGGAAAGACCGTCGCTTTTACCGCCGAATATGAAGGCCCGGCAGAGGTATACACCATCTCGATCGATGGAGGGATGCCCGTGCGTCGCACCTGGGACGGGGGCAGAGCGCAGGTTGTCGGGTGGACGCGTGACGGCCGCATACTCTATAGCGCCAATCGCTATTCCACTTTGCCTAACGCAAAGCTCGTGGCGTTGTCTCTTGATGGAAAGCAGGAAATCCTCCCCTTGTGGCAGGCTTGCGAGGGCGATTTCGATGCCCGGGGAGAAGCGCTCTTTTTCACACGGTTTTCGTTTCAGGGGAGCTCTACCAAACGATATCAGGGCGGGACGGCGCAAAACATCTGGCGTTTTTCTCCCGGTAGTGAGGCTGTTCCGCTGACAAAGGATTATCCAGGGACTTCGGCTCATCCGATGTATTGGAACGGGCGCGTTTATTTCGCCTCGGACCGTGATGGCGTGATGAACATCTGGTCGATGAATCCTGACGGAAAAGACCTGAGACAACATACGAAACATCGCGGATGGGACATTCAAGCTCCGTCGCAGAATGACGGAAGGATTGTCTATCAGTATGGCGCCGATTTGTGGCTGCTCGATCTCCGCTCCGGTAAGACCTCTGCTATTCCGATCACGCTCGTTTCAGATTTCGACAATCTGCGAGAGCGATGGGTTCGCCGCCCGATCGAGTATCTGACAACCGCCAGTCTCTCTCCCGACGGCGCCGCCGTCGTCTTTACGGCGCGCGGCATGCTCTTTGTGGCGCCGTCGAAACCCGGAAGACTGGTAACCGTCGCAGCCAAACCCGGGGTGCGCTATCGCAACGCGCTTTTCATGCCCGATGGGAAGTCCATCCTTGCCCTGTCCAGCGAATCAGGTGAGCTTGAGTTCTGGAAATTCCCCGCCTCTGGAATCGGCAGCCCGGAACGATTGACCACAGACGCCAAGATTCTGCGATGGGACGGCCGCCCATCGCCGGACGGGAACTGGATCGCTCATCGGGATAAGGACCAACGGCTCTGGCTTTATGACACGCGCTCGAAGTCGAATAAGCTCATCGTACAATCGATGAATGACAATTTGGATGATCTCTCCTGGGCGCCCGATAGCCGTTGGCTTGCGTATGTGGAGTCGGCCGACAATACATTCAACCAAATCAAGCTCTACAACGTCGAGGATGGGACCATCACCACCGCAACCTCAGACCGCTATAACAGTGGTAACCCCGCCTGGAGCGCGGATGGCAAGTGGCTCTATTTCCTCTCCGATCGAAATCTCCGTAGTTCCGTGCCCGCGCCCTGGGGGCCGCGGCAACCCGATCCACACTTCGACCGTTCGATGAAGATTCTCGCCCTCGGTCTGAAAAAGGGGTTGCGGTCGCCGTTCGAACCGCCCGACGAATTATCCACGGAAGACGCCAGGGCGCCCGAGACTCCCAAAGTGAGCGAGGCTCCCAAGGGAGACGCCGCGAAGAACGAGCCTCTCGCAACGGCCAAGCCGGAAGCCGTAAAGGTCGAAATCGAGCGTGACGGACTGATCAGCCGGTTATACGAGCTTCCGGTTCCAGCGGGGAACTATTCGGGACTGGCAGTCACAAACAAACGATTGCTCTGGCTCGATCGGGATAGTTCCGGCGATTTCCCACCGAAGGTGGCGCTCAAGGCGGTTGAGATTACTCATAAAATCGAGGTCGAGACTGTCATCGGAGAAATAAACGGCTTTGAGTTATCGCAGAATGGGAAAAAGATGCTCGTCAGGCGCGGCGAGGAGTTCTATGTTTTTGACTCCGATGCAAAAGGGGCTGCGCTTATTGTTCCCAAAGCGCTGACAGACGCTCGTGTGAATCTAAGCGAATGGAGTTTCCCGCTCAAGCCACGCGATGAGTTTCGTGAATTGTTCATCGACGCCTGGCGGTTGGAGCGCGACTATTTCTATGACCGAAAGATGCATGGCGTCGATTGGATCGCCATGCGCGAGAAATATTTTCCCCTGGTAGATCGTGTCACCGACCGCCAGGAGCTAAACGATGTCATAGCTCAACTGATGGGAGAGTTGTCGGCCCTTCACACTTTCGTCGTCGGCGGCGATGTGCGGCGCGGGACCGATCAGGTGCAGATGGGCTCGCTCGGCGCGCTGCTCGAACGCGATCCGCAAGCCGGCGGGTATCGGGTGAAGCATATTTATAAAAACGATCCAGATCTACCGGATCAGCAATCGCCGCTGGCTAAATTGGGAGTCGATGTCGCCGAAGGAGATGTCATCACACAGATCAATGGAGTTGATACCCTGTCGGAATCGGACATCGGAGAGCTCCTGAGGGATAAAGCAGGCAAACAGATGCTGATGCGCGTAGTGAATTCCGCCGGCGCCAAACGCGATTGTATCGTCAAGCCGATCACCATGGCGCAAGAGTCTGGATTACGCTATTCGGAATGGGAGTACACACGGCGCCTCGAGGTTGATGAAGCCGGGAAGGGACAGATCGGTTACTTGCACTTGCGCGCCATGGGATCGAATGACATCTCCCAATGGGTTCGGGAATATTATCCGGTCTTCAATCGTCAGGGACTGATCATTGACGTTCGGCACAATAGCGGCGGCAATATCGATTCCTGGATTCTCGGAAAGCTCCTGCGCAAATCCTGGTTCTACTGGCAGCCGCGTGTAGGAAATCCGTATTGGAATATGCAGTATGCGTTCCGCGGGCACATGGTCGTCCTTGTGGATGAATACACGGCGAGCGACGGTGAAGCCTTTGCGGAGGGCTTCCGACGGCTCGGCCTTGGAAAAGTCATTGGCAGCCGGACCTGGGGCGGTGAGATTTGGCTGTCGGCGTCGAATCAGCTTGCAGACAGAGGTATCGCTACGGCTTCAGAGATCGGCGTATACTCACCAGAGGGGCAATGGCTCATCGAGGGTCACGGTGTCGATCCGGATATCGTCGTGGACAATCCGCCTCACGCAACCTTCAATGGACATGACGCTCAGCTGGAAGCGGCTATTAAACATTTGGAGGCATTGATAAAGAAGAATCCGCCTCCGGTCCCCAAAGCGCCCGATTATCCTGACAAGTCTTTCAAGTATTGAATTGGTCATCAACCTTTTATTTTGCTTTGCCCAGATTGTCACAGGCCTTGTTGAAGATAGTCTCAAACTCGGTAAGCGCCTGCCATGTTGCGGGAAAACGCCGCCTGGCGCCAGTGTCTATCACCACTAGGTCGTGCTGAACTTGAATGGATTAAAGACGATTCCTGTCGCCTTTTTCAATTGACTGGACAACTCGCGATGGTTGATGCAGACATTGGTGATGTAATCCTTGTATGTATCAAAATATACCCTGTCGTTGGTTAATGGGTCCTTGAGGAACTCGAAGCCGTTATGGTCCCTGCGCAACGGGCGCAGTGTTTCGGAACTGTGGACGTTTGAGATCAAGATAGCGGTGAATTCTTCCAGGTTGGTATAGCCGCCAGGGCCACCCATGGATGACGCCATCTTGCCACGTAAGATGGACATAGCATGAACCAATTCATGGAATAGAAGTTCTTCAGCGGTCCGTCCAGGACCCCAGGGACACTTCCCACCGAGATCGATGTACATCCCGGGATTGAAGAATACGGTAACATCACTACCTTGACCTGAGCCAAGGGTATGATCTTCCCATGACTCCTTGCCGAGAGCCGGGGCAGGTTGGCCACTGACGATGGCCTTGGTCCGGTCTTCTGGTTTGGCTTGGGCGTTGCACATCAGCCCCTCGGGATCGGGGACGCCGATGAGCTGCTGCAACGAGGGATCGTCCTTGCCGTCGATGTCTCTTGGTACGATCGTCACTGTCTTTGGTCGGCATTTGTACATCTCAAGCAGCACCTGCGAGCTCGTGTACTTCCACCATAATCGACTCAACAGCCGGAAGATGGCATCCTCGTAGTTCCGGGCGTTTCGTTTCGCGGTTTCTGAGGGGAACCACGAGAGCCCCGCAATACCTTTGAGATACCGGCCGCCGTCGATGCGAATGTTCGATCCCGCGCCAAGATGTAGAGTAATCATATTTGCAACTCCTTGCTGATTTGGCACAAGCCTCCAGGGAAGGCTTGGTTTGAGTCTCGCGCCGGGTGGGCTGGTTTAGAGGACAATGATCTACCCCCGGCTCAATGCGTACGGTTGTTCAAGAAACCTCCGCATCACGAGTGTGTGTCTTATATTTCAAGAGGGTAGCGAAGGTCAAGAACAAATTTGTTCGCCAGCTCCGCCGAGAAGGGCGCACGGGGCTGTGCTGGATGTAATCTGGCCCGCGCTCACGCCTGTTCTTCGCCAAACCCCTATCCAGCCTGTATTTTCAATTACTTCCTCAGGCCGCCCGACGCTCGTAGCGATGATGCAACCTTCCGACTTCGGCGATTTCAATCACCGATCCGCATTCACGCGTCTGCTTCGCTCTCGGCCACGGCGCATCCTTACACAAAGATGTGACTGAACGGAGGCAATGCTGATTTTTTAGCACTTAGGCATTGACGTATTTTTGCTGAAGTGCTAATTTTTTAGCAGTCAAGCCCCGGCGGTTGACGCAAAGGCGAAAAAGAAAGGAAACGCAGAACGATGACGGAGAAGGCGCACGAACATTTAAGCCGCCGCGAGCGGCAAATCATGGACATCATTCACCGATTGGGGAAAGCCACGGCCGGCGAAGTGCTGGAGGCGCTCCCCGATCCGCCAAGCTATTCCGCGGTCCGGGCGCTTTTGCGGTTAATGGAAGAGAAAGGGTACTTGCGTCACGAAACCGACGGCGCGAAGTATGTTTACCTGCCGACGCTGGCGCGCGAAAAAGCGCGGCAATCGGCGCTCAAACGAATGGTGCAAACCTTTTTCGACGGTTCGACCGAACTGGCGGTCGCAGCATTGTTATCGAAAGCCAAGCTCAAACAGGACGAACTGGATAGGCTCTCGGCGCTGATCGAAGAGGCGCGAAAGGAAGGTCGCTGATGAATCACTGGCAATTACCGATTGAACTCACCTTGAAGGGAATCATGATTCTCGCAGCCGCCGGGCTTTTGTCTGTAGGCTTGCGCAACGCTTCGGCAGCGTCGCGGCATGCGGTGTGGAGCCTCGCATTGGGCGCATTGTTGCTGTTGCCGGGCCTGACATGGGCCTTACCTGCGTGGCGCGTGGCGATTTTACCAGCGCCGCCCGCGCCAGTGACTGCGAACATGTCGCTGAACACAGAGACTTCGGCTGCCGTCGCCGAAGGTTTGCCTTCTACCTTGCCCAGCCAGGCGGCGATTTGGGAGATCGTTGCGCCGAGGTTTGAAGACGCTTCTGCGCCGTTAGCCGTGGCTGCGCCTGCCTGGCCGTTCAACGCCGCACAGATAACGCTGATGATTTGGGCTGCAGGCGCAACGCTGGTGTTGGCGCGTTTGCTGTTGGGGACGCTGCGAATGAGGCGGATCACGCGCAACGCCGAACGGTTGATTGATTATCAATGGTCAATGCTGACGAACCGGCTGCGCGGGCAATTGGGCATACGCGATCACGTGGCGATATACGTCAGCGCGGAGGTTGCCATGCCGATGACGTGGGGCATGTTGATTCCGGTCATTGTCCTGCCTCCGGAATCGTCCGCGTGGTCAGGCGAGTGGCGGCGCGTGGTATTGTTGCACGAACTGGCGCATATCAAACGGCGCGATTGCCTGACGCAGATGCTGGCGCATCTGGCGTGCGCGCTTTACTGGTTCAATCCGCTGGTCTGGTTTGCCGCGCGGCAGTTGCGCATTGAACGCGAATTGGCCTGTGATGATTGTGTGCTGGAAGTGGGCACTTGGGCTTCGGATTACGCCAACTATCTGATCGAGATTGCGCAAACCTATGAAGCGGTCGAACCTGTGACGCCTGTGACGGTTGGCATGGCGTGTTCGCAATTGGAAAACCGCGTGAGGGCGATTCTCGATCCGCAACTGAATCGGCAGCGTCCATCCCGTCGCCGCAAGGCCACCGTGGCCGTGGCGATGGCATGCGCTCTGTGGCCGCTTGCCGCGTTGCAGGCAACTTCGCAAGAAAAGATCAGGCGCCCCGTGGCGGATGCGGTTGCGGTAAATGCAGATGCGCCGAATGTGACTGCTGAGATCGCGGCTTCGGTGGCGAAGTTGGCCGCTCATCAAGACAAGTTCGCGGCATTGCAAGAAATGGCTGCGAACCACGCCTTGACTGCGCCGGAGCAGGCGGAATTGACGCGCATGGAGCAAACCGTTGCTTCGTTGCAAGATGAATTGCGCGGCGCTTTGGCCGTAACGCCTGCGCCACAACCTAACCCCATGCCTGCGCCTCATCCATTGCCTGCGCCCGATGTCAAAGTTGCTCCGGCGCCGGAATTCGACACAGTCGCGCCGCAAGACGCCAAAGACAAAGACAAAGACAAAGACAAGGATAAGAACAAAGACAAAGACAAAGACAAGAACAAAGACAAAGATAAGGATAAAGATAAGGGCAAAGACGAAGGCTTGACGGTGGAGAATCTGATTCGCTTGCGGATGTATAACGTCACGCCGGAATACATCGAAGCCATCAAGAAAGCGGGTTATGAAGACGTGACGGTGCGGCAAATCGCAGAGCTCAAGATGAGCGGCATCACGCCCGATTTCATCAAGCAAGCTCAAACCATGAGCGGTGAAAAACCTACGGTGCGAGATCTTGTGCAAATGAAAATTTCCGGCCTCAGCCCCGAATACATCGCGGCAATGCGGCAGGCGGGATACGACAACCTGCCAGCGCGCAAGCTGTCACAAATGCGCTTGATTGGGGTAACGCCGGAATTCGCGGCGGCGATGAAGCGCGCAGGCTTTGAAAATCTGACCGCCGATCAATTGGCGCAATTGAAAGCGCTTGGCATCACGGAAGAATACGTTCGGCAGGCGCAAGGCTGGGGGTTGGGCAAGCTTTCAGTGCGCGAAGTGGTGGAAACGAAAATCCACGGTGTGAAACCCGAAGACGCGCAGGCCTTGAAGGCGCTGGGCTTTGACAACGTAAGCTTGCGCGATCTGACTCGCGTGCGCATGTTCGGCGTAACGGAAAGTTACGTCAAAGAACTGCGCGGCCTGGGTTTTGACAAGCTGACGTTGGAGCAGGTCATACGGTTGAAGCAATTCGGCGTGGATGCCGAATACATTCGCAAATTGCGCGCCGCCGGATTCAAAAATATCTCGTCGAACGATTTACTCAAATTGAAGGCGTATGGGCTGGACGCCATTCTGCTGAAGAACTAACGCCCGTGAAGGAAAGGAATACTTATGCGCAAAACCCTTATGCTCGTTTTTAGTCTTGGCCTGATGGCAGGTCTCACGTTGTGGGCGCGCGTGGCGGCGCAGGAACAGGTCACGGGCGAATGGTCGGCGAAGGTGCGGGACACCGATAAAGGCAAAAAAGTCTGGCTGGAATTGCGTTCGGAATCGCCGGACAGATCGAGCCGGTTCAGCATGAGCAGTTCGGATTACAACCTCGAAGATTTCACAGGGTTCAATCCGAACGCGAACGGCGACACGCAATTTACGCTCAATCGTGAGGCGGGCGCCATCGTATTCACGGGCCTGGTCAGCGAAGGCAAAGGCGTAGGCGATTTTCGTTTCACGCCCAATGGCGCTTATCTCGCCGCCATGCGCAATCTGGGATACGACGACATCAAATCCGACAAGCAGTTTGCGCTGGCGTTGCATGATGTCAGCGCTCGCTTCGTGCAGGAAACGAAATCATGGGGCTTCGACAAACTCCCGCTCGACAAGCTGATCGCGTTTCGCATCTTCAAAGTGGACTCTGATTTCATTCGCGAAATGCGCGATCTTGGTTTCAATGACCTTTCGCCCGACAAGCTGATCTCGATGAAAATTCACAAGGTAAACGCCGCCTTCATCAAAGACGTGGAAGCGCTCGGTTTCAAGGACGTAGGCGTAGACAAACTGGTGGCGATGCGCATTCACAAAGTCGACGGAGAGTTCATCACCAAAGCGCAGGCGCTCGGCTTCAATAACCTCACGATTGACCAACTCATCACAATGCGCATCCACAACATTGACGAGGACTTTGTCAAAGGCGTCCAGGCGTTGGGCTTTCGTGACCTGCCGTTGGACAAACTCGTCGCCATGCGGATTCACAAGATTGACGGTAATTTCATCAAAGAGATGAACGACCTCGGCTTCAGCAATCTATCCGTGGACAAGTTGATGAGCATGCGCATTCACCGTGTGAACGCGCAGTTTGTCAAAGAAATGCGCGAGGCTGGTTATAACAACCTGACCGCGGACGAATTGATTCAGCTGCGCATTCACGGCGTGGATGGCGCTTATATCAAAAAGATGAAAGGCGCGCAGTAACGCGCCGCATCGGTTGAACGACTTTACAGTTACCACCGAAAACAGAGGGTCTCAGCTTTTCTGTGTAAATGGCCTGTTGATGGTTTAGGGTAACGGCATTCTGCCCTCGAACACGATCGCGAATTGTTGCAGTGCTCGCTTCCATTCCCTGATCGGCATCGTCCATTTTTTCTCGATGTTTTTCA
>DASTMP010000082.1:0-23879 GCA_035714085.1 Blastocatellia bacterium
TGCAAACCGCGCTACGATCCACGCTACGGTCGATAAAATTCCAAACCGGAGAAATCTTGTAAGCCATTGGCTAAAAAGCCTGTTCTGAGTACGGCAATCTTGATGAGCCGCTGATGATTCATTATTTTCATCGCGTCTCGCTTGTCGCGCCTGTCGCGAACGTCGTCGAGGCGCTATTGATCTCTTTGTTGATGTTCGCCGGCGCCGCTTACTTGTTCGCCTATTCGGTCATTGGCGCCTGGGTGTTGAGGCTCGCGCCGGTGGTGAACGCGCTCGGGCGCCTGACGGTCGAATCGGGAAAACCGTTGATCGAGTGGCGCAAGGCGAGTTTTCGCTCGCCCGATTTCGGCGAATATTGGGAGATCGTTTTCATCGTCTATTTCGCCGCCGTCCTGATTTTGCTCATCGCCGTCAACGAATGGAATCCGTTCCGCAAAGGAGACGGCGTGGAAGACACGCGGCGGAAGATGATCGGCCGCGCCGCGACCGCCGCATCGACCGTCGCGATCATTGCGCTGGGTTGGCTGCTCACCTTCCACCCTTTCAGGCATGAATATGAGCGCGGGCGATTGAGCGTAACCTTCCTGGACGTAGGGCAAGGCGACTCGATGTTGATCAGCTTTCCGCAAGGATCTCTGATGCTTCTCGACAGCGGCGGGCGAGCCGGATTCGAGTCGAGTGAAGGCAATGAAGATGCGGAGGAGGTTTTCGTTGAAGACCGCATCGGCGTGGGCGAGGCCGCCGTGGCGCCTTATCTGTGGCGGCGGGGGATCAAGCGGCTTGATTGGATCGCGGCCAGCCACGGCGACGCCGATCACGTCGAAGGCTTCGGCGAGATCGTCCGCGGATTCGAGGTCGGCGCGGCGTTGAAGGGCGCGCTAAAGCGAAGCGCTCAGTCACCGGGCGCCTTCGACAGAGCGGCGCTCGCGGCGAACGCGCCGCTGCGGAGTCTCAAGCGCGGCGAGGCGATCGACATCGACGGCGCGCGCGTCGATGTCCTGGCCCCCTTCACTGATCAATCGGCGACATTGGCGCCTACATCGGCGCCGAAGTCGGACAACAATGAATCAATGGTCTTGCGAATCGCGTTCGGCGCGCGCAGATTCCTCCTGACCGGCGACATCGAGAAAGAGGCCGAAGCTCGGTTGGTCGAATCGGAGAGCGATCTGCGCGCCGACGTTTTGAAAGTCGCGCACCACGGGTCGAAAACCTCCTCGACAACCGAGTTTTTAAAGAGGGTGAACCCTCAACATGCGGTGATTTCGGTCGCAAAGCTCAGCCCCTTCGGGCACCCGCACCCCGAGGCGCTCGCGCGACTGCGAACGACCAATGCCCGCATCTGGCGAACCAGCGAATGCGGCGCGATCACCATCTCGACCGACGGCGTCGACCTGCGCGTCGAGACGTTCGTTAAATGCAATTCGGACGAGTGATCCGCCGTTAAAGCTTCGCGCGCATCCCGCGCCTGTCTTCTTTACAGAACGGGCTAATGATTGATGTGATATTGTAATCACGATGCAACGTCACCGTTTTTACGCCGCTCCATCTAGTTTCACCGAGACGTCCGTCAGCCTCGACGCCGACGAGGCGCATCACCTGACGCGGGTTCTGAGGCTAGGCTCCGGCGCGCGGGTATTCGTTTTCGACGGCGAAGGCGCCGAGTACGAATGTGAGGCCGCGCGCGTCGCCAAACACGGAGTCGATTTGAACCTGCTCCGGCGGCTAGACGACGTCGTCGAATCGCCCCTACGGTTGACTCTGGCGCAGGCTCTGATCAAGGGTGACAAATTTGATTGGGTGATTCAGAAATCGACCGAGCTTGGCGTTACGCGAATAGCGCCGCTCGTCACAGACCATAGCGACATCAAGAGCGACGTCAGGCGCGCCGAAGAACGGGCAGGGCAGCGGATGCAACGGTGGCGGCGGATCTCGCTCGAAGCTTTGAAACAGTGCGGGCGCCGAAGGCTGGTCGAGATTTGCGATCCGGCGCCTTTCGACGATTTCTGCGGATCGGCGGCGCAAGACGCGCGTCTGATCTTTTCTGAACGCGGCGGGGAAAGTCTAGCCGCGGTCTCGGCGAAATTGCGGGATGTCAATCAACTCAGCCTCTGCGTGGCGTCCGAAGGCGGTTGGAGCGAACGTGAGTTGCGGAAGGCATCGTCCTGCGGCATTACGCCCGTGAGTCTCGGATCGCGGGTTCTCAGAACCGAGACCGCCGCGATCGCCGCCGTCTCGCTGGCGCAGCACATTTTCGGCGATCTGCGCTAACCGCCAAGGACGCCAAGAACGAGAGTGGAGGATGGAAGATCGAGAATCGCAACGCTATCTTCGATCCTCAATCCTCGATCCTCAATCTTCGACCTTGGCGTCTTGGCGGTTGACCCGCGTTAACCATCCAAGTCCTTGCGCATTAATAAAAAGCCGCGTTGTGACGACTGAAAACGCGCGCCACAACGCGGCAAATTGTTTTACCTCCTGCTTGAGCTTACAAATCTACTCGCGGGGCGCGGTAGACTTCGTAGCTTCGCGCAGGGGCGTATTCTGGCCACTGTTCGCTTTCAAACGGCTCGTTAAACTTCTCTTCGTTCTCGACCGCTTCGATAGCTTCCAGCCAAACGCGATCCATGAATTCAAGCTCCACACCCATTCGCCGGCAGGCGTTCACATGTCGGCGAACTATCGCCTGAACCTTATCGCGTTTGCTTTGCGGCAGCGCGTCGAGCGCTTTACGAACGTTCTCAGGAAACTTCATAACTCTTCCTCCTTCTCAATAAATAGACCGCAAAGACGGCGAAAGACGCGCTTGCAACCCGAGAGCCGCTCCGGCGCGCCTTTACACCGATTTTATCGCCCGCCTTTCAGGCGGCTACACCGGATATTATCGCGCCAAGTCCGTTCATCTCCAACGAGACAGCCGCGGCCTGGATCGTGGCGGCGATCCTGACCGCGTCGTGAACCTGGTCTTCGCTGACGCCGCCCGCCGTAACCACTTCCTCGTGCGAGCGGACGCACACCTCGCAACCATTGATTGCGCTGACTGCAAGACAAAACAACTCGAAATCGGTTTTATTGCCCAACGGCTTGCCGATCCAATTCATCCGCAACCGCGCCGGCTTCGTCGCATAACTCTCTTTGCCCACCATGTGGCGGAACCGGTAAAAGACATTGTTCATCGCCATTAAAGCCGCTGCGGCCCTGGCGTCTTCAATGATGTTTGCGTCAACCTTGCTCTGCGCCTCGATTAAGACCGCTCGCGCCAATTCGCCGTTGCGCGTCGCGATGGCCGAAGCCAGCGCCGCGCCCCACGTTTGCGCGGGCGTCAGCGTCGTTGACTGAAATACAGTCTGCAAATTCAGTCTGATGTCGCGCGCCGCGTCAGGTATTTGCTCGCGCAATTTTTCAATTTCACTCATCTCTTCCTCCTAAATTAGCAACAGAGCCACAGAGCTGAAACCATAAAGATCTATACCTCTCTCCTTCTTCTCTGATCTCTGTGGCTCTCTGGCTCTGTGGCAAAGCCTGCGCCCCAAAGCTATGAGCTTCGATTTAGGCGGCCTTGCCCAGGGTCTTTTCGCCCTTCTTCCAATTGCACGGGCAAAGCTCATCGGTCTGCAGCGCGTCGAGCACCCGGAGGGTTTCATTCACGTTGCGCCCAACCGACAGATCGTTGACCGTCACCCAACGGATGACGCCTTCGGGATCGACTATGTATGTCGCCCGCAGCGCCACGCCCGCCTCTTTGTGGAGAATGCCCAGCGCCGATGAAAGCTCGCGCTTCGTGTCGGCCAGCATTGGGTACGGCAGATTCTTCAGATCTGGATGCTCGTTGCGCCAGGCCAGATGGACGAAATGCGTGTCAGTGCTCGCGCCCAAGACCTGCGCGTCCCGGTCGAGGAAGTCCTTGTTGTGTTTGCCGAACTCGGCGATCTCCGTCGGGCAAATGAACGTGAAATCCATCGGCCAGAAAAAGATCACCTGCCACTTGCCGCGGTGCGTGCCCTCGGTGATCTCCTGAAACTCCTTCCCCTTCTCCAGACTTACTACGGCGTTCAATTTGAAATTCGGAAACTTCTCTCCAATTGTCAGCATTCAACTTCTCCTATAATAGTTTTAAATTTAGATGCATTCTAAATTAGTAGCGCAAAATCGAGGGCGATCATGCGCCCTCGATTTCTGAACCTAATTCTTCTTCTGGCACCCCGCGCAAAGGCCGCGAAGAGTGACCTCGAAATACTCCACTTTCTGACTCTCCGGCAAAGAGCAAATCTTCACCGTCCCGATCAAATCACATTCGACATCTTCGACCTTGCCGCATTTGCGGCATACGAAATGATGATGATGCTCCGTGTTCGGATCGAATCTGACTGTGCCCGCCTCGAAGACCTCTTTAATCATCCCTTCCTGCTTCAACCAGTTGAGCGTGTTGTAAACGGTCGCGCGCGAAGTCATCGGGAATTTGCGGTTGACCGTCTGTAAAACCTCATCGGCCGTCGGATGATGATACGCCGATTGCATATAATCAATAATGGCGCGCCGCTGCGGGGTCATCTTCAGCCCGCGCGACTGCGCCATCGTTTCGACTATTTGCCTAAGCAATCTCGCCATCGGTAGTTAGACTAAATCCAAGTTGAGATATTGTCAAGAGATAAAAATATAGCGAGTGGGGAGTAGGAGGTGGGAAGTGGACAAGTAGAAATGAGAGCCAATATTGAAGATTCCCCCACTCCCTATTCCCCATTCCCCACTCCCTATAAACGTTTGACAACGTCTTTGGCGAAGTAAGTCAGGATCAGGTCCGCGCCGGCGCGTTTGATTCCGATCAGAGACTCCATCATTACGCGCTCTTCATCAATCCAGCCCAACCGCCCGGCCGCCTTGATCTGCGCGTACTCGCCCGAAACCTGATAGGCGGCGAGCGGCAGGTCGAATCGCTCCCGCGCGGCTCGTAGGACGTCCAGATAAGGCAGCGCCGGTTTGACCATCAGCATATCGGCGCCCTGTTCGATATCGAGCGCGGCCTCGCGCAACGCCTCACGCACATTCGGCGGGTCCATCTGATAGCCCCGGCGGTCACCGAACTGCGGCGCGCTGTCGGCCGCCTCGCGAAACGGGCCGTAAAACGCCGAAGCGTACTTCACCGCATAAGACAAAACGGGAATATGGGCGAATCCGGCGGCGTCGAGGCCGGCGCGGATCGCGGCCACCATTCCGTCCATCATCCCCGAAGGCGCGATGACGTCGGCGCCAGACTCGGCCTGGCTGATCGCGGTTTGGGCGAGAATCTCGAGCGTCGGGTCATTTGCCACATCGCCGTCTTCGATCACGCCGCAATGGCCGTGCGACGTGTATTCGCACAGGCAGGTGTCGGCGATGACGAGCATGTCTTTAACTTCGCGTTTGACGGCGCGGATGGCGCGCTGCGTGACGCCGTCTTCGGCGAACGCGCCGCTTCCCCGCTCGTCCTTGCGTTCGGGCAGTCCGAAAACGATGATTGACGAAACGCCCGCGCGCCGCGCGTCATCGCACTCTTTGACGAGCTCGTCTATTGAGAGATTGAACACTCCGGGCATCGATTTGACTTCGCGGCGCACGCCCTCGCCCGGGCAGACAAAAAGCGGATAGATCAGATTCGCGGGGTCGAGGCGGGTTTCGCGAACCATTTCGCGCAGCGCCGCCGTGCGGCGCAATCTTCGTGGGCGACTAACCAATTCGGTCATCGGGATCTCCTTTATGAGTGATAATCGAGGAGCAGGATTAGTATAGCTCTTCAGGCGCTTCGATAAAATTCGGCGATCTGATCGACGACATACCGCCTCATCTCTTCGGTCAGTTCAGGGTAGATCGGCAGCGACAGGCACTCGCGCGAAGCCCGCTCGGTCACGGGCAAGTCTCCCGGTTTGTAGCCCAAGTAGGCGAAACATTCTTGAAGATGCAGCGGCGCCGGGTAATAAATCTCCGACCCTACGCCACGCCGCTTCAGAAAATCCATCAGATCATCGCGCCGCGAGCAGCGGATCGTATACTGATTGAAGATGTGGCGGCGGTTTGGGCGGACGGACGGCGCCGTGACTTCTTCGACTCCGGCTTCGGCGAAGAGTCTGTCGTAGTTTTCGGCGTTGCGACGCCGCGCGTCGCTCCACTGATCAAGATATTTAAGTTTGACTCCGAGGACGGCGGCCTGCAAGGCGTCCAGACGGCTGTTGATTCCGACGATCTGGTGATAATACTTCGGCCGCATCCCGTGAACACGCAGCAGGCGCAACATATCGGCGACATGATCGTCATCGGTGATCATCAATCCGCCTTCACCCGCGCCGCCCAGATTCTTCGACGGGAAAAAGCTGAAGCAGCCGATAGCGCTCATCGCGCCCGCGCGCTTTTCACAGTATTCGGCGCCGATGGCCTGCGCGGCGTCTTCGACGACCGGCAGGTTGTGGCGTTCGGCGACCTCACGTATCGCGTCCATCTCGGCGCACTGGCCGAAGAGATGAACGGGCATGATCGCTTTTGTGCGCGGCGTAATCGCGCGTTCGATCAGATCAGGATCGATGTTGAAATCATCCGGTGAAATGTCGACGAAGACGGGCCGCGCCCCCAGCCGGGTGATCGAGCTGGCGGTGGCGAAGAAGGTGAATGAGACCGTGACGACCTCATCTCCCGGCCCTACGCCCAGAGCCGTCAACGCCAGCAACAGCGCGTCGGAACCGGAGCCGCATCCGATTGCATGTTTGACATGGCAATATTCGGCGGCGTCTCGCTCGAAAGCATCGACCTCCGGGCCGAGAATGAAACGCTGGCTTTCAAAAACTCTTTCGACCGCGGCCATCACTTCGCCGCGAATCGCCTGAAACTGCGCGCGCAAATCTAAAAGAGGAACATTCATTTCCATGGCCCTGAATCTTTCAAACGATACCACTCGATTGTCTTCTTCAGCCCCTCTTCGACCGGCACGCGTGGCTCCCATCCCAAGATTTCTTTCGCCAATGTGATGTCGGGCCTGCGGGTTTTCGGATCGTCAACAGGCAACGGGCGGTATTCGATCTCGCTGCGGCTTCCGGTCAACCGCAAGATCAGTTTCGCGAATTCGAGAATGGTCATCTCGTTCGGATTGCCGACGTTGACCGGCAGGTTGAATTGCGCGTCCATCAGCCGGCGTATGCCATCGATCAGGTCGCTAACATACTGGAAGCTGCGCGTCTGGCTCCCTTCGCCGAAGACCGTCAGCGGTTCGCCGCGCAGAGCCTGGTTGATGAAGGTCGGGACGACGCGTCCGTCATTGATGCGATTGCGCTCGCCGTATGTATTGAAGATGCGAACGATACGCGCATCGACTTTATGCACGCGGTGATAGGCCATCGTCACCGCCTCGGCGAAGCGTTTGGCCTCGTCGTAAACGCCTCGCGGGCCAATCGGGTTGACGTTGCCCCAGTAATCTTCGCGCTGCGGATGTACAAGCGGGTCGCCATAAACTTCCGATGTCGAGGTGAGAAGGAACTTCGCGCCCTTGGCCTTAGCCAGCCCCAGAGCATTGTGCGTGCCCAGCGCCCCGACCTTCAGCGTCTGAATCGGCAGTTGCAGGTAATCAATCGGACTGGCCGGGCTGGCGAAATGGAGCACCCAGTCGAGATCGCCCCTCACGTGGATGTGATTGCTGACATCGTGATGGATGAATTCAAAATTCGTATTTGAGCGGTGATTGGCGATATTGGCCAGATCGCCCGTCACCAGATTGTCCATCACCACCACCTCATGCCCCTCGGCTATCAGCCGATCAGCCATATGGCTGCCAATGAAACCGGCCCCGCCGGTGATTAAAATTCGCATTTTCCCTTCCTACTTGTGAAAACGAAGGGTCAGAGAGACTCACGCGACTGGGCGAAAAATTCTCCCCGTCCCTCCGTCCCCCAGTCGCCCCGTCTCCCTTTCTCTTCGTCTCTCTGTCGTCACCTTCCAATCCCTCGATATTTAAATCCGGCCGCCTCGACCGCTTCCGGATCTAGCACATTGCGCCCGTCGATGAGCACCTTCGCGTTCATCACCTCGCCGATTTGATTGAGGTCGAGGTAGCGGAACTCTTCCCACTCGGTGACGATGACGATGGCGTCGCAATCTTCGGCGAGCGCCATCACATTGGCGGCGTATTCGATTTTGAGCTCGGGGCGCAGGCGGCGACAGGCCTCGTTCGCAATCGGATCGTAGGCCTTCACGCGGGCGCCTTTATCGATCAACTCGGACACGATCTCTATCGAGGGCGCGTCTCGCAAGTCGTCCGTGTCCGGTTTGAAGGCAAGGCCCAACAGCCCGATCGTTTTGCCTTTGATGATCTTCAGCGCCTCCTGCAATTTCTGCACGGGAATGCGGCGCTGGCGCTTGTTGACATCGACGGTCGAATGAAGCAGCGCGGGTTCGTAGCCGTACTCTCTGGCGATGTCGATCAGCGCCGAGACGTCTTTGCCGAAGCAAGAGCCTCCCCAGCCCACGCCGGCGTTCAAAAACTTCGGCCCGATGCGGCTGTCCAATCCGAACCCTCGCACGACCTCTTTGATGTCGGCGCCGACGCGTTCGCAGACGTTGGCGATTTCGTTGGCGAAGCTGATCTTGGTCGCGAGGAAGGCGTTGGCCGCGTATTTGATCATCTCGGCCGAAGCGAGGTCGGTCGTCACCACCGGTATCACGGTGACATCGGCGGGGCGCGGCGCGGAGGCCGGAGGAGTGAAAGTCTGCTCGACGATAGGCTCATATAGCGCGCGCAATTTCTCGGCCGCGTAACCGTCAGCCGCGCCGATCACGATCCGGTCTGGATAGAACGTGTCACTGATCGCCGCTCCCTCGCGCAAAAATTCTGGATTCGACGCGACGAGGAATATGTCTTCCGCCCTGCCCCCATTCGACCGCCGAGGCGCCGTCAAGTCGGCTGTCGGAGCGCTGGCCGCGCTCGCCAGTTTATCGAGCCAGGCCGGATTCTCACTCAACCCCTCTTTGACCAACATCTCGACCCAGTTGCCCGAGCCGATCGGCACCGTAGATTTGTTGACGATCACGCGTCGCCGCTCGCAATCGAGCGCGCGCCCGATGGATTGCGCCACCGATTTGACGTAGGACAGATCGGCCTTGCCGCTCGGCAGCGGCGGGGTGCCGACCGCTATGAAGATGATCTCGGACTCATTGACCGGCTTCGAGAGATCGGTCGAAAACCGCAGATTGCCGCGCTGCAAGCCGTTCGCGATCAACTGA
Source organism: Blastocatellia bacterium (assembly GCA_035714085.1). GTDB lineage: Bacteria > Acidobacteriota > Blastocatellia > RBC074 > RBC074 > JAJVID01. The sequence continues at coordinate 9,235 of DASTMP010000082.1, forward strand.
TCCAGCCCCGGCTCATAGATCGGCGACCGGCCTTTGCGCAGCGTCTCGATTTTGCGCTCGTCAATGTCGACGCAAACTACCGAATGTCCCAGATATGCCAGGCAAGTGCCCGTCACTAAACCGACGTACCCAGTTCCGACAACACAAACTTCCACCACTGCCTCCTATTTTACTGACTTTTTTCGTAAAGGTAGGCGCACTCGATGAGCTTCGCCTCCTTGCCATCATGCACGGCGAATTTTTGGCCTTTCCATAAAGTGGCCGCGCCGTATTCGCCCTTCTTGTTGACGGCGTAAAAATTGATGCCGATCGAAGCCAGCTCCTCTTTGTTGTCGCCGTAACGCGCCGCGACGCGTTTAACGGCGTCCATCGCGGCTTCGGTCGGCGGCATCCCGCGGCGCATGTTCTCGACGACCGTATGCGCGCCGTTGATGTAAATGCACTCTTCGCCCAGCCCGGTAGAGCCTGCCGCGCCGACCTCGTTGTCGACATACAGCCCGCAGCCGATCAGCGGCGAATCGCCGACGCGGCCCGGTATCTTCCATGCCAGCCCGGAGGTTGTCGTCACGCCGGAAATATCCCCCTTGGCGTCAACAGCCAGACAGTTGATCGTGCCGGTGGGGCGGTCGAGAAGAATTTCTTCGATGCGTTCATTGAGGGCGATCTCTTCGGGTGAAAGCTTCGTCTGCGAGGTTTTGACATTACCGGCGGGCGCGGTCTTGCGCCAACTCGGCCCCCAGCTATCTCGCGGGTTCAGGCTCTCGCGCCACGCCAGCCATTTCTTGCGCGACTCATCGGTGAGCAAATCCTGTTCCTTGAACCCCTGTCTGAGAGCGAATCGCAACGCGCCATCGGCCACCAGCAGGATGTTATCCGTCCGCTCCATGACGACTTTGGCGACGCTTGACGGATTCTTGATGCGACGGAGACTGGCCACTGCTCCGGCGCGACGCGTCGGCCCGTGCATCACACTCGCGTCCAGCTCGACCTCGCAATCTTCGTTCGGCAATCCGCCGTAGCCCACGGAGTCATCATCGGGATCGTCCTCGACGATGTTGACGCCTGCGACCACCGCTTCAAGCGTGTCCCTGCCCTCTTTCAGCATCCGCATCGCGCGCTCGACGCAACTGACGCCGCGCGGCTCGACCCCGCGTTTCGGCACGTTGGCGCCATTTGCGCTGGCGATCACCACTGGACGCGCCTGGCCCAACGCGGGCAACTGATTTTGTCGTGACGTTTCGGCGAAGCTCTCGCCCGCCAGCAACGGCGCGCTCAAACCCGCCGTGGCCGCGCCTTTTATGAAATCTCTACGTTTAAGATTTTCGTGGCTCATTGCGCCTCCATGTAGGAAGACAAGGAGAAAGGAGGACAAGGGGACAGGGAGAAAGGCAGATGCGGCGACGAGGAGATTTGAATTTTTCGTCTCCTTGTCTCCCCCTCTCCTTGTTCCCTTGTCCCCATTGCCCACTCCCCATTCCCTATTCCCTATTGTCTTTTAACGCCCTGTGGGCTGGATTCGATATTCTTCAACGTTTCTTCAGCCTCTTGAATTTTTTGTTCGGATTCGCGGCTGACGTTCTGGTAAATTTTGAGCGAAGCCGTCAGATCGGCTTCGAGCTTCCGCAGACGTTCTTCTTCGGACTGGAGGGCGCGGTAGCGCGCCTCATACTGAATTCTCAACTGCTTCATCGACTCTTCGCGGTTGAGGGTCGGCATGCTCGCCGTCTGCGCCAATAATCCTTCGCGCGTCATCATCTGCTGCAGCAAACGCTCATCGCCTTCGATCGCGGCGAGGCGGTCGCGCACCGGCCTCAGTTCCCTTTCGTATGAATCGATCCGCATATCGACGCGCGTCATCCGCAGCATCTCGAGCTGCGCCTGCCCGCGGATGTTCAGCGAGCGAAGCTCCTGTCCCAAGGCGCGCAACTCGTTCGCGAGCGATTGAACAGCCACGGCCAATGAGTCCGGCTGCTGAACCGCGTCCGCGCCAGTAGCGTTGCCCTGCTGATCGGCCTGTCTGTTCGTCTGCTGAGCATCCTTGTTTTCCAGGTCAATGATGTTCGGGAATTGCGGAGGATTCTTGACCGGACGTTTTATCCTAGCCGGCTGCTGGGCCGGCTGTTGGGCCGGCTGTTGGGCCGGCTGTTGAGCCGCCGCGAGACCGGTGAAGACGACCGCTGACAAAAAAAAGGATAAGCAAAGTTTTCGATACCTCATAAAACCTCAATCGCCCGTTAGCCTAAATCGAGATAACCCGGAGTGGGACTGTAGGCGCCAATCTCATCCGCTCCGATCTAGGGAATTCAAGAAAAAGAATTGTCGCCACGAATGAACACGAATCTTCACGAATATGCGCAAGGAAATGGTAGCCAAACAACTTATGAGACCGAAGAGAATATTCGTGTTCATTCGTGTTCATTCGCGGCTAAAAACATTTTCTCGAGAGCTATTGTTATCGAGGGGGACGGGGCGGCGGTTTGGGGAACGAGGGCGCGCTGGCGACGCCGTCTTTGTCAATCGCCTGCACTGCGAAGAAGTAATCGTCTTTAGAGAGGCCTTTCATCACATATTCAGTCACGTTCCCGACATCGACGCTGCGCTGCCAGAATGGCTGGTAGGTTTCGCGCCAGACGATACGGTACCCGGCGAGGTCCGGCTCGGCGTTCGGCTTCCACGTCAGAGTAGTGTTGTATTCCTGACGCGAAGATTTAAAACTGACGCCCGAAGGAGAGGCGGGCGCCAGAGCCATCGAAGCCATCGCCGTCGCATTGACGCGGGTGACTTGCGCGATGTAGGGGAAATCCACCATCTCGATCACGTCCCCGTATTTGACCCCATCCTCTTCGCGGACGCGCTGATGCTGGCGCGTGAAATCTTCATTCGGCTCGGTGAATCGCACCGCCGGATAGCCGCGCTGCAGGAACGCGTTGTGATCGCCGCCCCGCCCGTAGCGATCCCGGCGAAAGACCAGCGTCACTTCGAAATTCTTCAGGTACGCTTCGGCGGTCTCTTTGATATAGCGGGCGAGTTGCCTCGACGGACCGTCATTTTCCCCGCCGTTCAACTGGCGGACTCGGGCTTCCGCATCGGTCTCGGTCGTCGGCACGCCTTCCGAAAAGACCCGGATGCGCGCATTGTCTCTCACGCCATTGCCCCCCAGCGTGTTCCCGACAATGTCATTGGTGAACATCGCGGCGATGTTCAGGTTCTTCGTCTTCGCCTCTTCGGCCCAGTGCGCCGCGCCGAGCAGGCCCTGCTCTTCGCCCGCGACGGTCATAAAAACCAGCGTCGCGTCGAATTGATACTTCGACATGACGCGCGCCATCTCCATCACAACAGCTGCGCCGGAGGCGTCGTCGCTCGCGCCGGGCGCGTCGCTCGTGGCGTCGGTCATTCCCTGCGAACAAACGCATGAATCGTAATGTCCGCTGACGACGTAGATGCGGTCTTTTGATTCGGGTTGCGACCCGGGGAGCGTTGCGACGACGTTGACGAGTTTGGTCGCTTGCGGCACGCGCTGCGCCGGCTGCTGAATGAATTCATCCGTGGTCACAATCAACCGCCCGCCCGATTCGCGGCTGTAACGTTCCATCTCTTCTTTGATCCAGCGCCATGCCGCGCCGATCCCCCGCGCGGGATCGTCCTGCGACGACAGCGTGTGCCGCGTGCCGAATCCGACCAGCTTTCGCATGATCGCTTCTACATTGGCCGCGGAGATTTCGCCGACGATCTTTTCGATCTGCGGGTTCGGCTTTGACGAAATTTGAACCTGCTGGGCGGCGTCGCTGGACAGGCATATAGTCAACAGAAATACGGCGGACAGCGGTAAAACTGCGATTCGATTCACGAGGAGCTCCCTTGAATGATGCGCTTGTCGCATTGGACGCGCGCAGTTTCAGCGGCCATTGTTCAGACTCTTTTCTATAAATTTGCGGATGACGCTCACGGCGGATGATCCGGAGCGACGCTGCGCGCAGCCTTAAGGTCCGGCCAGCGCCAGCGGCGCAGATTGAGGGCTTATGGTATCAGGCTTGGCGATTGTCGGCAAAAGGTTGGTCGAGATAAAGAGGTCAAGACATAGTATAAAAATCAGTGGGCAGCGGATTGATTTCCGCTGCCCACTGATTTTTAACTCTCTCTGTCTCAATCGCGTCGCCGCGGCTGCACGCAAGGTTCTTCAGTTTACAGGCTACGGTCCCGGGCCTTCTTACTTCAGCACCTTATAAATTTCGTCTTTCCAGACAATGAGGATAGGGGCGTTATCGAAAAATTCCTTAAGCATGGGCTCGTTGGCTAGAAGCTTTTTGTACTGATCGCTGCCGCGCTCAAGCGTCCAGACGCGCCACTTATCCGTCTCGGGTTTATATTCATGATCTATCAACATGCCTTTCTTGATGCCTTTCTTGAAGTCGAAGACCTTGTTTCTGATCAGAACCACCATCGGCTTGGGTGACTCATCGGCCGGCGTCGCCTCCTTATCAGGTTTCGTCTTTCGCTCGGACTCCGCGACGAAACCCGATTTCCTTGAGGAACGGGTGGATACCCGCCTTATCATTTCAACAACGGGTTCAGTCAAGTATCCCAGCTTCGACGGAGCTTTGTCGACGGGTTGTGCCTCGGCAACCGATTCCGACTTGGGAGTCCCCGAGAGCATCCGGGGCTCGACCTGCGCCGTCTGATATCTCAGATCCGATTCCGGCTGTCCGGGATTCATCGGGTTGTATCCGGGAGGCGGAGTGATGCGAGAGCTTTGAACAGGCTCTTTAGCCGCCTCTGCCTTCGAATCCTTTCTAGGATCGAAAAAAGCGCTCGGCCGCTGAGGCGAATTCTGCGCTGTTTCATGGGCGCTGGGCTTAGGCGTGACCGCGGCAAGCTCTTCGCCTGGCGGCGAACTACTCAACAACCTCAACGCCTCGTTTGAAGGCGTGATGGCGACCTCCGGGGCCTTCCCCATCAGCCCGACGAGTGGCGCAGGCGCAGGAACTTGCGGCCGCCCTGACTGAATCGCGATAGTCTCCCCGGCGGTCGAAGTAGCCTCAATTTGATCTTGGGGCGAAGCTTCGGGGGAGGGCGATGGAACATTCGACGCGAGAACCAAATTAGCCTTAGGCGCGACGACGGCAAGTTCACGCGACTTAGAGGAGTGCCTCCACGCTTGCGCGCCAAGCGCGGCGATCAGTATCGCGAACGCCGCGCCCATTGCGCCGGCTAACCGCCATTTGAGGTTTCGGGGCGAAAAGTCAAACCAAACCGTGACGGCTTCTTTCCAACGATCCCAAGCCGGGATTCGATCCAGCGCCTTAACGGGCTGCGTTTCCGCGAGAGGCGCGGTCTGCGCCAGGCGCGCTAGTTCGATCAGATGACGCCTGCAAGTCGCGCATCCGGCCAGATGCGATTCATAACCCGCGCGATGCGATCCGCCGAGCGCGTCTTCAAGATAAGCGCTGGCGGCGTCAAGATCGAAACCAGCGCAGGCTGAGACCGGCGCGGCGCCGCTCCTCAGACGCCGCTTCAGCATCGTCTCAAATTCCACGAATGCCGTCTTGTTCCATTCGTTTGCCATTGCTGATTTTTACCTGCCGTTGAGTAAATCCCCAGTTCCGAAAAAACTTATGAGGAATTTTGTCTACCTTTCGCTTAGATCATTGAACGTAGAGCCCTGTCCGATCTTGCGCCGTCATAAAATGCGCTCACGGCGCGCGTTCGATCGAGTGGCTGTTAACATCAACTATCAATCGGCGCACATCGAGTTCGGCGCGCGCGGCGATCTGCAAGCATTCGGCGACTTCGGTTCGGCGCAATCCGTAACCGCGCTGCAGAATCTCCTCGGTCTTGCGTTTGATCTCGCGCTGAGCCTTCGCCAGCCAGCGGCTGATCGTCGCCTCATGCACACTCATCATCAATCCGATTTCGCGCAGCGTCAGGTCGTCGAAATAATAGTAGTTCAGGAGCAGCCGGTCGCGGGGTTCGATCTCCGCGAAGGCTTGCGTCATGGCCTCTTCCGTGGCCTGTCGCAACCGCGCGTCCTCGATGTCGTCGGGTTGAGAGATTTGGGCTGAAAGTCTGCCGTTGACGTGAGCGGCGGCTTCGTTCGACAGGCGGTCGAACTCGGCGACCTCTTCGACTTGCTCGAACCGCGAAGTCTGCCGCTTGCGGTCAATAAACGCCTGATAAACGACCGCGCGCAGCCACCCACCCAGACTCCCGCGCCCGGAATAGTGCGCGAGCTTGCTTAACCGCCTGTCGCCGTCCAGACGCACGCCGTAAAGCTCGCCGAAGACGTATTGGATCAGGTCTTCGGCCTCGGCCTCGTCTTTGGTCAGAGCGCGCGCCGCGCCATGCATCGCGTGGCGATATTCCGAATCGAAGACTCGCCAGGCCGCCTCGTCTCCTTTTTCGCAGGCGATGGCCAGACACAACTCACCGGCCTTCAGATTCGAAATGTAGTGTGAAATCGAATCCTCGGCGTTGACGCCCTTCGATTGGGATGAATTGTTTCCACGCGCAAGAATAGCGGCGAGCCTATCGGCAAACTCCCGCTCAGTGACGCCATAGCGAGCCGCTACTGTCTTCCACACAGCGGCTATCGGTTTGGCGTAACGTGCGATGAAATCATCATTAGACATCACAGCAAAACGGCCATTAAAGAAGAGACGACTTCCGGGGTTAGAAGCCGCGCCGTATTCTAAATCGAAGCTAGCCAAATTTAAACAAAAAGTTTCTTCGGTAGGCATTTCGTTTTGATACCTATGGCGCCGGAGCGCCCCGTAGCGCGATTAAAGGCGCTTCTTCCCCTCGCTCTAATAATCGTCGCTATGCTCTGTCCGGGGATTTTTTCAGTACGTTTTGATCAGCTCCATGGAGTTCTTTCACCCGTCCCGCCGACACTGTCCTATCAATTTTTGACCTGTCTTTGATCTGTTCTCCATCTTTTCATCTTTTCTTTGTCTTTATCTCCATGGTGAGTCTCCATGGTGAGCTGCTTGTCCGACATGGAACGATCGGGTCAGGTAGGACTTGCAAAATAATTTAATGGCCTTCTCTCTTCCTTGTCGCTTTTTTCGAGAGAGCATTCGCTTTCTCCCGATAAATCGCCGTTAGAGCCAGACAGCGATACAAATGGTTATCCAGGCTTTTCGCCATCTGAAGCATCTGCGCCTCGTGATTCAAAGCCAGCAATTCAAAGGCCTTATTGTCGAATTCCAGGCTGTTAGAGTATTCGCCGGTTCTTTTGACATCGCCTGCGTTTGACGCGGAGATGGCTTGATTGAACACATCCATCGCTATGGCTTTGTCTTTGAGGCGATTGTCGAAGCCACTTTGCTCATGGAGATTGACTCCTGATCAGTTCTTCCATCTCTCTGACTCGTTCCGCCAGCACCACTCCGTCAATTCTTTTTCGTTCACGAACCGCTTGTCCTATATGGAATGCGCGGATCGAGGAGTTTTTGCAAAAAACTTCAATAGTCTCTTCATCAATCCCGCCGCCGAGCAGCATTCTTATCTCCGGGCGCGCCGCTTGCTCCCACTCGACGAATCCGTCGAGTGGCGCCCACGCCTCTCCATAGCGTCCGGGGCCTCTGGACAGAACGCAATCTATTTGAGGGTGGCGTTTAAGTTCGCCTATCGCCCCAATTGGATCCGGCAATTCTTCAAACGCGCGATGGAACGTGGCTTTCAGGTTCGGCGCGCAGGCCAGAACGCGCGACACCAGCTCATGGTCAATCTGCTTGCCGCCCGGCGCCTCTTTCAGAAATCCCAGCACGAGACCGTCTACAGGCAATCGGGCGAATGCGCGAGCCGCGTCGCGCAATCTCTCGATCTCTCCCGCATCAGACACGACGAAAGGCTCGCTTTCGCGCAACATCACTCGCGCCGGAATTTTTACCGTCGAAGTAATTTTGCGAACCAGATCGAATGACGGGGTTAGTCCGCCGGCCTCGTAATGGCTGATGACCTCCAGGCGGTTGGCCCCGCCGCGTTCGGCGGCGAGGGCGTCTTCGATCGTGCAAGCGATGATTTCGAGAATTGGCTCGCGCCGCCCTTCCATATCCAATATCCGGACTATTGTCTATCCACGCCTACGACAGAGCTGCGGCGTTCGAGCACGACCGTGTCGCGCCAGACGCCGTGGTGCCGCGCGATCCGTTCGCGCCTGCCCACCTCGCGGAAACCATGATTGAGATGCGCCGCGACGCTCGCATGATTTTCGGGAAATACGCTAGATTGCAGCGTCCAGAGGCCGTGTCGTTCCGAAGCCTCGATCAGCGCCCGCATCAACGCGCCGCCGACGCCACAGCCGCGCGCCGCCGACGCCACATAGACGCTGACTTCGGCCACGCCGGCGTAGGCCTGGCGCTTCGACACCGGGCTCAGCGCCGCCCAACCGAGAACGCCGTCGCTGGCTCTCGCCACCAATCGGCATAGCGGCAAGTGACCGGCGTCCCAACGCTCCCAGTCCGGAGCTTCGGTTTCAAACGTGGCCTGCCCGGTCGCTATACCTTCGAGGTAAATCGCCCGCACAAATTCCCAGTCCTGAGGCCGCATTGAGTCGATCATGAAGTCCATAGATTGCCTATCGGGCATCTTGCGGGTACCATCGCGACCATGTCAATCGCGATCATTTATTCCGACGAATATCTGAAACACGACACGGGCAATCATCCCGAACGCCCCCAACGTTACCGCGCGACGCTCGACGGATTGATGGCCGATGAGGACTTATGGAGCGACCTGGTCAAAATCGCGCCGCGGCCGGCAACCGATGAAGAGCTGCGGCGCTGCCACACCGAACGCGCCGTCCAGCGCGTGGAACAGGCATGTTCGCAGGCGACTCTCTACGATCACGTGTCGTTGGACGCCGACACCGTGGTCTCTCACTATTCTGAGGTCGCGGCCAGATTGGCGGCCGGCGGCGCTTGCCGCGCCGTTGAAGCGGTCTTAGGCGGCGAGGCCGAAACCGCATTCGTCGCCTGCCGCCCGCCGGGACATCACGCGACGGTGGGGCGCGCCATGGGATTCTGCCTCTACAACAATGTCGCCGTCGCCGCGCGCTACGCCCAAGCCGCGTACCCCGGCCGGATCAAAGAAGTCCTGATTGTCGATTTCGACGTTCATCACGGCAACGGCACGCAGGACATTTTTTACGACGATCCGACCGTGTTCTATTACAGCCTGCACCAATACCCCTGGTATCCGGGAACTGGCGACGCCGGTGAGCGCGGCGCGCGCGAAGGCGAAGGTTATACGTTGAATATCCCCGTTCCCGCGATGACGCCCGCCGAGGATTACATGCGATTGTTCGAGGAAGGGCTTGAATCGGTGATGAGGAACTTCTCTCCTGATCTTGTAGTCATCTCAGCCGGATTCGACGCGCACGAAGCCGACCCGCTCGGACAACTTCTGCTAAACGACGCGAGCTATGAACGGATGACCAGGCGATTGAAAGAAGCCGCCTCGACAAACGGCGAAGGCCGAATCGTTTCGTGTCTAGAGGGCGGATACAACCTGCGCGCGCTCAGCGACGCGGCGCGGGCGCATGTTCGAGCTATGCTTTAATTCACCTTGGAAATCTGTCAATGTGAGAAGGGCCTCAGACAATCCAGTACGATCGCTCAAACTCCACTCACATTATCGATTTGCTTATAGGCGGCGCGCGCATTAAAATTCCCATGCACCCTTTCAAATCAATCGAGTTCCAGTTCGCTCCGCTGCTGAAGTGAGGCGCAGTCTGAAACGAACGCAAAGGAGGCCGCTGATGATAAGAAACAGGGTTTCTCTCGCAATACTTGTGTCTTTCCTGCTCGCTCTGGGCTTGGGCGTGACTGCAAACGCGCAATATCTGATCTCCACCAAAGCCGGTTTCATCAACCGTGTCGAAGGCCAGGTCTACATCATGCGCGCCGACGGTGAAGACGGCGAAAAAGCGCGCGCCTCGCTCGGCGCCCAGATGCGCGCGGGCGACAGGCTCAGCGTCGAGTCCAAGGGCTTCGCTGAAGCGCTGCTCAATCCAGGCTCGTATCTACGCCTGAGCGAAAACACCGAAGTTCGCGCCGTCAGCGTCGACCTCAACTCGGTTCGCTTCGAGGTGATCAAAGGATCGGTCATCGCCGAAATCGGCCAAATTGACAAGAAGGCCCCGATCGAAATCATAACGCCCAACGGCGCGCTGACGATTGCGAAAGCCGGCTTGCATCGCATCGACGTAAAAGAGACTGCGACGCTGGTGGCGGTTCGCCAGGGCGAAATATATCTGGGAACCCGCAGCGAGTTTGAGGCCAATCAGTCGCTCAAGATCAAAAGCGGCAAAGTCGTGACCCTGACCGGGTCAGCTCTGCCCGGCCAATCTGACATCGCCAAACTCAACAAGGACGTGATAGACAACTTCGACACGTGGAGCTTCGATCGCGCGCAGGCGCTCACAGCGGCCAACGTCAAGGCGGTGAGCCGGTCAGGATCGCTGACTTCTGGTTGGTACTACGATCCGTTTTTCAACTTCTACACGTTCGTCCCGTCCAGCTCATTCTGGTCCCCCTATGGGTTCGGGTTCTTCAACAACTACCGCGACAGCTATGGCTACATTCCGTACTACTACAGCGGAACCTATTACAGAACCCACAGCGCAAGCGTTAGCGGCGCAAGCGTTAGCGGCGCAAGCGTCTCGCCGCGTGTGGTATCCGGCAATGACCGCGGCGCGGTGAGCCGCGCAACCGACCACCGTTCTTATGACACTGGCTTCGGTTCGCGCTCAGGCAGATCCGGCGATTCCGGCTGGTCGAGGGGTTCCTCTTCGTCGCCATCGTCGCCGCGCTCGACCTCCTCGCACGACGGTTCCTCGCACGGCGGGTTCTCGCGCGGCTCCAGCGGCCCCTCGCACAGCACCAGCGCCCCTAGAAGCAGCGGGCCAATGCCGTCAAGGGGACGCGGCCAATAAACCTGACGAAATCCTCGTGGCAAAAAAATAAGGGGCGGGTTGAGCGCTTACTCAACCCGCCCCTTATTTTTACACTAAATCAAACTACAAAACTCTTGGACAAAGGGTTTGCCGTTGCAGACACGCAGACGGAAAGAAAAAGCGGAGCTGCGTTCTCTCCGACCTTCCATCTCTCGGTAGTAATACGTTTGTCTATTTATTCACAGCTGGTTTGCTTTCCTATTTCCGCTCTTCAGAACCGACGCCTCCCCAGTTGTCGATCACCAGCTTGCCATTCTCGATCACGAGTATCAGCGAAATGATCCTGTCTTCTATCTTCGTGTAATTAACGTCGTTGGTGAACTTGTACAGGCAATCTACACGCATCATTCCGGGGGCGCTTCTGTCAATGCTCTGAGTCATTTCGCCTCCGACAACCTTGTAATCTTTAAACTTGCCGAGCAGGCTTTCGGCCAAGGTCTTCTGTTCGTTAGCCAGTCTTTGCTTCGCCGCGGTCGAAAGCATCCCTTCGGCGTCTGACCATTTTCCATCAATTATGGAATGGTTGAATTTGCTGAAAGCATCGGACGTCTGCTTCGGATCATCGAGCGAAGCGGGAGGCGCAGGCTGCTCGACGGCGGCATGCGCATCCGCCCAACGATAGACTCCCCAGACGCCACTGAGACAGAGCAAGGCGATCAGCCACAAGATCGGCAAAGTGGATTTGCGTTCATTGCCCCGGGTACGAGACTCTTCCATCTCGGCCTTCAAAGTCGTGTCTTCAAAAATAGTCCTCATCGGTCTTCCCCTGGAAAATTTGTTAGATGTTTCGGCGCTCACAGTAGCCGCCCGGCGCCGCCATTGTCAAACCGTCAAGTGGGGAGTGTGAGAGCGGGAGAGCGAGGGAGCGAGCGCGAGGTGGAGATGGAGATCTTTCCTTGTCTCTTTGTCTCCTTGCCCCCGCTCCCCACAAAGGGGTTGATTCAGGCCAAGCGGCCCGTTAAGCTTCCCTGGTTATGACCCCTAAAACGTTTCTTGGTATTTTTGGCCTGGGTACGGTAGGCTCCGGCGTCGTCACGCTGCTCAGCGACAACCCACAGTTCGAGATACGCGCCATTGCCGTGCGCGACCGCAATAAGACCCGCGACATCGATCACTCGCAATTCGAAATCACCAACGACCCGTTCAAGCTCGCCGACGATCCGAAGATAGAGATTCTGGTCGAGGTCGCCGGGGGCATTGACCCGGCTTATGAGGTAATCAAACGCGCAATCGCGAACGGCAAACACATCGTCACGGCCAACAAAGAGCTGATCGCCAAGCGCGGCCCTGAGATATTCGACCTGGCCAACCGCCACAACGTGACGATTTTCTTCGAGGCGGCGGTTGGGGGCGGCATCCCTCTGATCTCTACCTTGCAGCGCGGGCTGCAGGCAAACCGCATCTCGAGCGTCGCCGGCATCGTCAACGGTACGACCAACTACATCCTGACGAAGATGGAGCGCGAGCAAAAGTCTTTCGCGGAGGCGCTCGCCGAGGCTCAGGCCGCCGGATTCGCCGAAGCCGACCCGACCGACGACGTCGAGGGGCGCGACGTGGCTTATAAAATCGCCATCCTCTCGTCGCTCGCCTTCCAGGTCCCGATCGAAGTCGATAAGGTCTACCGCCAGGGCATCACCGCCATCAGCGACTTGGACATTAAGCTCGCGGCGGAATTCGGGTACCGCATCAAAATGATCGGGCTTGCGCAACCCGGCGACGAGAACAACGCGTCGTCCAATCAGTCTTTGGACGTGCGCGTCCATCCGACGCTAGTGCCGCGGCGCCACCCGCTAGCCGGTATTGAAGGAGTCAACAACGCCATCTTCATCAAAGGCAACGCGGTCGGCGAGATCATGCTCTACGGCCCGGGCGCGGGCCGATTCCCCACAGCCAGCGCGGTCGTGGGCGACATCATCAATCTCGCCAGCGCGCTGAAACTGCCCGATTTCGCGCGCTACTTCCAATTGCCCATCAGCCCCCAGGTCAGCGACATCTTTCCCATCGGAGAGACTGTCAACGCCTACTACATCCGGCTCGAAACCGAAGACACGCCTGGCGTGATCGGAAATTTGGGCCACGCGTTCGGCGAACACGGCGTCAGTCTCCACAGCGTCATGCAAAAACATGTGGCCGACGACGCGGCCACCATCGTGTTGTTGACGCACCAGGTGAAAGAGAAACAGGCCCAGGCGGCCCTCGCCGAAATCAGCGCGCAACCGACCACGCGGCAGATCGGCGTGGTGCTGCGTGTGCTCAGCTAACCGGATTTGACGCTCAATCCCGTCCAATTCTTCTTCCTGCCGCGAGGTTGAAATCTAATCGCAAAGGGGCTTTGGCGATATTCGCCGATTATTGCCATCGCCTCCTCGCCTTGCATTGAACGCGCTTCGCGGCTTAATCTGTCCGGCATTGTGGCTTCAGCCCTTGCCGGTGGAAAATCGATTGAAAGTGAGATTAGCGTCAGTCTTAATGAGTAAGATCAAAGTCTGTTATCACGGCAGCTGTTTCGACGGGATTTCGTCCGCGGCGGTCTTTTCGCGCTTTTACAAAGAGAGAATCCATCCCGATTGGGAGGTCGTTTATCAACCAGTGGTTCATCGCGCGGGCGCGCTGTTCGACGCCGGATTGTTCGACGGCGACGAGAACGCCATCGTCGATTTCAAATACAGCGACTCGCCGAAGCTGACCTGGTGGTTCGACCATCATAAGAGCGCGTTCCTGTCGCCAGAAGACGAAACCCATTTCAAGGCCGACACTAGCGGCAAGAAGTTTCTGGACGCGAGTTACAAATCCTGCGCCAAATTCATCGCCGAGACGGCCCGGCGCAAGTTCGGCTTCGACGCCGCGCCGATGGGCGAGTTGATTTACTGGGCGAACAAGATCGACGGCGCGCTTTACGAATCGGCCGCCGAGCCGGTCGAGATGCGGGCCGACGCCTTTAAGCTGGCGCTGGTCATCGAAAACGAGCGCGACCAGAAGCTGATCGAACGCGTCATTTGCGATTTGCAAACCGAGCCTTTGAGCGAGGTCGCGACGTCGCCTTACGTCAGCGCGCGCGTCGAACCACTCTACAAGCGCCATCTGCGTTCGATGGAGATCATCAAACAGAACGCCAGAGTAATCGGCCCGGTGGTCTTTTTCGACGTCGTCGGGCACGATATGGAGGGTTACAGCAAATTCGTTCCCTACTACCTCTATCCCGAAGTGACCTACAGCGTCAGCGTGAGCCTCTCGTCGTTCCGCTCGAAGGTCTCGGTGGGATCGAACCCCTGGGCGCCACGCCCACGCACGCACGATCTGGCGGCCATCTGCGAACGCTACGGCGGCGGCGGGCACGCGGTCGTGGCCGCGATTTCGCTCGCGCCTGAAGATCTGGAGAGGGCGCGCAAAATCGCCGCGGAGATCGTCGAGGAGTTACAACAATAGAGGAACCCGTATGGAGTCCCGCTAAAAAATGAAAATCAACCACGAAGAAACGAAGGAAACGAAGAAAGATCAGAAAAATCCTTCGTGCTCTTCGTTTCTTCGTGGTTGATTTTCCGCAGGAGATATAGATTGGCTTCGAAGAAAACCAGATCAAAAGTTGTTAGCCCACGCAACACGACCGCGAGTAAAAGATTTCCGCCGCTCCGCGAAGTGACGCCGGAAACGCAACTCGAAATTCGTTCGACGCCGGTCGAGGAAATGAACC
>DASTMP010000083.1:0-2419 GCA_035714085.1 Blastocatellia bacterium
AGTGCTCAACGCCTCGCGGCATCATCGGAAAAATCGCTGCGCGCCTCTAGCCCCACAGAAACACATATGTTTGCAATCCGGGTTGCGGGTATCACCTCCATTCTTCGGATATTCGGCGGCATAATTTGAAACCGAAACTGGCGATTTTCTGTTTTCGTCATATTTGACAGGCAGATAGATAACGCGCAGGCGCCTTGCGCTTGCTCTATTGAGGTTAATCTCTTCTGTCAGCAGCATATTAAGCGACATTCGAGGCGCCTTTCCCAGACACAAGCTCAGATGCTTGCGCCTGCTTTTAAACAAATTCGACGACTCAGATGATCTCAAATGATTTCGCCTCTCCAATCCAAGATTCCGGGCGATTATGCGCGGCGGTGCGACGTTCGCACGATTCGCACAGCGTCAGGATCAACAACCGGTCTTCCGCCGTTAGCAGCTTCTCCAATTCCCACCGCAGCTTTTCCATTGCCCGCACTGTCAGCCGGCACCGGAAGATACTGTATTGCAATCGGCGGCCATATCCGTTCAGCAGCCTATAAACTTTCCGCCATCGCTTAGGCTCGGTGATGTCGTAACAAACCACGTACCAGAATTTTGCTTCCATATCATCGCCTCATCTCAACCTGAATCTGGCAAAAAGCCCTCCTTCGCCCATCCATTCCTTCTCCAACAACCTGACTTCCAATTCGATCAATCGCGAATAGGATAGCGAATAACCGATTACCGGATGCTTCCATTGGTCCGATTTACGGCGCTCGTAGATCGCGATCAACTTCTTCTTTCCGCTTTCAGACAGCCAAACCTGCCGGCCAGCGATCTGAAAGTCTTCGTTTTCATCCCACTGCCTACGATTGATCGAAGCCACGACCGGCAGATCGACCAGAGGCACACGGAACAACTCCATCAAATCCAGCGCGAGCGGATGCGCTTGCGAACGCGGTTGATGATAAAAACCCAGACTGGGGTCGAGCCCGACTACCAGAATCGCGTTCAGCACATCGCGCTGCAAGAGCGAATAACCGAACGACAACAGCGCGTTCGCGCGATCCCGCGGCGGACGGCGATTGCGCCCATCAGGTTTCAGAGCCGCGCCCGCTTCTTCCGTGATTGCGTGCGGCAAGGCTTTGAAATATTGCGCGCCTACACTGCCTTCGTAACCGCGCAGACTGTGGATGCTCCGCGCGCGCGACATGGCCGAGAGCAGCCGCCGGATCATAGCAATGGCTTCGATGACCGCTTCGATCCGGCCTCTGCCCGCATCGCGGCTTGCCCGCAACAGGTGGCTCAATTGACCGCGCGCGCGGGCGTCGGCCAACCGCTTGGCCAGAGACAAACAGAAATCGGAGTCGGTCAACGCCTTGTACTGCCGGATGCGTCGCTGCACAGATCCAGCGCCAGACGACCATGCGCCCAGGTATCTGCCGCCGTATGTCAACCAATGCACGCCGATATCGTTCTGGGAGCAAAAGCCGAGCGCTTGCGTGGTGATTTGAGCGAACCCATGCAACACCACCTGCCCGATCTCGTTAACCGGATAGAGTTCCGGCAATTCATCCGGCTGAGTGATTTCAAGCCTGTCTCCCTTGCGGCCAACGCGAGCGCCCTGCGCGACAACATGCAACGATTGCCTGTCGTCATCGGCAGGAAACAGACGGATTGCGGGTTGTGGATGGCGGATAGCGGATTTGTTTTCCGCCACTTCCTCTTTTTCCCTTGTCCCCCTGTTTTCCAGTCTCTCGCTCTCCCGCTCTACCAAACGCGCTTCTTCCGGCAGACAGAGGGGCGCGAGCGAGCATTTAGCGCAGAGTTTTTCGTTCGCAACCACGGGAGGTCGAATGACCGAAGCCTGCAATTCGCGCGCGCGCCCAATCGCCTCGGCCAGCAACCGCCAGGCGTCATCGTCAATCTCCACGCGAACGGTCTTGTTGTCGGCGTGATAGCGAATGCGGCCTTCGGTTACGGGCTGCCCCGAATGCTCTTCGATCAACGCTGAGTAAGCGATGATCTGAAGCTTATCGCTCCACCACGGCGCGGCCTCGCCATCCATCCCACGCGCCGACCGCCCGCGTTTGTGCTCGTAAGGTATCAACCGCCCGTCGCGCCGCCTGACGCAATCTACCTTGCCGACAATTCCCCACTTCTCGCTTTCGAGCTGCAATGTCAGCCATTCGCCTTCGTCTTCGTTGCGCTCGATCTCGACGTGAAGCCGCCGCCCAGCAAAGACGCGTTCATCGGCGACGCGCAGGTTCTCAACGTTTTCCAGATAAAAGAGCCGCTCACAATAACCGAGCGCGTGCAGCGAGTGAACAGTAAGATTGACAGACATAATCTCCTCGCGTGAATGTGAAAACAGGTTCGACGATTCAGCCCTGCTTCGTCATCAGCCTGCGAAACAGGCGAAAGAGTAAAGCCCAGCGCG
>DASTMP010000084.1:0-73615 GCA_035714085.1 Blastocatellia bacterium
TCGATCTCCGCGTAGCGCCGCGCTTTCTCTTCCCATTCGGGCGATGGCTGGGCTTCGAAGCGGCGCGGGCTGATGTTTGCGGCGACGTGACGCCGCGCTTCGGCGAGCGTGGCGAAGCGGCCCGCCGCGACCGCCTGGACGAGCGCGTTGCCGATGGCGGTGGCTTCGGCCGGGCCGGCCAGGACGACTTTTTGCGACGCGCTGGCCGTCGCCTGATTGAGATATTGATTCTGGCTGCCTCCGCCGACGATTTGCGCGCCGTCGATCGGCTTTCCGATGAGCTTCTCAATTGTGCGGATAATCGATGCGTATCGCAGCGCCAGCGAATCGAGGATCATCGCGGTCAGCGCCGCCGGGTCGTCGTCGATTGTCTGACCGGTCTCGGTCAGTTGTCGCGCAATGGCCCCGGTCATACTCGACGGGTTGAAAAGACGTTCGTCGTCGGGATAGATCAAGGCATTTGAATCGCGCCGCGCCGACGCTCGCGCGAGCAAGACATCATAATCGACCTCCAATCCGCGCTCATGCCACTCCCGACGGCACGATTCCAGAATCCACAGACCCATCACATTCTTCAGAAAACGAATCGTTCCGAACGCGCCGCCCTCGTTGGTGAAATTGTGGCTCGCGACCTCAGGGCTGATGAGCGTCCGGCTCAATTCGACGCCGACCAGCGACCAGGTGCCTGAAGAGATGTAAACCCAGTCATCTCCGAGCGGCGCGCCGGCGACCGCGCTGCCCGTGTCGTGAGTGGCCGGAGCGACTACGCGCGCGCCCTTCAGGTTCAATTCTTCGGCCAGTTCGGGTCTGAGCGGGCCGAGGTCTTCGCCCGCCGGAACAATCTCGGCCAGCAACTGCGCGGGCAATCCAAGACGCTCGATCAACGGGTAATCCCAGGCGCCGGTCTCGGCGTAGATCATTTGCGTCGTCGTCGCATTCGTATATTCCGTAACGGCTCTGCCCGTGAGCAGAAAGTTGATCAGGTCCGGAATCAAAAGCATCTTCTCCGCGCGGGCCGGAATGCCCGATCGCGCGTGAGCGAAGAGTTGAAAGAGCGTGTTGAAGGCGAGAAACTGAATGCCTGTGCGGGCGAAGATTTCAGCGCGAGGCGTCCGTTCGAAGACCTGCTCCATCACCCCCGCGGTTCGCTCATCGCGGTAACAAATCAGGTCTTCGACCAGATTGCCGTCGGCGTCAATCAGCCCATAATCAACGCCCCAACTGTCCACTCCGACGCTCACGACTGGCCGTCCGCGCCGCCGCGCGCTCTTTCCCGCCGCATACAATCCGGCCTTGATGTCAGCGAAGACGTTCGACAGATCCCAGCGCAAATGCCCAAGGCGTCGAACCGGCGGATAATGAAACCGGTACACTTCCTCAAGCAATAATTCGCCCGGCTCGACTCCGACAAGAAAGACGCGCCCGCTGCCCGCGCCGAGATCAACCGCTATGTAAAGTGATTCGTTCATTGGGGACTGAGGGAGTGGGGAATAGGGAATAGGGAATAGGGAGTGGGGAGTGGGAAGAAGAATGAGTTGCTAAGACTCGGTATCTTCCCACTCTCCACTCCCTATTCAGACGATTCCGGCGGAGACGCTTAAGATCGCCGGGCGTTCTTCGGCCTTGCGCTGGCGATAGTCGCTGGCGCGGTAGACCGCGAGCGGATCGATTGCGCCGCCCGCGCGTTGGCGCGCCATCGCGATGACCGGCGCCACGTCGGTCGTGAAAGCCTGTTTGAGCGTGGTGAGCGCCCGGATCGCGTCGCACTTATCCTGCGCTTCTTCGAGCGCGGCGCGGTCAACCAGGTGGGCCTGCGCGTATGCCCGCTGCAGTTCGACCGCGCTCATCATCAGCGATTCGATCGGGTCGGTCACGTTGTGCGACTGGTCGAGCATGTACGCCGGGTTGAAATCGGCCACTCCGGCGCCTTCGGCGTCAACCAGCTCATTGAAGATCAGAAAGAGCTGGAAAGGCTTGATCGAACCCGCGTCGAGGTCGTCGTCGCCATACTTGCTGTCGTTGAAATGGAAGCCGGCGAGTTTGCCGAACTGGATGAGCCGCGCCACGATCATTTCGATGTTGACGTTCGGCGCGTGGTGCCCCAGATCGACCAGGCATTGCGCCTTCGGTCCGAGCTGCGTGGCGCAGTAATAGCTCGTCCCCCAGTCGTTGATGACTGTCGAATAGAAGGCCGGTTCGTAAAGCTTATGCTCAATAAACACGCGCCAGCCGTCGGGCAGAGCTTTGTAAATCTCGCGCAGGCTTTCGAGGTAACGTTCGAGCGCGCGGCGGAAATGCTGCTGCCCCGGAAAGTTTCCGCCGTCGCCGATCCAGACCGTGTGAGCCTTCGAGCCGAGTTTCTTGCCGATCTCTATACACTCCAGGTTGTGCTCGACGGCTTGTTCGCGCACGTTGTGATCGGGATGCGTCAGGCTGCCGAACTTATAAGAGAGTTTCTGCGCGGGATGATCCTGAAACGTGTTGGAGTTCATGGCGTCGAAGCCCAGGCCCAATGAAGCGGCGTATTCGCGCAGCTCGGTCGGATCTTCCGGTTTGTCCCAGGGAATGTGAAGCGAGACGGTCGGGGTCGCGCGGACGAGCCGGTTGATGGTCGCGCAGTCTTCGAGCTTATCGTAAACGCCGCGCGGCTCGCCCGGCCCAGGAAAGCGCGCGAATCGCGTCCCGCCCGTGCCCACGCCCCACGACGGCACTGCCACTTTGAACGATTGCGCCTGGGCGGTGAGGTTCTCGATCTCCACGCCGCGCCGCCGCAATTGCCGCCCTAGATGTTCATAATCTTCATCGAGCCAGTCCTTCGCCTTCCGGTTCTGCTCGGCAATGAAAGAGTCGTTGATTGCAAATGTCGTATTCATGGTTTCCCCTCCCAAGCTTCAGCCATAGAGCCACAGAGAGACGGGGCGACGGGGCGACGGGGCGACGGGGCGAAAGTGAGAGAATGGAAGCCGCTTTCCGTCCCATTCCCCTTGTCGCCCTGTCGCCCTGTCGCCCTGTCGCCAATTTGATCTAACGCAGAAAGCCGTCCTGCAACCCGCCGTCCACGGGGATGACGTGCCCGGTCGTTTTCGACAGCCGGGCCGAGACGAGCAGGAAGATGGCTTCGGCCTGGTCTTCGGGCTCGATCGGCGTCTGCGTCAGCGTTCGTCGCGCGTAGAAGTTCGCCAGCTTTTCGCGCAAGGCTTCGGCGCCTTCGTCCTCACTGAAATCGATCGCGTACTTCACGAGCGATGAGATCACGCGGTCGCGCGGAAACATCGCGCTGCCTTTGACTACGGTCGCTGGCGCGACGGCGTTGACTCGGGCCAGCGGCGCCATTTCGACGGCCAACTCCCGAACCAGATGGTTAGCGGCGGCTTTGCTCGCGTCGTAAGCGAGGCTGCCTTTCTTGGCGACGACGGCGTTGGCGCTAGTGGTCAACACGATGTTCGCCGGGAGTCCCTGCCGTTTGAAAATTTCGTTCGCTTCATCGGCGACCAGATATGCGCCCGTGACGTTGATGGCGAAAATCTTCTCCCAAAGGCAGTCTTCGATGTGTCCGGTCTTGTCCGGCGGAACGAAGACTCCCGCGGTCACGACCACGGAATCGATCCCGCCATAGGCGATCAGCGCCTCCTCGAACATCCGCGCGACGCTTTCGCGGTTCGTGATGTCGCAGCCGAGACCCATGCCCGGTCCGCAATTGCTGACGCCGCTGCCGGCCACCCCTATCCCCTCGCCGTATTTGGCGATGATCTCGTTCGCGGCCGCATTCGCGGCCGCATCGTCCACGTCAACGCAGACGATGTGCGCCCCATCTTTGACGAGCCGGAGCGCCGCCGCCTTGCCGATGCCGCTGCCCGCGCCGATCACAACGATGATCTGGCGGTCGAGTTCCTTTTCGGGCGGCAGGCGGCGGAGTTTGGCCTCTTCCAGCAGCCAGTACTCGATGTCGAAGGCCTCCTGCTCGTCCATCGCTTCGTATCGATCAATGGCCTCGGCCCCGCGCATGACCTCGATCGCGCAGTTGTAAAACTCGGCCGTCACGCGCGACTCGCTCTTGTTCTTGCCCCACGCGATCATGCCGACGCCGGGGATCAGAATCACCGTCGGATTCGGGTCGCGCATGGCGGGCGAATCGGGCCGCTTGCAGCGGTCGTAGTAGGTCGCGTAATCCGCGCGATATTTCGCCAGCCCCTCGACCAGCAGCGATCTCAGCGATTCGAGGTCTCCGGCGTCCGGGTCCCAGTCCACGAAGAGCGGCTTGATCTTCGTGCGCAGGAAATGATCCGGGCACGACGTTCCGAGTTCAGCCAGCCGCGGGCCATCCACGCTGTTCACGAACCGCAACATCTTCGGATCGCTCTGCACAGTCGCCACGACTCGCCTGGAGCCCGAAAGCTGTCCCCGTAGCCACGGCAGCAACTCGACGAGCGCGCGGCGGCGTTCGGCGTCTGACAGGGCTTGACGCTTCTGACCGCCGAATGTCTTTTCTCCTTTGTCGCGGGCTTCGATGTATTGAGTGGCGCGGTCGATGATTTCGAGCGCGGTCTCGTAGCAGGTCTTGTCGTCATTGCTCCACGACGACATCCCGTGATGGCCCAACACGACGCCTTTCGCCCGCGGGTTGTCCTTGATCAACTGCTCGATCAGCAACCCTATGTCGAAGCCGGGACGCTGCCAGGGGACGTACAAAACCTCGTCGCCGAAAATATCTTTGGTCAGCCGCTCCTGGTTGACCGAGGCCGCGACGGCGATGACCGCGTTCGGGTGCAGGTGGTCCACGTGCCGGTATGGCACGAAGGTATGCAGCGGCGTATCGATCGAACAGGCGCGCGGATTGAGGTTGTAGACGCAGTGGCTGTAAAGCGGATACATCGCGTCCTCGACCGGCGTCTTCGGCCCGCGTTCGGGATTGTTCATATAGAGCGGCTTCATCGCGCGCACCTTGTCGAGATAGAGCGACGCGAATCCGTCGCGCCTCGCCGTCCGCAGATCGCCGCCCGAGCCTTTGATCCACAAGACCTCGACCTCCTGCCCGTTTAGCGGGTCTCGCTCCATCAGCTTCGACGACGTGTTGCCGCCGCCGGTGTTAGTGAGCGTCAAGTCTTCGCCGAGCATGTTCGAACGATACACCAGCCGATCGACGCCGTTCAGCTTTTCGGCCTCTTCGTCTTTCCAGAGATATTTTACAAACTTGAATGATTCCTTCTTACCCATTTGTTCTCAGTTTAATATTTCGAGTCCTCGTCAGGTTCCACATGAATTGCCTTTGAATGACTAACTCAACCAGCATTGTAGAGGCGGGTATTCCCCGCCCGCGTCCTTTACTGAGGCGCTCGTGCGGGGAATAGCCGCCCCTACGCTGTTATCGCGGTCACTATTCAAAGACCATACATGTGGAAATTGAAGTTACCGCAAATTGAGATCGCTGACAGTATATTTCGGATGATTTCAAGATTTAGTGATGACCCCCAACCGCAGCGACTGTAGAAATTCGCCGTGACCGGGACAATCAGGAAATTCCCCTGCGCTCATGGTTCCACAATACGGAATGACAATCTCCCCTTCACAACGAGTTAGCCGGGACGGCTATCAGGCTCATGTCGCTTAATATTCCGCTTCACGGAACGCTTTACTCGGTTTGGATCGGATAGATCAGCCCGACATTTCTGGGCGTGATGAGTTGATGTTTCACAAAGACCGAAGCGGGGACTTGCTTCTTCTGCAGTATCGCCAGAGAGAGCGGTATCAATTCTTCGCCGTATCGTTCCGGGAAATAGGCTACCGATCCAATGAGTCTGGTACCCGGACGCCGGAGTTCTTCGCGCGCTTCGCGGATCGCGTTCTGGCCCATGACCGCGCACATCTGGCTGCGTCCCGCCTCTTCGAAAGCGCGCAAGGCGCCCAATGCGCTCGGGTCGTTGACGGCGGCGACCAGTGTCCGCTTCGGCTTGGTCTGGCGCAGGTAGCGGCGGACCACGTCGAGACTATGCTCGAACTCGCCTCTGCCATTCAGATGGATCATGGAACGGGTGTCGACGCCCGGCAGCGCCTCGCTGAGACCTGCCACCATGCCGCTGATCCGCAGTTGCGGCAGCGGGCCTGCGATCGGCAATTCCAGCAGGAGCAGGGCTTCGACATCTCCGTTCCAGTTCTCTTTCGCCCACCGGCCCAGCGCCTGGCCACCGATCAAACCGGCGCGATAGTTGTCGGCGCCGAAATAGACGGCGCCGGGGTGCGGAATCTCGATGGCCACCACCGGGATGTTGGCCTCGATGAATTTGGACGAGATGATCGGCGCGACGTGCTCGTAGGTCTGGAATTCAAGCACCAGATTGACGCCCTCCTTGATCAAAAGGTCGGCGTTGCGCAACGCCGTCTTCGGGCTGTAGCGATTGTCGACGGCGATCAGTTGAATGTGTTCGCGGGTTGCGACGCGTTGTATGCTCTGGCTGACGTCGCGGGAGAATTCCGAATCGGTCGTCTGCGCGGCGAAGCCCAGCTTGAAACTCGACCGCGTCAGAGGCTGAACCTGGCTACGGTAAGCGCCTTTGCTGACCCGCTCGATCAGACCGCCTTTGACCAGGCTCTGCGACAGCCTGAAGCAAGTGGTTTTACTCAGTCCGGTGCGCTCGACCAACTGTTTCAGCGTCACAACCTCTTCCGGGAAATTGAAAGCTTGCAAAAGGCGGCAGGCTCGAACCACAGCTTCGACGGTTTCCGGCTCTCTAGTCATATGATTGAAGATTGAGGATCGAGGAACGAGGATCGAGGGTCGAGGATCGAAGATAGAGAACACTGTATTCGCGATGACACGACCCTCTATCGTCGATCCTCGATCCTCGATCTTCTATCCTCGATCCTCGAGTTGGGCAAGTCTGGCCTGCTTCTTCAGACTTCTCGCGAAAGTCGTTCTGTTCGCCTCACGCATCTGAAAGTAGGATTCCAGCCGCAGCAAGGTGTTCTTCAGGGCTAAGTTAATGTGGCGCCGCATTGCTTCGGCGGCGGCTTTCGACGCGCCGCTGACCAGCGCGTCCGCGAGATCCTGGTGGCGGCGCTGAGGCTCATCGGGGGCGGTTTGGCGGGGGGCGCAGAGCCAGGTCGAGGCCAGCACCTGATTCTTTTCGATCGCGTCGCACAGCGGCTGGCAGTGCGCCCCTTCCGCGATGCGGCGATGGAGCTTTTCGTGCAAGGTCAAATAGAGAAAACGGTCGCCCTCGGGTTTCGCACCCAGCGCGTCCACGCGCGCCGCCAGACGCTGCAAATCAGACCGCTCCTGCGGCGTGGCGACCGCCGCGAAGAGCTTGGCCGCTTGCACCTCCAGCGCTTCGCGCACGACGTAATGCCCTCGCACTTCGTCTTCGGTCGGGATTTTCACTCTGGTCCCAGCGCGCGGACGGCTTTCGAGCAGCCCTTCAAATTCCAGCCGCTGCAGCGCCTCCGACACCGGCAAAAGGCTCATCCCAAGCTCCGTGGCGATCTTGCGCCGCGAAATCACTTTGCCGATAGCCAGTTCGCCACGCAGGATCCGCTCGCGCAAAATCACATAGGCTTCGCCCGCCAGACTGATCGTTTCCGTGGAGTCTTTCATCACTGCCTTTCTCAATGTGTTGAGTATTTACAGCCCGAAGTATGAGGCTCAGCCGCTAAAAGTCAAGGAAACGCCCCTCGGGTTTTTCGCCGATCTGATATGTCAGATCGGCGAAATGACCTTGACGCCCGCCTGGGGGAATCTGCATACTGCGCCTCGTCGTATCACTCAGGAAATTCGCAAATTGTCATTACAGTTTGCGCTACTCTTACCAGGAAGCTTTTAAAAATATGAACACAGCTGATGCCACGACTACGCCCATGTCCGAGCCCATGTCTGAGAAGGCTTGGGAAGCGATTCAGGGCGCGTATGATCTGCAGGTGCATGTCGCGCCTGACGTGATCGAACGGCGCACGGATGATATTGATCTGGCGAAGGACTTTCTCGCTCGGGGGTTGCGCGGCTTCGTGCTGAAGTCGCATTACATTCCGACCGCCGAGCGCGCGCAGGTCGTGAAGAAAGCCGTGCCGGGGATTGAAGCTTATGGGGCCATCGCGCTCAATCACAGCGTCGGCGGCCTTAACCCGGTCGCCCTGGAAATCGCCGGGCGTTCGGGCAATAAGATCGTCTGGATGCCGACGGTTGACGCCGCGAACGAAACGGCGGGGCGGCTCGACGGCGGCAATCAGAAGCTCCCTTTCTGGGCGAAGATTCAGCGCGAGATCGCCGCCGCCGGCATCACGCGGCCCCCGATGACCGTCCTCGATGGCGACGGGAAGATTTCGGATGAGACCAGGCAATGCCTGGAGCTGATTGCGAAATACAATATGGCGCTGGCCACGGGACATCTCGGTCGCCACGAAATCTTTCCGCTCGTCAAGGAGGCGCGGCGTCTGGGCGTTAAGCGCATCGTCATTACTCACGCAGAATTTCCGTCTCAGAATCTCTCAGGCGCCGAGCAGGCCGAACTCGCCGATCTCGGCGCGATTATCGAGCACTGCTTCACCACCTATCACACCAACAAGGCGCCGTGGGAAGCGGTCTTCGCCAACATCCGCGCGGCCGGCGTCGAACGCGCGATGCTTTCGACCGATCTGGGACAGGCGGCCAACCCGCCGGTCGCCGAAGGCTTCGCGATGTTCGCTCAAAAGCTGCTCGACGCCGAGTTCACGGCGGCGGAAATCAATCGGATGGCTGCGACCATTCCTCGGAGTTTGATTGAGTAGAACCGAATAGCCAGAGAGGCCACAGAGAGCACAGAGAACATAATGACTTCTCCGTGCTCTCTGTGGCCTCTGTGGCTAAAAGTCTTCATACAGAGGCGAGCATGGATTTATCGAACGAACGATTGCTGGTCGTCAGCGCGCACGCGGCGGATTTCGTATGGCGCGCGGGCGGAGCCATCGCGCTATACGCGTCTCGCGGCGCTCGCGTCCGAGTGCTGTGTCTTTCATACGGCGAGCGCGGGGAATCGCAGGGGCTGTGGAAGAAGGAAGGCATGACGCTCGAACACGTCAAACTGGCTCGCCACGAAGAAGCGAGCAAGGCCGCCGATGTGTTGGGCGCGGAAATACGCTTCTTCAACGCGGGTGATTACCCGTTAAAGCCTACGGACGAACTGATCGAAGAGATGACGCAGGAGTTCCGAGGCTACCAACCGACCTGCGTGATGACGCATACGCCGATCGACCCGTACAACGGCGATCACACCGAAGCGTCTCGGTTGACGATGAACGCCCGCGTCTATGCGCAGGCGATGGGCTATCCGAGTCCGCACAAACATCTGGGCGCGCCTCCGCTTTTTTACTTCGAGCCGCACCAGACCGAGATGTGCCAATTCAAGCCCGACGTGATACTGGACATCACGCCGGTCTTCGAGACCAAGGTCAAGGCGATGCATTGCATGGACGCGCAGACGCATTTGTGGAATTACTACACCGATGTCGCTAAAAGGCGCGGGACGCAGGGCGGGCGCAATTCAGGCAATCCGCAGATCGTTTACGCCGAGGCGTTCCAACGCGTCTACCCGCAGGTTGTCACGGACGCCCTCAGATGAAATCCTGGGTACGCGCCGCTTCTAGCGCGCAGGCGTAAGCGGCAGACCCATTGGAGGCCCGCAGCGCGCATGGAACCGGATTAAGCAATAATCGCTCAACGCAAACAGAGCGACTTCGAGCGCGTCTGATTCCGATCAATAGATCTTTCGCCGAGACTGCGCGCTGGAAGCGGCGCGTACCCAGGGGATGCCTCCAATGAAACATCGGATAGTCAAAAATATATTGCGCGCCGGCGCCGAGGCGATTGAAACGCTCGGTCGCCAGGGCGTCGCCACCGTTCACGAAGCGCAAGGGCGCGCGGGGTTGATGCGCCCGTATATTCGCCCGATCCATCCATTGGCGCGTATGGCGGCGTCGGCGGTCACTGTCTTGGCGCCGCCCGGCGACAATTTGATGATCCACGCCGCGATCGAAGTCTGCCAGCCGGGCGACGCGCTGGTCGTCGCCACGACCTCCGAATCGACAGACGGGATGTTCGGCGAGTTGCTGGCGACTTCGTGCCGGGCCCATGGAATCGTGGGGCTCGTGATCGACGCGGGCGTGCGCGATGTGGCCGATCTGACCGCGATGGATTTTCCGGTCTGGGCGAAAGCCGTCTCGGCACAGGGCACGGTCAAAGCCAGTCCGGGATCGGTCAACGTCGAGATCGTATGCGCGGGCGCGCTGGTTCGTCCCGGCGACGTCATCGTCGGCGATCAGGACGGCGTGGTCGTCGTCAGACGCGAGCTGGCGGCGGAGGTCGCCCGTCTCGGCGCGGCGCGAATCGAGAAGGAAGAGAAGAGTCGAGAAAGATTAAAAGCGGGCGAACTTGGTGTGGATTTTTACGGGTTGCGCGCTAAACTAACAGAACTAGGAATCGAATACATAGACGAATAACCCATCGGACAGGCTAGAGCCGGGGGAGGGTTTTTGCTCCTTTTGCATTCTTTGCTTGGATGAAAAGATGACCTGGGACTGCCAGGCCACCACCATCATCAGATTGCCTACCAGCCATTCTGGTGGAAGGCTGCTGATGTTCTTTTCTTTGGCGCGCGTTCGCTCTTGCGCGCGTCATTTATCGACAGGAGATCTTGAAATGCAAAGGATCATCAGGTTCAGCTCTCTTTTCGTCTTGGCGCTTGCGCTGTCTTCAGTGACGGCTGCTCAGACGACGAGTGGCTCGATCACCGGGACCGTCACCGACCCGAACCAGGCCGCCGTTGCCAGCGCGATCGTCAAAATCACGGACGAATCAAAAAGCTTCACTATAAGCGCCACGACCGATGGCGATGGGCGTTTCGTTTTTCCGCAAGTCCCGCCGGGCACGTATAAAATGTCGATCGAAGCCACCGGCTTCAAGAAACTCGAGCGCACCGGCATTCTGCTGGTCGCCAATGACAAGCTCACGCTCGGCGATCTAGTCCTGCAGGTAGGCGGCGCCAGCGAAACCGTCACAGTCACGGCCGAAGCCACGCTCCTCCAGGCTGAGAGCGCCGAGCGCTCCTACGCCGTGCAGGGCGAGGTCGTGCGCAACATTGCCGTCAACGGGCGCAATTTCGCGACGCTGGCCTCCATCTCTGCGGGCCTTGTCACTACAACCAACAACACCCAAGCGAACGACATTACCGACATTAGCGCCAACGGGTTGCGCACCAGCGCCAACAACCTTCAGATCGATGGAGTGGCCACCGTGGACACCGGCAATAACGGCCAATTGGTCCAGGTCACTCTCGACGCGATCGCCGAATTCAAGGTGCTGACTTCGAACTACCAGGCGGAATACGGGCGTTCGGCCGGCGCGCAGATCAGCGCCGTGACGCGAAGTGGGACGAAGGATTTCCACGGCTCGTTCTACGTTTTCCGCCGCCACGACGGAATGAACGCCAACACCTGGATCAATAACCGCGACGGCAATCCGAAGCCGAAGCTCGACCAGCGCGACATCGGCTACACCATCGGCGGGCCGGTCTGGATTCCGAAGGTCTTCAATAAGAGTAAGGACAAGCTCTTCTTTTTCTTCTCTCAGGAGTATCAGCACCGGCTGACGCCGCCAGCCGGGCCGACTCGCGTGACTGTGCCGACGGCGCTCGAACGCGCCGGTGACTTCTCCCAGAGCGTTGACAACTCAGGCAAGCCGTTCCCGTATATTCGAGATTCCGCGACGGGCCTGCCTTGCACGGCTCCGACTGCTACTGCCCCTGCGGACACGCGCGGCTGCTTTCAGGACGGCGGCGTCCTCGGCAGAATTCCGCAAAGCCGCCTCTACCAAACGGGCATCAACATCCTGAAGATATATCCGATGCCGAACGCTAACGGTGTGGGGTTCAACTATGTCACGGAGGAGCCGACCAGCGCGCCGCAGCGGCAAGATCTGATCCGTATGGATTGGAATATCAGTAACAATTGGCGCGCAAACGGGAAATACCTCTTTTACAAGAATTCCCCCACCCAGCCCTATGGCTCGTTCGTGCTCGGAACCAACATGCCGGATTTCGCGACGGATTTCCCGAACAACCGCTACGGCGTGACCGGAACCGTGACTGGATCGCTCAACGCGACGACCGTTCTGGAAGCGACGTTCGGCCAGAGTCATAACTCCATTGACATCCTGCCGCACAATCCCAACTTCAATCGGAAGGCTCTCAACCTGACCGGCATTCCATTGCTCTTTAACGATCCGGTGCAGCTCGACTTGCCGGCGCAGTTCGTCTTCAGCGGCGGCAGCAGCCGCATCGCCAACGGCCCAAACATCGGCTCAAACAACGCGCCCTTCCACAACTTCAACACGACGCGCGACCTCGCGGGGAGCGTCTCGAAGATCTGGGGGGCGCACAACACCAAGTTCGGCATATTCTGGCAGAACAGCTTCAAGCCGCAGAGCAGTTTCGCCAACAACAACGGCGTTTACAATTTCGTCAACGACGCCTCGAACCCCTTTGATACGGGCTTCGGCTTCGCCAATGCGGCGATCGGCGTCTACAATCAGTTCACGCAGGCCTCGGTCTACGCAGTCGGCGAGTATCGCTACAATAACGTCGAGTGGTACGCGCAGGACAACTGGAAGTTGACGAGCCGGCTGACACTCGATTACGGCATGCGGTTTTATTGGATTCAACCGCAGTTCGACGAATCTTCGCAGACCGCCAACTTCCTGCCAGATCAGTACACTGCGGCGGGCGCGCCGCGGCTCTACCGGCCCGGCAAGGACGCGAGCGGCAACCGTATAGGGATAGATCCAGTGACTGGACAGCAAGTCGCGGCGACCTACATCGGACGGATCGTGCCGGGCACCGGCAAGCTGACGACCAGCGGCGTGCCGATCAACGGCGTGTTTCAGGCCGGGAATGGAATTTCGCAGGGTCTCTACGACAATCGCGGCGTCCAGTTCGCGCCCCGCTTCGGATTCGCCTATGACGTCCGCGGCGATCAGAAACTGGTCGTGCGCGGCGGCGCGGGCGTTTTCTACGACCGTCCGCAGGGCAACACCGTCTTCGATCTGGTGCAGAATCCGCCGACTACTCTCCAGACGACGCTCTTCTTCGGGCGGATACAGGATGTGGGCACTGGACAGGTGCTGCTCGCGCCTCCCAGTCTGGTCGCCATCGACACCAAAGGGAAGATCCCGACGACCTACGCTTACAACCTCGGCGTGCAATACAAGCTGCCGTTCGAGTCTGTGCTCGACATCTCGTATGTCGGTACGTCGGGACAGCATCTGCTGCAGCGGCGCAGCATCAACGCTCCCGATTACGGCGCCGCCTACCTGGCGCAGAACCAGGATCCGACTTCGACGGGGGACCCGAACATTCCGGGGTCGCGGGCGTTGCCGGTGGACTTCCTCCGGCCCTATCAGGGCTTCGGGCAGATTCAATACATCGAGCCGTCCACAAGCTCGAATTATCATTCGCTGCAGACCTCGCTCAACCGGCGCTTCAGCCGAGGGTTGCTGGTCGGCGTGAACTATGGTTGGAGCAAGGCGCTCGGCGTGGCGAGCGTCGACCTGCCGAACGTCCAAAACTTCGGCGCGCCGAACAACCTGGACAATCGCCGCGCCAACTATGGGCCGCTTGACTTCGACCGCCGGCACAACTTCAGCGCCAACTTCGTGTACGAACTGCCGAAGGCCACGCAGAACAAGGCGCTCGGCTACGCCCTCAACGACTGGCAGCTCTCCGGCATCTATCACTACGTGACCGGCCAGCCTTACAACCTCACCGCCAACGTCACGGGCACAGGCATTTCGGCATACACGCTGACGGGGACGCAGAACGTCGAAAACGCGCGCATCGTCTTGCCGAAGGACCCTGGCAGCGGCCATAGCAGCGACCCATACCATATGTTCGACACGACGGCCTTCGCGTTGCCCACGCCTGGGAGCACGGGCTTCGAGTCGGGGCGCAATTTCCTCTACCGCTCGCCGATCAACGCTCTGGATCTGTCGCTGGCGAAGCGCTTCCGGTTCAAGGAGAAGGCGGAAATCCAGTTCCGCCTCGACGCGTTCAACTCGCTTAACCACACGCAGTTCAACGACGTCAATGCGACGTTCAACGGCGGCCTGGGCGCGACGACGCCGACCAACCTCGCTTCTGAGACGGTACCGGCTTCTAGGACCGGCTTCGGCGCAGTCACCGCGGTGCGTCCGCCGCGCAATCTGCAACTCTCGGCGCGCGTTCAGTTCTGACGCGCGCGCTTTGCCGGGCCGGGTCCGAGCGGCGTTCGAACCCGGCCCGCTACTTGTATTACGCAGAACAACAAACCGCTTCCTCACGAAGTGATTCGAAAGGTTTGGCATCAATCGTTATGAAATCTATCGTGGCGCCTTCGACGATAACCGTATGCGGCATGGCCGTCTGTCTCGCGCTCATCGCGGCAGTCGCTTGTCTGTTCATCTCGAAGGCGGCCGGACAAACGAAGCAGGGAACAGTGGAACGGATCAAGGTTCACGGGCGATCCCTTGAAGGCAATCTCGACGGCGATTCGCCGGATCGCGACGTCTCGATCTATTTGCCGCCGAGTTACACGACTGAAAAGAGCCGGCGCTATCCGGTGGTCTACATGCTGCACGGCTTCACCGACGACGACGCCAGGTGGTTCGGAGTGGTCAAGCACTGGATAAATTTTCCGGAGGTGATCAACAAGGCGCTCGCCGACGGGAAAACGCGCGAGATGATCGTGGTCATGCCGAACGCCTTCACCCGATTCAAAGGCAGTATGTATTCGAACTCGGTCACTGTCGGCGACTGGGAGACGTTCGTCACGAAGGAACTGGTCGACTACATCGACGCTCATTACCGTACGCTGGCGCAGAGAGAGAGTCGCGGGCTCGCTGGCCATTCGATGGGAGGTTACGGAACAATGCGCCTGGGGATGAAAAGCCCTGACGTCTATTCGAGCATCTACGCGCTCAGCCCCTGCTGCATGGATGCGGGCCGCGCGAATCAGGCGAACCCTGAGATGAAGGAGATGATGAAAAAAATCGAGGCGCTCAAGACGGATGAAGAAGTGAAATCGCAATCGTTCTTCGCCCTGGCGATGTTGGCTTCGGCGGCCGCGTGGTCGCCGAACCCCAAGAATCCGCCGTTCTACATCGATCTGCCTTTCCGTGACGGCGAACCGGTTCCCGAGGTTCAGGCGAGGCAGAGCGCCAACGCGACGCTCGTCATGATTCACAAGTACATTCCGAATCTGAAACGGCTGAAAGCCATCGGAATGGACGCGGGGACAAAAGACACCAGCATTTCAGCCACGACCAGGGAACTGGACAAAGTGTTAACGGATTACGGCGTGGCGCATTTTTACGAGAGCTATGACGGCGATCACCTGAATCGCATCGCCGAACGCCTGCAAACAAAGACACTGCCGTTCTTCTCGGAGCATCTGTCATTTGAAAAAGCCAGGCGATGAATACGATGAATCAAAAAATCAACGCAAAGGGACATAGGAACACGGGTTCAAAGGCGTCTTGATTTTATTTCGAGCCAATCTTTGATCCCTTGACCATTTGACCCTTTGTGTTGCCCAGAAACTGATCCAAGGAGTATTCATGGGAGAAATCGTAGCCGCGATGGCCACCTGCCACGCGCCGCAGTTATTCACATATCCGCCGGATGAAGACCCGGCGCAGTTAGACGCATCCATCGCCGGGATGCGTGAGTTGGGGAAGATTCTCGATGAGACGAAGCCTGATGTAATCGTCTTTATCGGCAGCGATCATCTGGAGACCTTCTCCATCGGCTGTGTGCCGACGTTTGCGATTCTCGCCGGCAGCCGGGCGATGGCCGAATTCGCCGGGAGGAGATACGACCTGCCGGTTCATCGGGAGATGGCGGAGGACTTTCTTTACAAGCTGGTCGGGGCGGACTTCGACATCGCCTTTTCCGAAGACGCCCTGCTCGGTCACACATTCGCTGTGCCGTTCGAGTTCTTGATCGCCGGGCGCGACATCCCGGTCATCCCGATCCACATCAACGTCTATATGCCGCCGTTGCCGGGGCCAAAGCGCTGCGCCGCTCTCGGACGCAAGGTCGCGGAAATTATCGCGTCGCGACCGGAGCGCGTGGCGATCATCGCCAGCGGCGGGATGTCACACTATCCCGGAACGTGGAAGTATCCACACCCCGAATTCGATTTCGATAAATGGATGATCGCCGAATTGGAGCGAGGGAACGCCGCCGCGCTGTTCGAACTGACCACCGAACAGCTCGACGAAGTCGGCAACACCGAGTTGTTGCCCTGGGCTCTGATGTTCGGCGCGATCGGAGACGTCCCCGGCGAGCTCATACAGTACACTCCGACGTGGCATCACGGCCACGCGATGATGCGGTTTCTGCCCGCGAGGCCGAAAGCCGCCGCGACAGAGGCGCCGCCGACGTACCATTTCAAAAATCAGGGTTTCGAGTTTTACAAGCATCCGCCCGCGTCGGCGTACAAGCTGAACAAGATGCTGTTTGAGGTGCGGACTGATTCCAATATGCGGCTTCGTCTGTTGAATAACCTCGATGAGGTTGCGGCGGAATGGGGACTGAGCGAGCAGGAGAAAGAGGCGACGCGCGCGATCGCCACTGTGGGGCAGGCGAAGAAGATCAGCGATAACGCCGCGGTGTTGATCGCGGCGGGCGCCCATCCGCTCCAGGCGCTGATGACTCTGCACGCGGTTCACGGAGAGTTCCGGAAACTTCAACGAGAGAAATTCGCCACCGAGCCACCGAGCCACAGAGAGAATGGAGAGATAAAATGAGTCGTTTGAAAGATCGTATCGCGGTCGTCTCGGGCGCGGCGAAAGGGCTTGGCCGCGCGGCGGCGATTCGACTGGCCGCCGAAGGCGCGAAGGTAGAAATTCTGGACATCAAGAACGCTACCGAAGTTTGTGAAGAGATTCGCGCAGCGGGCGGCGTCGCGTATTCGTCCATCTGCGATGTGACGAATGAAGCGCAGATCGCCGAAGTCGTCGGAGGCGTCGAGCAGCGTCATGGCCACGTGGACATTCTGGTCAACAACGCCGGCGTCCTGTCTGGCCGAACGCCCTGGCATCAACTTACTTATGACGAGATCAACCGCTTCGTGCAGATCAACTACATCGGTTACTTCCTCGTCTCGAAAGCTGTCTATCCGTTGCTTAAGAAGAGCCAGTATGGGCGGGTCATCAACGTGGCTTCGCGGACATACTTTCTGGCCAATCCGGGGCAGATGGCCTACGTCGCGGCGAAGGGCGCGGTGATGGGCTTTACGCGCGTGCTGGCCAAAGAACTCGGCGACGACAACATCACGGTTAACGCCGTCGCCCCCGGAATGATCGCCACCGAAGGCACGATGACTCATTCCAACGAAGAGGCCTTCAACCGCGTCATGCAGAACCAGGCGATCAAGAAGCGAGGCAAACCGGAACATCTGGCCGCGTTGATCGCGTTTCTCGCCAGCGATGACGCCGAATTGATCACCGGACAACTGATTCTTTGCGACGGCGGCGGATACTTGCATTGAAATAATAGCGGCGACAGCCGATCTGATTTATACGTAGGGGTTATATACAGGCCTCAAATCCATCCTGAAAGGAGCATCTATTATGATCAACGGGAAAGGTTTATTACTTGCGACTCTGATGGCGCTGCTTGCGAGCTCGATCGCGCTGGGACAGACCACCACCGCGACGCTCTCCGGCGTTGTCAAGGACGCATCCGGCGCTCTCGTTCCCGAGGTGAAGGTCACCGCGAGGAATGCGGCCACGGGGGCGACGCGTGACGCCAAGACCGACAACGAAGGTCGGTACAGTCTGACCAATCTGGGACCGGGACAATATGAGGTTCGCGCCGAGCGCGCCGGGTTCAAGACGGCGGCGCAAAGCGGCGTGATCCTGACCGTCGGCGGCGCGGCGGTGTTGGACTTGACCATTCAGATCGGAGAAGTGACCGAAGTGGTCGAGGTCAAACAGGAGGAGCCGCTGATCGAGCCCACCAAGGCGGAGGTGAGCCGCGTGGTCAATGAGCGGACCATCGAATCACTCCCGATCATCGGGCGCAATTTCGTGGACTTCGCCAAGCTTGCCAGCGGCGTCGCGCCGGGGCGCGAAAATACCGGTGGTGGCGCCTTCAAGGAGCCGGACACCGGCGTCGGCTCGGCGGCGGCGCCGCGGCTGACTTTTGGCGGCCAATCCGAACTGAGCACGCTGATCCTGGTGGACGGCGTCGATAATATCCAGACCGCCACCGGGCTGCCGCGCGTGACCCCGTCGCAGGAAGCCGTTCGGGAATTTCGCGTGCTCAACTCCACCTTCCTGGCCGAATACGGTCGGGCGCTAGGCGGCTTCGTTAATATCGTCACGAAGTCGGGCACGAATCGCTACAACGGTTCGGTCTATTACTTCGGCCTGAACGATGAGCTCAACGCTCAGCCCCTTCTGACCGGGCCTAACCCCGTGCTGCGGCAGAACCAGTACGGCGCGACGATCGGCGGGCCGCTCAGGAAAGACAAGACCTTCTTCTTCGGGAGCTATGAAGGGCAGCGCCGCGCCGAATCCAATAAGTTCTCGTCGGTCATTTTCAACAACCTCGCCGCGATCAACGCCACCAAAGCGTTCTTCGGACTGGCGCCCGAGAACACCAATGTGCTGCGCGCGAACGACTACGACGGCTTTCTCACCAAGCTCGATCACAAGCTGACCACCAACAACGACGTTTCGGTCCGCTACAACTATCTCGATTCGTTCACCAAAAACTTTCTGGGCGGCGGCGGGCGCGCATCAGCCGCTTCGTCGACGAGGAGGAATAACAAAGTTATCGATCAGTCCCTGGTGGCGAGCGAAACCGCTCTGCTGGCAAGTAACGTGGTCAACGAGGCCCGCGTCCAATGGGCTCGCCGGAATTTCGATTACCCCTCGGTGGTCAATGAGCCAGACCTGGAGGTCTCGAACCTGCTCATCACCGGTAAAACCACCTCGGACATGGACATGTATCGCGAGTCGCGGCTGCAGTTGTCAGATAATCTGAGCGTCGTTTCCGGAGGAAATGCGTTTAAATTCGGAACGGACTTCAATCGCATTCGCGACACGACGCGGTTGGATCTCTTCTTCCCGGCGCGGGTGATCTTTACCAGCCTGCCCGCTTTTTTGGCGCCGTCACCGGCGCCGGGGATCTTCTGGTGGGGATTGGCCAACGGGACGACGACGCGCGCGGCGCTTCCGGTCCCATTCACGCAGGATGTTCCGAGCGACATAGCGTCGCTCACTACAACCCGCGTGGACCATAATTCATATGGTTTCTTTGGCCAGGATGAGTGGAAAGCGACTCCCCAGTTGACGCTCACGCTGGGCCTGCGGTACGACTTTGAAACTTACCCCGAGCTGTTTACGCCGCGCCGGGACCTGAACAATTTTCAGCCGCGCGTGGGCCTGGCATACTCCTTCAGCCCTCGCACAGTCGTGCGCGCCGGGTTCGGGATTTTCAATGACCGCCAATTCGCCAGCATCGGTCAACAGATCTCCGTCGTTCAGTTGGGCAGCGCGGGAGATCAGACTAACGCCAATGTAGTCTTCCCCGGGGTGGCGCCAGTGAGGGGACTGTTCATTCAACCGACCGTTGTTGGCCCCCCAATCGGTCCCCCGATCGCAGCCACGTCCACCAAATGCAGTCCCACCGGCCCGACGATCACGACGATGAGCGCGGCGCAACTCGCCACATGTATTTTCACCACTACAGGCCAGGTTCCGGCTGCCCCCGTTAGCGGCGGCGTTATCAATCCCGGTTTCAGGGACAATATGAGTGGATTGCTGCGCACTCCCTATTCCGAACAGGCCAGCCTCGAAATCTCGCGCGAGCTGGGGGGAGGTGTTGCGATCACCGTGGGCTATCTCTACGTGCATGGGGTGAAACTCCCGGCGCATACCGGATTACTCAATGGCGTGCAGACTGGCACCTTGATCAATGGAGTGGTGGTCTCAGGCGTGGTCCCGGGCGGCAAGCCCGTCTTCAATCGGGCGCTCGGTGGGCGAATATTCCCTGAACTCGGCGATTTCTACGTCACCGATGACATCGGATTCTCTATCCATCACGGCGGGACGTTCCAGGTCGAGAAGCGGTTCTCGCGCGGTTTTAGTCTTCACGGCAGCTATACGTTCTCGAAGACCATCAACAACGCGGAATCGGTCGCCAACCTGGCCGACCTGCCAGAAGGGCCGAGCATCGGGACGGAGCGCGCCGTCTCGCGCCAGAGCGTGCCTCACCGGTTCACGCTGGCTTTTGTCAGCCAGATTCCCGAGAGAGTGGTCTTCTTGGGCAAGTTCAAGTTCAGCTCGCTGCTGACGGCTCAATCCGGCAGGCGTTTCAACATCTTCGCCGGCTCGGACGCGAATGGCGACGGCAACCCGCTCTCCGACCGTCCGAGCGATCTTGGACGGAACACGCTCATAGGGCCGGGGTTCGCCAGCTTCGACATGCGCGTCGCGCGCGAGATCCGCTTCACCGAACGCGTCAGCGCCGAATTCAGCGGCGATTTCTTCAACCTCTTCAATCGAACCAACGTCACCGACCTGAACACTGTTTACGGAGCGACAACCATCAACGCGCCCCCGAATCCGGTTCTCGGGTTCAACACGCCGCGCGACGCCTCGAATCCGTTTCAGTTTCAGTACGGCCTGAAGCTTCGATTCTGAATAGCCACAGAGCCACAGAGCCACAGAGAAGGTCTATGAATAGGTAAGAGCTGAACATTTCCTTAACTCTGTGTCTCTGTGTCTCTGTGTTTCTGTGGCAGTCTTATTGCGACTATGAACAACGGGATGAAGATCGGCTTTATCGGCTTCGGCGAGGCGGGTTTCCATATCGCGCGGGGTTTGCGCGGCGCGGGCGTCTCCGGCGTCTGGGCCTACGATATTAATGCGCGCGCGCCTGGGCTGGGCGAGAAGATTCAGCGGCGCGCCGGCGAGGCTGAGGTCCCGCTCCTCGAATCGAATGCGGAGCTGGCGGCGGCGAGCGATATTCTGCTTTCGACTGTGACTGCGAACCGCAGCATGGAGGCCGCGGAACAGACCGCCCCGTTTCTCACCTCGCGGCACATTTACGCCGATTTGAACTCGGTTTCGCCGGCGCTCAAACAAGCCATCGGGAAACTGATCGAGTCTCGCGGCGCGCGGTTTGTCGAGGCCGCGGTCATGTCGCCTGTGCCGCGTCACGGGGCCGCCGTACCAATGTTCCTGGGCGGCGCTCATGCGCCGGAGTTCGCCAGCCTGCTCTCGCCTTACGGCATGAAGCTCGAAGTGATCTCCGAGCGAATCGGCGCCGCCTCCGCCGTCAAGATGTGTAGGAGCGTCGTCGTCAAAGGACTCGAAGCGTTGATGCTCGAATGCGTGTTGGGTAGTGTTCCTTACGGCGCTGACGAACGCGTCTTCGCCACCCTCGACGAGACGTTTCCGGGAATGGACTGGAAGAAGCTCGCAAGTTATATGATCGGGCGCGTCGTCGAGCACGGAGAGCGGCGGGCGCGAGAGATGGAAGAGGTCTCCGCGACGCTGCGCTCCATCGGCGTCGAACCGATCATGGCCGAGGCGACCGCGCGCCGTCAGGACTCCCTCGCCGGTCTCGGACTGCTCGAACATTTCGGCGGCAATGCGCCGGACGATTACCGGGCTGTCGCGCAGGCTGTGGAGCTCAAAAAGAATTTTAGCCACGATTGAACACGAATATTCACGAATGTCAGCAAGGAGATGGAAAACAAAAAAGACTCCGGAACCAAAAAATATTCGTGTTCATTCGTGTTCATTCGTGGCTGATATTTTTTTGTCGAAGAGAGTTTAATGTATACCGCAAGCACGGCATTGATAGAGGCGTTGCGCGAAGCCGGCGTCTCGTTCATCTTCGCCAACCTGGGCAGCGATCACCCGGCGATCATCGAGAGCCTGGCCGAGGCGAGCGCGACCGGGCGACCGGCGCCGAGGCTTATCACCTGTCCGAACGAGATGGTCGCGCTGAGCGCGGCGCATGGTTTCGCTCAGGTCACGGGCCGCGCTCAGGCCGTGCTCGTCCATGTCGAATGCGGCACGCAGGCGCTCGCCGGCGCCTTGCACAACGCCGCCAAAGGCCGCATTCCGGTTCTGATCATCGCCGGCGCGTCTCCCTTCACACAGGAGGGCGAAATGCGCGGCAGCCGCAACGAATTCATTCAATGGATTCAGGACGTCTTCGATCAACGCGGCCTGGCGCGCGGCTACGTCAAGTATGACAACGAAATTCGCACCGGCAGGAACATCAAACAGATGGTTTTTCGCGCGTTGCAATTCGCGCGCAGCGATCCGAAAGGCCCGGTTTACCTGATGGCCGCTCGCGAGGTCCTGGAGGAAGAGGTTCCTCCTGTTGAAGCGCTTCCCGAAAACTGGCCTCCAATCAGGCCTTGCGCGCTCCCGCCTTCGGAGGTCGGAACGATTTTCGCCGATCTGTTGAGGGCGCGGCGGCCCCTGGTTGTCACGTCCTATCTTGGGCGGAACCCAGACGCCGTTACGGAATTGATTCGCCTGTGCGAACGACTGGCGATCGGCGTGCTCGAGTCCGTGCCGTCATACGTCAATTATCCGGCTGACGCCGGCTTGTATCTGGGAAATCAGTGGAACGAACCTGAACAAAACCGCGCGCTCGATGAAGCCGATTTCGTTTTGGTGATTGACAGCGATGTGCCCTGGATTCCCACGGTCAACAAACCGCGTAAGAACGCAGCTATTTATCACATCGACGTCGACCCGCTGAAAGAGCAAATGCCGCTGTGGCAGATATCGGCGCGGCGCGTCTTTCGCGCCGACGCCGAGACGGCGTTGAGGCAGGTCAACGACTGTCTCGACATCGCAGAGATCGACAAGGAAGCGGTTAAAGAGCGCAGCGCGCATTACGCCCGATTGAGCAAGATGCGCCGCCAGAACCTGCTCCGGGCCGAGCAGCTGGAAGGAGATGTCATCACGCCGGAATATTTAACGGCTTGCGTCAGACAACAAATCGATCGGGACACGATTGTGTTGAATGAAGGGATCACGAATTTTGGGACGATCATTGATCACCTGGGCGGCCCGGGCCAAGGGGGAGGGATCCGCGCCGGTCATATGTTTACCAGCGGCGGAGGCTCTCTCGGCTGGAACGGCGGCGCGGCCATCGGCGTCAAGCTGGCCTGTCCCGACAAGACGGTGGTTTGTTTGACGGGCGACGGGTCATATATGTTCTCCGTCCCGTCTTCGGTTCATTGGATCGCGCGGCGCTATCAAACGCCGTTCATGCAGGTCATCTACAACAATCGGGGGTGGAAGGCCCCGAAGCTCTCGACGCTGGCGATTCACCCCGACGGCTACGCCAGCCGGAATGAGGACATCGGCGTCAGCTTCGATCCGCCGCCGGATTATTCGGGAATCGCCGCCGCCGCCGGCGCCGCCTTCGCGCGAATCGTTCGGAGGCCCGAAGAGTTGAATTCCGCTCTGGCCGAGGCTTTTAACGCGGTTCGATACGAGCGGAGGTGCGCGGTGGTGGACGTCTGGTTGGCGCCATGTTGAACCTTCTGGGGAACGATTGATGTCGTTTACGACACCCCGAAAGAATGAAAACGCTCCCCTGGGAGCGCAGGCATCCTTGCCTGCGGCGTAACGCTCCTTACGGAGCTGCCCGCAGGCAAGGATGCCTGCGCTCCCAGGGATTTGCCGAGGAGTTTAGCAATGTACAGAAGCGATGTAGTCGGAAGTCTACTGCGACCGGATTATTTGAAAGAAGCTCGCGGGCGTCATGAAGCGGGGGAGCTTTCGGACGCCGCGTTCAAACAGATCGAAGATCGCGCCGTGGCCGAGGCCATCGAATTGCAGGACCGCGCCGGCGTCGAAGTCGTCACCGACGGCGAGATGCGGCGCTACGCTTTTTACGGCCACCTGGTCGACGCCCTCGAGGGCTACGACAAATTGGGCGGATGGGCGATCCCGTTCCGTGATGAAAAGGGCGAGGAGGTGGTTCAGCCGCGCCCGGTTGTCGTCTCCAAGTTGCGGCGCAGGCGGCATATGTGCGCGGAAGAGTACACGTGGCTGCGTGCGCAAACGATGCGCCCGGCGAAGACCACTCTCGTCAGCGCGCAGCAGGCCGCCGCCTATTTCGACGCAGAAAAGTCGTCGGGCGCCTACGCGACGGTTGACGCTTACCTGGCTGACCTCGTCGACATACTGCGCGGCGAGATCGAGGAACTGATCCGGCTGGGCTGCGTTTACGTTCAGATCGATTCGCCGCAATATACGGCGCTGCTCGACCCAGATCTGCGCGAGGGCTACCGCAAGCGCGGTAATGACCCGGATCGTTTGCTCGATCTCTCGATTGAAATGGACAACGCCATCATCGGCAGTCATCCGGGTGTCACCTTTGGTTTGCACCTGTGCCGCGGCAACAATCAGAGCAAGTTTTACGCGCGTGGCGATTACGGGCCGATCACGAAGGTCTTTCGCAGGACGCGCTTCGACCGCTTCCTGCTCGAATTCGATGACGCGCGCTCCGGGGGGTTCGAGCCGCTGGCCCAAATGCCTGAAGACCGCGTCGTCGTGCTCGGATTGGTCAGCACGAAGAAAGGCGACCTCGAAAGCAAGGACGAGTTGAAGCGTCGCATCGAGGAAGCCTCTTCTTTTGTGCCGATAGAGCGGCTCGCGCTGAGCCCACAGTGCGGGTTCGCGTCAACGATGGAAGGCAATCTGCTG
Organism: Blastocatellia bacterium; assembly: GCA_035714085.1. Lineage (GTDB taxonomy): Bacteria > Acidobacteriota > Blastocatellia > RBC074 > RBC074 > JAJVID01. Next base: position 24,752 of record DASTMP010000084.1, read on the forward strand.
AGTGAAGCGGATCAGGAAGACAAGCTGCGGCTGGTCGCCGAGACCGCGCGCGAAGTGTGGGGGTAAGCATGTCCGTCCCCGTTACAGCGGCTAATCAAGGTTCTGCGGCGGCGCCACAAACAACCGAACCCAGCCTGAAGTACGCATGGTATGTCGTCTTCGTGTTGATGGTTTGTTATACGCTCTCGTTTATCGACCGGCAGATTCTCGGTATGCTGGTAGGCCCGATCAAACGAGACTTCGAAATCAGCGACACGGGCGTGGGGTTGTTACAGGGGCTGGCGTTCGTGGCCTTTTACACAATCCTGGGATTACCGGTGGGATGGCTGGTCGACAGGTACAGCCGCCGCACGATCATCGCCGTGGGGGTCTTTTTCTGGAGCCTGATGACCGCGATGTGCGCCGTGGCGGGTAATTTCTGGTCGCTCTTTGCCGCGAGAATGGGCGTAGGCGTGGGCGAAGCGACGCTCGCGCCGTCGGCGATGTCGATGACCTCGGACTACTTTCCCAAAGAGAGGCTCGGCGGCGCGCTCAGCGTTTATGCGATGGGAATCTTCGTTGGTTCGGGGATAGCGCAGATCGTCGGCGGCGCGGTGACGCAGGCGGTGACTGGAATGCCTGCGGTCACGCTGCCGGTTATCGGCGAGACAGCCGCCTGGCGACTCACGTTTCTGATTGTGGGGCTGCCGGGGTTGCTGGTCGGATTGCTGATCTACACAGTGCGCGAACCGTTGCGCCGCAATCTGCTGCGAAAAGCCGATGGGCAGTCTTCGCAACTGAGCCTCGGCGAGGTGTTGCGCGAATTCGGCCTGCGCCGGCGGTCGGTGGTCGGCATATGCGTGGCGCTGTCGGCGCAGGCCGGGTGCAATTACGCAATATTCGCCTGGGCGCCGGAATACTTCCTGCGCGTCCACAAATGGGAACGGGCCACGACAGGGCTGACGCTGGGCGTGATGACTCTGACGGCGGGGATTTTGGGAATGTATGTGGGCGGCAAGCTTTGCGACCGCTGGGTCAGACAAGGGATTCACGAAGCGCCGCTCAAAGTCGGCGTTGTTGGCGCCGTCTGGGCGGGCGTCTTTTTCGGGCTGGCGATGAGCATGCCCAAGCTGACCTGGCTGCTCGTGTTGATGGTTCCTGCGCAATTCTTTCTGGCGCTGCCGGTCGGCAGTTCCTATGCGTCGTTGCAGTTGATCTTTCCGAATCAGTTGCGCGGGCAAGTCGCCGCGCTGCTTGTCTTCACCATCAGCCTCGGCGGCCAGTCGCTCGGGCCTTTGCTGCCGGGCGTTTTAAACGACTATCTGTTCCGCGACGGAAATATGGTCGGCAGGTCGCTCGCGATTACGGTCGTCCTGGCTTCCGCCGTTTCGGCGGCGCTTTGCAGAGCGACCTATAAACCATATCGAGCGCACTATGAATGGATGAGGAAGCTGGATGCGAAATGAGAGTGGTTGGTGATTCGTGGTTGGTGGTTGGTGAGAGATGGGAAGCGAAGAAATCAACAATAACCACCAAATACTAACCACTAACCACTAACCACTAACCACTAACCACTATGCGGACACAGGTTGGCATTGTCGGAGCAGGCCCGGCGGGATTGCTGCTTGGGCGTCTGCTGTGGTTGCAGGGCATCGAATCCATCTTGATCGAAACCCGCAGCCGCGAGTATGTCGAAAGCCGCGTCCGGGCTGGCGTGCTGGAACAGGGCACGGTGGACATCCTCAACGAAGCGGGTGTCGGCGAGCGGATGCGGCGACAGGGTCTCGTCCATCACGGCATCGAGCTGAGTTTTCGCGGGCGTCGCCATCGCGTCAATATGCATGAGCTGACCGGCGGCCGCGCCATCACGGTCTACGGCCAGACCGAAGTCGTCAAGGATTTGATCGGCGCGCGGCTCGACGCGGGCGCCGAGATATTCTTCGAGGTCGAGGACGTGAGCGTGCGCGACTTCGACGGCGAGACGCCGAAGATTCGCTTTCGATGGGCGGGCGAACAGCGAGAGATAGCCTGCGATTTCATCGCGGGCTGCGACGGCTCTCACGGCGTTTGCCGCGAGTCGATTCCCGACGGAGCGCTGACCGTCTACGAGCGGACTTATCCTTTCGGCTGGCTCGGCATTCTGGCCGAATCCAAACCCCCTTCGGAGGAGTTGATCTACTGTCATCACGAGCGCGGCTTCGCCCTCTTCAGCATGCGCTCCCCTCAGATCACGCGACTCTACATTCAATGCGACCCGAGCGAAGTGATCTCCAACTGGCCCGATGACCGCATCTGGGGGGAGTTGGAGACTCGGCTAGACGCCGGCGGCGATCTCGCGCTGAAAGAGGGGCCGATCTTTCAAAAGGGCGTCACGCCGATGCGCAGTTTCGTCGTCGAGCCGATGCAATACGGCCGGATGTTCCTAGCCGGAGACGCCGCGCACATCGTGCCGCCGACCGGCGCGAAAGGACTCAACCTGGCCGCCGCGGATGTTCGCGTTCTCTCGCGGGCCTTCGGCGATTATTACCACGCGGGAAAAAGCGAACTGCTCGATCGATATTCGCAAACCTGCCTGCGCCGCGTCTGGCGCGCCGAGCATTTTTCGTGGTGGATGACTTCGCTGCTCCACCGCTTCCCGGACGCCACCCCGTTTCATCGGCGGATTCAATTGGCCGAATTGGAATATGTGACGGGCTCGCGCGCGGCCGCTACGGGGTTGGCGGAAAATTACGTAGGATTGCCTTTTGCGGAGTAGTTATTTTGTGGACACTCAACTCATGAGAAGTTAGCTTGGGTCAGTTCCTTAATGTGTTGTCCACTCCCGTAGCAAGGCTTTGAAATCGTCCCGCTCCATTTTGCGGTTGGCGACGTAATTACCGTGTTTATTCTCTTCAGGCTTTAGTTGCTCGACCGGGGGCGGCGGCTCTGGACCAGTATGAAATGCGAAAGTGACAATATGCTTTATATCCAGCCCATGACAGGAAGCGCAGCGTGTGCGTAGCGAGGCGTAAACTGGCTCGGCAAAGCCGACGATGTTTACAGGCTGAGTGGAAGCGAAGGAGTAATCGTTCCCGGCGCTAGGCAGATAGCTTCCCGCTTTTTCATCGAGCGCAACCAGGCCGCCCGACCGGGGATTGCTGAGAAAAAGCTTGCGGCTGATTTCAAACTGGCCCAGCTCCGTCGGCGCCAAATTGCCGCGCCCGTCTTTGATGAATGATCGCTGTTGTACTTCGTAAGTAATCGGGCTTGGGACTACTGCGCCGTTGCTGTCGATTAACAGGCTCTGGATGACGAGCGCCACCGCAGCGAGTCTCCCGGCTCCTCCCCCCGCCTCCTCACGAAATTCATTGAGGAAAGCCTGCTGGTTCGCCGGTCGTGACGCCGCCTTGATGAAGACGCGCGCGGTCCGGCGGAAGCGGGCTGAATCGTCGTGCAGGCGATTCGGGAACCACCTGATTTCCATCCACTCTCTCCGAGTCCCAAACAGGTCGGGCAGGCTATGAACGACGGATGCGGCGGCGTAATTGTCCGGCAGTCTCTTGATCTCTTCCGGCGTCAGCGCAAGCCTCTTGATGAAGCGCGCCAGCAGCGGCAATAGTTCACTTCTGCGTTCGTTGAGCGATTCCCCCTGCGGGCCCCTGATGTATCTAAACCCGGAAAGAATATCGAAAGCCGCCCACACGTCCCCCTGCATCAGCGCGCGGTCGAGAGCCGGGCGGTCTCTGCTTTCGCCTAGCGCATCGGCGAGAGCGCGCTTGAGCATTGAATAGCGCGGCTCCATGAGCGCCTGAACCGCGCCGGCAGAGTTAAAGAATGAAGGGTAGAGCGGATCAATGGCGCCGTCGCCGCTCTCGATGCGCTCAAACAGGCCTGCGCTGAAGCGAAATTCGGAGGATATCCCCATCCGCCCAGAGATGAACGGCGCTCCCTCATTGAAATCCTGCGAGAGTCTGGTCTTTACTGTTCGTGTAAATAGACAGTAAAAAATGCGGTTCCACGAATCCCCCGGATCTGGATGATAGATCGCCTGCGGCTCATCTTTCGGCAGGGAGCCGAAGCGCGGGTTGAGGCCCGATTGCGCGGAGCAAAGCAACCCCAGCGCCACAAAGTGTAGAACGATACCAGCGAGGCGATATGGTCTGCGCCTGGATAACTTGTCGCGGATGCGGTTTATCATCGTCATTACTCTGCTCGCCATTTTTCGCGCTCTTCCTGAGCCAACCCACTTACGATCCGTTTTATCTGACGCCGTACATATCATCGCAGCGCCGAGCGAAAAAGGACATCAAGGCGGAAACCGCGGATTTACGCCGATGCGATAGATCGTCACGAATAATCCGCGTCGATCTGTCGCATCCGTGTAAATCTGCGGTTCCTTCTGTTCCCGACCTCGCCTACTCTGATTTATAGGCTCCAGCCCTTACGGTATTCGCGTTGCAAATACTGGTTAGCGTCGGAGACGTTAGTTATCTGGCCTTTCTCGCCGTCGTAGTAGATGCGCTTGCCCTGGCCGGTCTTCATAGCCACGACGCCGAGGAGCATCGTTTCGGTCAGGCGGCTGGCGTATTCGAATGGGCAGGTGGTCTTCTCCTTGCCCTTGATGGCGTTGATCCAGTTCATTCGATGCTTCGCCTCCGCCATCGGGCCGTCGCCGTTCTTCTCAACGCGGAAGTAGGTCTTCGGAACTTTCGCCGCCACATCCATCAACGACTCCGGGTAAATCTTCGGTCGCGAGCCGTAGGTGCCGTGAACGAGGATGCCTTTCTCGCCGATGAAGATGACGCCGCCGCCTGGGTCGAGCGGCACGTCTTCCGGCAGCAGGTCGGGACGTCCGGGCATCAGGCCGCCGTCCATCCAGGTGAGCGTGACCGGCGGTTGAGCGCCGCGCGCTGGGAATTTGTAAACGATGTGAGTTCCCATCGGGTAGCTGACCTTGTTGTTCTTGAGGTCGACGCCGAACGGCGTGAAGGTGGCTTCGACGCTGGTCGGATAGGTCAACCCCAGTGCCCAGTACGGGTGATCAATCAAGTGCGCGGCCATATCGCCGATCGCGCCAGTGCCCCAATCCAGCCAACCGCGCCAGTTGAACGGATGATAGATCGGGTGGTACGCCACTTCGGGTCCCGGGCCGAGGAAGAGATCCCATTCCAACCCCGCGGGCGTTGGGTAATCGCCGTCCATCGCCGCGGCCAGCGCCCGGTTGACCTGACGAGCGTTCCAATTAGTTCCGAACGCGCCGGTTGCGCCTGACTGGGCGGGGCCGGCGGCGGGCCCTCCATTCGCCGGGGCCGCCGAAGCTTCAACTGGCGCCGGAGGTTTCCCCGGACGCGGGATGCCCTGTGGCCAGAAACCCAGTGGACGATTCGTCCAGACGTGGACTTCGCGCACAGGCCCGATCACTCCGGCCTGCACCCATTCGTTGATGAGAGCCGCGCCTTCGCTCGAATGGCCCATGTTGCCCATCTGCGTGATGACCTTCTTTCGGGCGGCTGTCTCGCGGAGCACGCGCGCTTCGTGAACCGACCAGGTGAGCGGTTTCTCGACGTAGGCATGTTTGCCGAGTTCCATCGCGGTCTTGGCGATGACGGCGTGCAAGTGGTCGGGCGTGGCGACGACGATGGCGTCGATGTCTTTCTGTTGTTCGAGCATCTTGCGGAAGTCGGAGTGGCGTTTGGCTGTCTTGTACGCCTCCTGCAATTTAGCCATCTGCGCCCTGCGCTCTTCATTCCGCCGCTGCCTCTGATCGTCCACCTGTGGAGCGCCGGGACGGGGTTCGCGGGTCCTGGTTATGCCGGCGATTTCGCGATCGACGTAACCGAAATCCACATCGCAGAGCGCCACCATATTCTGGCCCCCGGCTACTAGTTCTCCGGAGTCGGCCTTGCCCTGGCCGCCGCAGCCGATCAGCGCAAAATTGACTGTGTCGCTCGGCGCGTTGTAGCCGACGCCGCCGAGCACGTGACGCGGGACGATCATCGCGCTGAGCGCAGCGCCGGTCGTGCCTGCGACGAATTTTCGTCGTGTGATTTTGTCTCGTTTCATCTCTTATTCTCCAATGAGGCCAGTTGATGGTCCTCGGTTATTTATGCGAGCGAGTCCTTGATGTATTGAAAGCATTTTCCGACTTCGACCACGGCGTCTGCGCCCTGGTACTCGTATTCGATATTGGCGGGGATGTCATACTTCTTCTGTTTAAGGAGTTCGAGAACTTGCTTGATCGGCGTATCGCCCTCTCCCCAGGGGGTGTTCGGCCCATTCTCCTTCTTGCGGTCTTTCAGGTGCAAGTTAGTGATGCGGGCGTGATTCGCTTCGATGTACCCGACTGGATCGAACCCGGCGGCGAAGAAATGGCCGATGTCGAGATTGACCGCGAAATATTTCGACATCGCCAGAGCCGCCGAGAAGCTTTCAGGCTTGGCGAATTGGTTCGGGTCGGTCAGGTTGGAATGGCCGTGCATGGCGACAGTGATCTTGTATTTCTCGGCGAAAGGCGCGACACGCTTCACCGCGCTCAGCGTAGAGGACGCGGTGATTAGTTTGACGCCGAGCGCCTCGGCCATCTGGAAGCCGCGGTCAATCTCCTCGTCAGTGAAATTGTCATTGAAGCTGAGATTGTAGGCTTGCAGCCTGATCCCGGCCGCGTCGAACTTTTTGCGGATGTCTTTGAAATGATCGAGCGGGACCGACAACCGCCACTTGCGCGTCTCTTCCTGTCGTTTGCGCGCCGCCTCGCGCATCGCTTCGCGCGCCTCCGGCGTCATCTCGCCCCGGCCTCCCGCCTGGCCTTGCGGGGGAGCGCCGGCAGGCGACGCGCTTGCGCCTGTCCCGGCCTGCGGCGGTCGCTGCCCGCCCCCGGGCGCGCCGGGTGGAGGACCGATGCGCGGTTCGACGTGGCCAGAGAACAACTCGCATTCGCCGATGCCGATCCTGGCCATCGCACTGATGGCGTCGTCCAGTGAAAGACCGCGGAAACTATATGACTGTATGCCGATCCGCACGCCGTTGATCTTGCTGTCGATCTTGGCGGAGCCCCGCGCGAACGCGACCGTCATCGGCAGTCCGACCAGGGCAAGTTTTCCGAATTCTCTTCTCGAATACATAATCGCATTCCTCATGTTATTGTTCATTTCAAACCTTTACTTCGCCTGAAGCCCACGACCTGTTAACTACAGTTCTGGTCTCTCATGCATTGGTCAGTGAACGCGCGGGCCGCATACGAAGTCACGGTCTTCCACGCGGACCGGAAAGTTCCCCTGCTTTCCATGCAAATCCGTCTGCTCGATCAGTTGCTTGAAATTTGGTAGATGGCTGAAGCCCCCGCATCAGTAAACACCAGGTCTACCACCGCCAGAGCTACTGCCGACGCCGGGCCGGTCACTCAGTTAGAATCCGATCTCCGGGCCCTCGGCGCGGAAGCTTTTATACACATACTTCGGACTCGATTGATCCGTTTCAGAAAGTGGGAACTAATTTTAATGAGAAGTTAGCGCAGGATCTCAAAACCGCCGGGAGCGATCGGAACATTCTTGACCGGCGTCTTCCCGGCGATAGGGAACATGCTTAAGGCGGCCGCTGACGCTTCAGGAGCGTTCATCCCGCGAGAGAGAAGAAGGTCGAAATAGGTCATCTCAAACAAAGCGCTCGCAGCCCAATCGACGGGGTTTTGATACCCGGAGACTGCGGTCTTGACGCCTGCGCCGGCAAGGGCGTTGAAGACTTCTTTGCCAAACTTGTCTTTCATCACCGAGCAGGACGAGAAATGCAACGCCTTGAGGTTGGCGGCGTATTTTAGCCCCTCTGCGACGGCGCTCGCCGATATTATCGTTCCATCTACTCCGATGCCGTCCTCCCAGCCGTGGGATGCGATCGTGACCACCGTCGGTTCCGGAAAATAGGCGACCTCCTTAAGCCATCGCTGAAGGCTGGCGGCGTCAGTGAAGAATCGTCGCCGCACTTCGACGTTGGGTGTGCGATCAAAGAACGACTTCAACATATCTCCAAAGGAGAATTCCTTGTCGTCGAGCGAGTTTTCCCAACGCGCCTCAATGACAACTAGCCAGACTCGACCCGGCGTCGATGGCAGCCTCCGGCCGTCCCACTTCTGCCATTGCTCTTGACCGTCAGCCCGCCACTCGCCCTCAAACATCGATCCATCATCTTTGAGCTGAAACCAGGCTTCGCCGGAGACATTCTTTTCGTGATATCGAACCTTGAGCCTGTCGTCGTTCTTCTTTCCAATCAGGGTCGAAGCTCCTTCGTACGCGTAAATCCCTCTGACATCGCCGCCTTCATTCTCGATGAGTCTCATTCGACCGAACGAAGTTTCCCAGACGCCGGCGAAAGTTTTCCGAAGATCCGTCGCGCGGGTTCCTACCCACGGCATCCAGACGGACGAGCCGTTTTCTCTCCACGAACCTGAGAACCGATCGCCGCCGGAGTCCAACTCAAACCAACCTTCGCCGGAAGCCTTCGGCTCGCGATACTTGAAGTCTAAGCGTTGGTTCTGAAGCTTTCCCTCAATCGAACAGCGTTCGCCACCCATGATGTATTGGCCAGATACGGAGGCGCCTTTCTGTTCCAAGGTCATGAGCCCGTAGGTCGTTTCCCATTGGCCGGAGAAGTCTTTGGCCTTCGCGGCCGACGCCTGGATCGAGAGCAGAAGCAAGAAGACAACGACGATCCGGCATGAAATAAAGCTTTGCATAGTCATTACTCTTCTTTAAATCCAGATTTGAATGCGTAAGCGCCTGCCCACGCCTGATGGTTCGCGCGCGCCGGTGTTGGGATTGAATTGTACGGTCACATTAACACCGGAAAAACGCCATATGCCATAGGGCATATTTCATATAGCATATAGCATATGGCAAATGGCGTAAGCGATCTACTCTATTTCATCCTTCTTTCTCCGTTTCTAGCCGCTTCTGCCGGAGGCCTGGTTTATTACCTGCTGGCGATAGTGGCCGCGCGAAAGCTATACAAGGCGCGAGAGACGGCTGAAGTCGCCGCCTCGCCCGCGATTTCACTGCTCAAGCCGCTGCGCGGCGCCGATCCAGATCTGGAGCGACATCTGGAGAGTTTCTTCCTGCAGGGCTATCCGTCATTCGAGATTCTATTCGCCGTCAGGAGCGCGGATGATCCGGCGGTCGCGGTCGCCGAGCGATTGATGGAGCGCTACCCGAGCATCCCGGCGCGCCTGATCTTGACTGGTGAGCCGCCCTATGCGAACGCCAAGGTCTACAGCATGGAAAAAATGGCGGAGGCGGCTGGCGCCGACATCCTGGTGATCACCGACAGCGACACTTCGGTCAGCAAGGATTACCTGCGGGGCGTCGCCGCAGCCTTCGCGCCGGAGCGGGTCGGCGCGGCGACCAGCCTCTATCGTGGAGCGTCCGGCGCGGACTTGTGGTCGAAGCTGGAGGCCCTGGGGATGAGCACGGAGTTCATGGCCGGCGTGGTGGTGGCCAATCATTTGGAGGGAATGAAATTCACGCTCGGCCCTTCGATGGCCGTGCGCCGCGATTGCTTGCGCGCTATCGGCGGATTCGGGGCGATGGCCGATTATCTGGCCGATGACTTCGTGCTCGGGCAATGGGCGTCCGACGCCGGTTATCAAGTCGCTCTCCTGCCGCAGCCGGTCAATCATCACGCGACGGCGCTGGGCTTCACGAGCAGCTTCAAACACCGCCTGCGATGGAACCGCAGTTCACGCTTCTCGCGTCCCGCCGGTTACATCGGACAGGGTTTCACCTACGGCCTGCCCTGGGCCTTGTTGTTGTTCCTCGCCGCGCCCTTCTGGTGGAGCGGGTCTTTATTGCTCGCGGTGGCGTCGGCGCGGCTGTGGATGGCCTATGAGTTGGGATTGCGCCTGCTAGACGACCGTGGAGCGCTGCGCCGGTTCTGGCTGATCCCGATGCAGGATGCGCTCAGCTTCGCCACATGGATAGGAGGCTTTGTTGGGCGCGAGATCGTCTGGCGCAACGAGCGCTATCGTTTGCTGGAAGGCGGAAGATTCGAGCCTGTCATCCCGCGTCGCACAACGCATTCCTGAACTCATCAACTAAATCAGACCACGTAACATCAGTACAGATAGTTCAACCGCGGAGGGCGCAGAGGTACGCAGAGAACTATCAATCTTGATCATTCTCCGCGCACCTCTGCGCCCTCCGCGGTTGGATGTCCCAATCGTGGCGCTGTAACGATTGTCATGGCCTGTTGCTGTATATCGATTTCTCGCCTGCGGAAGCCAACCGGAATATCTCGCCCTTGATCACGCTTCTGACCTTTTCAAAATCACCATCGCGCGTGAATAGGAAGACGCGGCGCTCGCCCTGCCACAGTTGCGCGATATCGCCGTCGCCGATGAAGACCGGCGGAGCGTCGGGGTAGTGAGAGCCGAACTCGAGCCCGGTCATTCGCCCGTTAAGGAGCAGGATTTTCTGCGGCAGATAGAAGCCTAGGCTAGATCCCGCCTGATACTCGCCGTTGATGACCACCAGATCGCCGGTCGCGAGCCGCCGCTTGATGGCTGCCGCCAGTGGCTGCGAAGAGAGATAAGGGTTGAAGATGCCGAGCGCCAGGTGCGCGAAATAGATGAAGCAGGCGACAGTCACGGCGGTGAGCAATCCGGCCTGCGTCGCCCGATGTTTCCGGCGCAGAATGAAGGCGACGACGAATCCAATGGAGAGCGAGAGCGCCGCGCCGGCGGCCGGGACGCGCAGGACGGCGAAGGCTTCGACGGTCAGGTCGGACATATGGCCCAGCGCCAGCTTGTAATTCTCCGGGTTCTGCGTGAGCGTCTGCGAGATGTCCGTCGCCGGTCCGGCGTTCCGCGAGAGCCATAAGAGACAGCCGAGCGCGGCGCCGACGACGGCGCCCACAAAAGCGAGCAGCCCCTGTCCGGCCGTTACCCAGCGCGATTTCTCCATTTCGCCTCGCGCCAGCCCCACGCCTGCCAGCAGCGCCAGAGCCGGGAACGCCGGGAAGGTGTAATACTCCTGGCGGGTGGAGAAGGAGAAGAAGCAGATCACGACGAGCGCCCACACGCAGGCGAAGAGCCGCAACTGATCTTCGCGTTCAGTGGGCCGCCACAGAGCGCGCAGCCGCCCCAGACCTAACGGCAGAAAGACGCTGAACGGAAAGAGCCATACCAGATGCAGCAGCCAGAACGAGGCGATCGGAACCGTGTCGTAATCCGCCGGCTCGCGCTTGCCCAGGTAGCGAAGAACATGTTCGTTGATGAAGTAGAACCAGAAGAATTTTTCGTTGCGCCAGATGGCCAGCGCGTGCCACGGGACGGCGATGACCAGAAACAGAAGCGAGCCTCTGATCGGGCGCATCTTCAACAATTGCCTCCAACCCTTCGTCATCAACACGAAAACGAAAAGCGCCCCGCATGGAAAGACGACCCCTATCAGCCCCTTGGTCAACACCGCCGCCGCCATACAGGCGTAAAACACGTAGGACCATCTGGCGTCGAGTTCGCCGAGATAAACTTTCAGGAAGAAATAGAACGCGACGGTCAGGAAGAGCGTGATGATGACTTCCGGGATCATGACGCGGGTGAACAGGTAGACTCCTAAGCCCGTGCACATCGCCAGCCCCGAATAGAAGCCCGCCCTTCCGCCGCCCATCCAGCGTCCGAAGTAATAGACCGCCGCGACCAGCAATATCGCCCCGATCGCCAGCGGCAACCGCGTCGCGAATTCGGTGAAGCCGAAAATCTTGTACGACAAAGCCACCGCCCAATATATCAACGGGGCCTTCTCCAGGTAGCGAACGCCGTTGATGTGCAGCGTAACCCAGTCGCCGCGCTGGACGATCTCTCTCGCGGCCTCGGCGTGCGCGGAGTCGGCGTCGTCCTGCAGCGCGGGGCTCCACGCGCTGCCCACGTAAATCAACGCGGTCAGCAGCAGGAGCAGTGACAGGTGGATTCGCGGGGAGAGTTGATCGAATGAGGGGCGGGAAACGGAAGTGGAGGTATCCTCCACTATGTCGGGCATGTCATGTTTGAACAATGTTTCGCTCCATATTCTTTCCTCGGGAATTGTATTGAGTCCATCCTTAAGGCGGTCGGCAGACGGCCGGCGGACGGTCCGCGGACAGTCGGTCCGAATCATCAAGCCTGAACGACTGCCGACCGCCTTAAGGATGGACTCAAAACGTTTTCCGTTTGGAGTTCAGCCATCGGGCTGTTGATCCGAATCATTGAGTCTAACCGCCTGAAGGCGGAACTACAAACATTCTCATCTTAGAAAACCAGGTCGAAGTCCACGCGGAAGCGCCGCTTGTTCTGGCCGAAGAACAAGCCGAACTGCTGATCGACGATGTTCGCGTGGACGGACGTCGGATTGAAGTGGTTAGTCAGGTTGTAGACGCTGACCGAGACGCGCACGGAGGTCGGGTCTTTGAGCTTGCGCTTGAACAGGTTCTTGACCACGCTGTTGATCTTGAACTCGCGTATGAAGCGCGCGTCGAGCGAGAAAAACCTCGGGAAGCGCGTCTTGTCGGAGAAGGGCTGCCCGACGTAATTCTGGCCCTCGTCGAAGATCGCGTAAGGCAATCCCGTGCGCCATTCCACGAGCGGCGAGACGCGCGCCTTCCACGGCAATTTGACCGTGCCCCAGGCGAGGAAGCGATTCGGCAGGTCCGCCGGCAGATTGACGTATTGATCCGGGCGGACCAGCGGGAACGGGAAATTGCCCAGGTAGTTGTTGAGCTCGTTCAGATTGCCGCGAATGCGGCTGCGCACGTATGAGAAGACCAGGCTCTGGTTTTCGCGCCAGGAGAGCTTCGACACCACCTCGAACTGGCGATAGCGCGATTGGCCGCCGCCGCCGAGCACGAGCGCGTCGCGCCCCTCGAAGCTCGCGGGCGTGACCGTCATCAATCCGTATGAGTTGCTCGCCTGGTAATTGGCGCGCACCCGCAGATTCTTCGAGACCGGATGCTCAACCTCGACCGTCCACGTTCCGGAGTACGGCGCGAAATTGCCTTTCACGAAATCGCGCACGACGAAAGGCGTGTCGTTAGTCGCGACCCGGTCAATGACGTTATCGAACCGGCGCGGGCCGTCGATAATCACGCCTCCCGGACCGTAGGTCGTCATTACCTGCGCGGGGACTCTCTCGAAGGCGTAGATGTTGAGCGGAACGCGATCATAGAAGAGGCCATAGCCGCCGCGCAGCACCGTACGCCCGTTGCCGAAGGGCGTCCAGGCCAGTCCCGCGCGCGGCGCGATGCGGAACGTTTCGGTCACCCCCTGCCGTTCGGCGCGCGCGCCCAGATCGAGGGCGAGCTTGGGCGTGATCAGCCAGTGATCCTGGGCGAAGACCGCGAACTCGAGATCGGCGCGCCGGTATTCGCCTCCGCCCGTGAATTCGATTCGCCGGAGCAACTCGCCTTGCTGGTTCGTGACGTTGACCGGCCGCGCCTGGTATAGCCCGTCAATGTGCGAGCGCATGATGTTGGCGCCGAATTTCAAGTTGTGTGAGCCAGCGTAGTTGATGGGTTTGAGAGACAGCGTCTCGATCAATTCGTAGCGCGACGAGTGGCGATCCTGCGAGTTGAAGTAATTGCCGGAATTCCCGACCGGCGTCAGCGTCATCTCCCCCTCGCCCTGCGCCCAGACGTCGATCCCGGCTTTTTTGATTGAGACCGCGCTCTCGAGCAGGTTCTGTCCCATCGTCCAACGGTCGCTGAGGACGCCCGTATAATCGCGCGCCCGGTAATTGGGCGTGACCGGCCGCTGGTTGAAGAAGTCGAGGTTGAAGAACTCCGCCTGCCGTGGCGAGACGTGCATCGTGCCGGTGATGGAATGCGTCGCGTTGGGAACGTAATCGACCTGGGTGAAAGAATTGACCGACTCGCTGACCGTCTCGTTGTTCGGAAAGGTGAGCGCCAGCACGCGACGCTTGTCGATGCGGTACTCGGCGCCTTGCGAGAACCAGAGCTTGTTGGCGATGAGCGGCCCGTTGAAGGTGATACGCGGCGTGAATGTGCGCAAGCCTCGCAGGCCGCCGTTCAGGTAGCGCATCTCCGGGAAGGGGTCGTTCAGCTCGAAATTCCATTTGTCCCCGCCCCGTCGGGTTTCGACCGAGACCACTCCCGCCGTGAATCGTCCGTACTGCGCCAGGTAGGGCGTCTTGAAGACGCTGATCGTGTTGACGACGTCCACCGGCACGGTCATCCCGAATTGGCCCGTCGCCGGGTCGGTCACGTCGGCGGAGTTGACGAGCATCGCGCTGCGGTTTTCACTCGTCCCGGAGATCTTGAGCTGTCCTTGATCGGTGCGGATGATGCCGGGCACGAGCGGCAAGGCATCGGCCACGTTGGTCGCGCGCACGGCGGAATCCTTCACCTGCTGACGCTGCAGATCGGTCGAAGGAGACGCCCCTTGATCCAGAGGTGTGGCCGCAGTCCCGCTGGCCGGCACATCGATCTTTTCACCGATCTTGATCTTGGGAACCATGACGAAGCTGATTTCGAGCGGCCGGTCGGCGGCGACCGTCAGGTCGGATTGCGTCAATGTTTCAAACTCTTCTTTGGCCGCCGTGATCTCGTAATCGCCAGGCGCAAGAAGCCGAAACTCAGCCTCGCCTTTCTCATTCGTAAGGGCGCTGCCGACCACCGTACCCGCGCGCCTGAGTTCCAATCGCACAGCCGTCGCCGGCCGATTCGATTCATCGAGCGCTATGACGCGAATCATCGGCGTTTGCGCTCTGATCTCGCAACGGATTGACGCCAGAAGGACCACGGCCACGAGGAGGGAGGAGAGGCGCGGCAGAGTCAAATAAGGGAAACGCATAAATAAAACACCACTGCAAATTTAACAATCGGGTACGGACGGATTATACAACATCGTAACGGTTGACTCGCCATGCGATGCCGACTACAATCCGCCTGAGTTGACCGCGAACCCTATATGCGCTTCGCTCGCTCCCTTTCCCCCCTCTGGGGTCATTTAGGATCGTCACGCTCTCGGCGTCACAGATGAACCGGATCAACTGCGCGTAAATCGAAATTATTATGAAACCTCCAGCGTCTATGGGCGTGGAAGGTTCGGGTTCTAAATACATAGCAAGTACATAACAGGCGAGCGCTTCGTCAACGAACGGAATCCTCAATCCGAACTGCGATTGCCCCAATTTGATTTTGATATAGTCGATCCAATTCAGGCCGGCATTGAGTTTTGTCTCGAGGCCCGCCCGTAGGCGGCTGGTCTCCTTTAGTGAATGTCGCGCCGCATAAAGGCGGGACTCGAAACTCAACGGTAATCAACGGTAATAAGGCTCAGTCAAACTGGGCGAACTTAACCGAAAGCGGCTGTTGAAATGGCAGAGTTTATTTGCAAGCTCGGGACGCCCGGAGGCGATGTCGTCACGCGGACGGTAGAAGGCCTGTCGGAGCAGGAATTGCGCCAGCGTCTCGCGCAGGAAGGTTACCGGATATTCTCCGTCAAGACGTCCGGCATGATAAACGGCGTGCGCGTGCGCGGCACGGGCGCACGGTCGATCAAGATCAAGCTCGACGACTTTCTGCTCTTCAACCAGCAGTTGGCCGCCCTGATTCACGCGGGGTTGCCTGTGTTGCAATCGATCCAGATGCTCCGCCAGCGATCGCCCAATCCGAAATTGCGGATAGCGCTATCGGACGTAGAAGCGCGAATCACGTCGGGCAGCGCGCTCTCCGAAGCCCTGGCGGCCCAGGGCGAGACGTTTCCCAAGATCTACACAGCTTCAATTCTGGCCGGCGAACGCTCCGGCAATCTGGACGACGTGCTGCGACGCTACGTCGAATACACCAAGGCCATCGCCCAATTGCGACGGAAGATTCGCGGAGCGCTCACCTATCCGGTCATGCTGCTTTGCTCGGCGTTCATCCTGATCGGCATTTTGACGACGTTCGTCATCCCGCAGTTCTCCTTGCTGTACGACAACCTGGGAGGGGATCTTCCCGCGGTCACGACCTTCGTCGTCGGCGTTTCGGCGGCCGTCAGGGAGAATGTCTACTGGCTTCTGCCGGCGCTCTTGATAACTGGCGCCTCGATCTATTCGTGGCGGCGAACCGAGAATGGGCGGCGGACGATGGACCGCTGGGTTTTGAAAGTTCCGGTGGTCGGCGATCTAATCAAACAATTGACCACGGCGCAGTTCTGCCGCAGTCTGGGTACGCTGCTCAGGGGCGGCCTGACCCTCGTCGAGTCGTTACAAATCGCGCTCCAATCGATCTCCAACCGCGAGCTCCTGCGGTCGACCGAGCCCGCGCTTTCGAAAATTCGCGAAGGGAAGCCTTTCACCGAGAGCCTCACTGCGGCTGGCTGGACGCCAGAACTGGCCATCGACATGATAGGAGTGGGCGAGCGTTCCGGATCGCTGCGCGAGATGCTCGACGAGGTCGCCGGATTCTATGACGCGGAGACAGAAACGAAGCTCGGACAGTTGACCAGTCTCATCGAGCCGGCGATCTTGCTGATGATGGCCGGCGTAGTGATCACGATCCTGCTGGCGATTTACCTGCCTCTGCTGCAAATGGTCAGCAAGGTGGGGGCGTAGGATTGCGCATTTCGCGCCGATCGCCTCAATTATAGATTAGAGATGTGGGCGTGGGAAATCCACCCCCAAGGCTGTTGTCGTATTTATTTTCATGTTTCATGTGCCATCGAACTAAATCGCGATAAATTAAAGGTAAAAGAAATGGCGGCGTCAGAACAGAGCGTCAGAAACGGACAGAACGCAGAGAACGGAGAGGCGGAGCGCGAAACGGCCGCGGCGTTGGCCGAACGCTATCGCCTGAAATTCATCCATCTCGAAGATTCCCCGGTAGATTATTCGCTGGTGCAGTCGCTACCGGTGGATCTGATGTTGCGGAACAAGTTTGTGCCGGTGCGCCGCGAAAACGGCCATATGGTCATCGCCATGGCCGATCCGTCGGATCTCATGCTGCTCGACGAGTTGAAGGCCCAGTTGCGCGTCTCTCTCAAGGTCGAGGTGGCGACGTGGAGCGCGATCGAGGGCGTTTTGCGCAAGGGTGACGCGTCGCAGCGCGTCCTCCAGGAGGCGACTGAAGGTTTCCGCGTCACGCTAGTCAAGGAGACCGACCAGGGTGGCGAAGAGGTCCTCGATCTGGACCGGCTCTCGGGCGACGAGATGTCGCCGATCATCAAGCTCGTAGACACCATCGTCTTCACCGCCCTCGAAAAACGCTCATCCGACATCCACCTCGAGACGCGCGACACCGACATGGTCGTGCGCTACCGCATCGACGGCGCGCTCTATGAGGCGGGCGACCCCATAGACATCCGCTATCATCAGACGATCATCTCGCGCATCAAGGTCATGTCGGAGCTCGACATCGCCGAGCGTCGCGTCCCGCAGGACGGGCGTTTCCGCATGCGCATCAAGGGCCGCCGCGTCGACTTCCGCGTCTCGATCATGCCTTCGATCCACGGCGAAGACGCGGTGATCCGCATCCTCGACAAGGAGCAGATCAACGAAGCGTTCAAAGACCTTAAACTGGAAGTGGTCGGCTTCGACCCGAATCTGCTGGCCAAGTTCCGCCGCTTCATTCGGGAGCCCTACGGGATGGTGCTGGTCACGGGGCCCACGGGTTCGGGTAAGACCACGACACTGTACGCCGCGCTGAACGAAATCCGCAACGACGAGGACAAGATCATCACGATCGAGGACCCGGTCGAGTACCAGTTGCGCGGCGTCGCCCAGATTCAGGTCAACGAGAAAAAGGGATTGACATTCGCGCGGGGCTTGCGCAGCATCTTGCGCCACGACCCCGACAAGATCATGGTCGGCGAAATCCGCGACCAGGAGACCGCGCAGATCGCCATCAACTCCGCGCTCACCGGCCACCTGGTCTTCACCACCGTTCACGCAAACAACGTCATTGATGTAATCGGGCGCTTTATTAATATGGGCGTCGAGCCGTATAATTTCGTTTCGTCCCTCAACTGTGTTCTCGCGCAAAGGCTGGTCCGCCTGCTCTGCCCACGCTGCAGGAAGCGATACCAGCCGACCGACGCTGAATTGATCGAATCAGGCTTGACGCCGTCGAAGTTCCGCGACCGCTCCTTTTACACCATCGTAGGTTGCGAAATCTGCAACCACACGGGCTATCGCGGACGCACGGCGATCCATGAATTGCTTGACATGTCAGACAGCATCCGCGAGGCGATCATCGACCGTAAACCCGGCTCGGAAGTGCGCCGCCTCGCGACCGCCGAAGGATTGGGGACGTTGCGCCAGTCCGCGCTGCGATTGGTTTTCGGAGGACAGACGACGCTGCACGAAATCAATCGCGTGACGTTCGTTGAAGAGCTTGAATAGTAGTCATTTGTCAGTAGTCTTCTGGGAGCGCGGGCGCCCTTGCCTGCGTTCTTCCGAGGCGTCACTTTCGGAGCAAGCAGGCAAGGGCGCCTGCGCTCCCAGGAAACACAAATAAGGCAAAAAGGATAGAGAGGGTCATCAAAATGAACATGAATAGATCCATTGGAACCTCTGGCCGCAGATTCCTCGCCGTCTTCCTGTCGCTGTGCCTGCTGCTGCTGCCGAGCGCGGCTCTAGCCGACGGCAAAGACGGGAACGGGAAGAAGAATTACAAGGAAGGCCTCAAGTACGAGCAAACGCAGCAATGGGACATGGCTGCGCAGCGTTTCGCCCTGGCCCTCTCGGCCGAGCCTAACAATCCCGAATACAAGGTCCATTACCTGCAGGCGCTCGCTCGCGCCTCGCTGATGTACATCACACGCGGCGACGCGCTGGCCGATCAGAACGATTTCGCCGGCGCATACGTCGCTTACCGCCAGGCCTACAATTACGACCCGGGCAACGAAATCTCGAAGTTCAAGATGGAGCGGATGCTCGAAATGCAAAAGGCGCAGGCGAGCGGGACCAGCCAACAGGTCAGCTACAACACCAAGACCGGCGCCATGAAACCGAGCAATGATAGCATCCAACTGGCCAGCAACCGCCGCGCCAGGGGAGACGTCGCGACAGACATCATATTCACAGGCATTCCACTCAAGTCGGCGATCAAGTCGCTCGCGGACCAACTCAAACTGAACGTCGTCTTCGACGACTCGATCAGGAACGATCCGGTGGTGCTCAGTCTGAAAGATGTGACCGTGTCCACAGCGCTCGATATCGTACTGATGCAGAAGAAGTGCGCCTTCGAGCAGGTCGACCGCCGCACCATCTTCATCTATCCCGACAACGTGAACAACCGCCCGCGCTTTGAAAAGCTCCTGATCAAGACTTTCTACTTGAACAACATCAGCGCCCAGACGGTGAAGAACGTGCTGGCCCAGATGCTTCCCGCGGGGCGCCAGTCCGCGACCGTAGATTCGATGGGCGGCAGCGGCGGCCCAAGCGCCAGCAATGTCCTGATCGTCAAAGCGACGCCAGCCGAATTGCAACTGGTTCAAGACCTCATCACTAACATCGACAAGAACAAGAACGAAGTCGTGCTCGACATCGAAATCTACGAAGTGTCGAACGACAGCCTGACTCAGATCGGCAATCAGTTTGTGACGTCGCCGTTGCAGGCGTCTCAAAACATTCTCGATAATAACGGCAACATTGTAGGCACTACCACCACCCAAACGCCTTCGCTTGGGGCTATCGGCGGGATCGGGCTCGGCGGATTCCAGGGCAATGCAGGCGGCACTTCGATTGGCGGCACCGTCTTCTCCCCGTTCCTCGGCGGAATCGGAACACTGATCGGTTTTCCGCCGTCACAGATCAGCCTGCTGCAATCCCGCGGCAAATCGAAGCTTCTGCACAAGACCCAGATACACGTGCTCGACGGCGGAGAGAATGAAACCAAGGTTGGGCGCAGAGTACCCGTCAGCCTCGGAAGCCAGTTCTTCGGTGGAGGGATAAACGTCGGCCTCGGAAACAATACTGGCGTCAATGGCGCCAACGGCGTCGCTCAAGGCATAGCAGGCGGCCTGCTCAACGGGCTCAACGGACTCAACGGGCTCAACCAGTACGGCAGTGGTTTTAACAGCATTCAATATCAAGACGTCGGTCTGGTGATCAAGGCGAAGCCGCAGATCACCACCGAAGGCTACGTCGAGATCAAGATGAACTTCGAAAGTTCGGATATTGCAGCTTCCGCAACCACTGACGCCCAGAACCTGACCCCTACGTTCACGCAAAGGTCGCTGAGCACGGTGGCCCGCATTCAGGACGGCGTAACGGCTGTGGTCGCCGGCGTCAATCAAGACTCCAAAGGCGATTCGCGCACCGGACTTCCGGTCTTAGGCATGATGCCCCTGATCGGCAGACTGTTCGCGACCCCGAAACAGACTTCCGCCCAGACCGATATAATCATCACCGTTACTCCGCACATCGTCCGCTCCGCGGGCATCACGGCGAACGATTATCTGGCGCACGTCGGGCCGCCGCAGCAGGGCGGGATGAACCAGAGCATCGATGACGTGATCAATCGCGCCGAGGTAGCGGAGGCGGAAGAGCAGCGCATGGTCGCCGAGCAGGGCGCCGGCGCGCCGCTCGACGCGGCCCAAGGCATTGGAAGCCCGGCGGCGGCTTCGCAGCAGGCGGGTTTCAACGCCCAGCAGCGTCCAAGCGTTGCGCAGCCGGCCAACTATAACGGCCAGCAGTCTCCGGGCGCGGTCTTGCAACCAACGATCCAACCCGCCAGCAATTCCAACGTTCCAAACGGTCCCAACGGTCGTGGCCTGACGCCGCCGCCTCCACCCGAGAAGCAGCGGTCGGAGGCTCCGGGCGCAGATGGCGGGCCGCGCGATATGAGTTCGTCCCAGGCCGGCGCTCCAGACCCGGTCTTCGCTTCGCTGCAGTCGGAAAACCTCGATAGCAAGGTCTCCAGGATATTGGCTGATGATAAGGCCAGAAAAGCCGGCGGGGTTCTGGGTAACACAAACTCGACGGTTAGTTTCAACCTTTCGCCGAGGCCCATCAAGGAGCGTCTCGGAAAATCCTTCACAGTCACGATCGACGTCAGCGGCGAGAAACAAATGAGCGGCGCCGACATCGCGCTCAAATACGACGCTTCGAAGCTGGAAGTGAAATCGGTGCGTGACGGCGGGCTCTTTGGACAGCAGCCTGACTTCAGCTACGACAAAAAACAGAAGGGCGTTTTGACCGTAAGCGTCAAACATCCTTATGACGCCCCGACGGCGACCAGCGGCCGGTTAGTCATGGTCGAATTCTCCGCGATCGGTGAAGGCCAGTCGGAGATTGCTTTGAGCAACGATCAAACCAGGGCCAAAGTCGGCGCCGCGCAAATCCCCGTCGTCGGCTCCGCCATTCAGGTCACCATAGGACGCGATTAGGCGTCGAGATTGCGGATTGCGGATTAACAGTTGTCAAACGACTGGGTGAGAACGATGACTACAATTGAGAGTGAAAATTGCGGTCAAACAGCGCCAAGCGAAAATCAATCCGCAATCCGCAATCCGCAATCCGCAATCCCTGTCGAAGCAGGCTTCACCCTGCTCGAGCTGATCATCGCGCTTGGGATCATCGCGATTCTAACCGCCGGCGCAATCCCGGTGGCCAGGAATTTTATCAAGCGTGATAAGGAGATTGAGCTGCGGCGCAACCTGCGCGAAATCCGCAGAGCGATAGACGCCTACCAAATCGCTTGCCAGGCAGGGCAGATCGGCCAGCTCGACAAGCCACCTCCGGAAAATATGTGCTATCCAGAGAAACTCGAAGTCCTGGTTGAAGGAGTAATTCCTCCGAATCAGGTGGATGGAAGGATTCGCTGGCTGAGGCGCATTCCCAAAGACCCTTTCACTGGAAATACCGAGTGGGGGACGCGTTCCGTCGATGACGATCCCGACTCGGTTACAGGGGGGGGCCACGGCGTGTTTGACGTTTATAGCAAGTCGAATGAGAAGGCGCTTGACGGAAAGACGCAGTACAAGGATTGGTAGCCATGAGGCTTAAAACCCAAGAATCTAATCGCCCCTTGCGGCCGCGCGCCCGCGTCCAGAGCGGCTTTACGTTTATGGAACTGCTGATCGTGATGGTGATCATCGGAATCCTGGCCGCAGTCGCGATTCCGAAAGTCATTATCCACCTGCGCCGCGCGAAAGAAGTCACCCTGCAGCAGAATCTATGGACGATGCGGCGCGCAATCGACTTTTACTGGCAGGACAAGGAGAAGCCCCCGGCGAATTTGCAGGAATTGGTCTCGGCGGGCTATCTGCGCGACGTGCCCAAAGACCCGGTCTGCGCTGAGTGCAGCTGGAACGAGGTCCCGGCGCCAGCAGACGACGCGAATTCGGCCGGAGGCGTTGGCGACGTGAAGAGCTCGGCGCCGGGCGAAGATACAAACGGAAAGGCATACGCGGATTACTGACACGAAAATGCGACAAATTCCTGTCCTATCCGATTTTTTCGACTACTTGACGGCGCCACAGCTACCGCGCACCTCACTTTCAATCAGCGAGACGCATTTAGCGTTGATTACGCTCAAGCGAATCGGCGGTGATTTCGAGCCGCGCAACCTGGGCGTATCGCGGGTCCCGGCCGGGATGGTGCGCGCGAGCTTCACCGAGCCGAACATCGCCGACGAGCGGGTCTTGATAGAACATCTGTCGAAGACAGCGTCTCGCTCTGGGTTGGAGAACATCAAGGAGTTGAGCGTCAGCTTGCCCTCGGGCAGCGCGCGCAGCATAGTGGCGTCGCTCGACGCCACGCCAACTTCGCGGGCCGAACTGGGGCAGATGATCGAATGGAAAGCTGAACGCGGCCTGGGGCAGAAGTTCGCCGATCTGCGGATCAATTACACCCGACTGAGAGATCTGGGCGGACGCCCGCAATACCTGATTTCGGCCACGACCGAGCATGTGATTGCGCAATACGAACGAATCTTCGAGCGGCTGGGCTGGCATGCCGGAATGATCGCGCCGCAGCATATCGGCGAAGCCCAGTGGTTAATGCGACAGGGTCTGGAAGACGACCAGATCGTTGTCAGCCTGAATGAGCGTGGGTTCGACACTGTGATTGTGCGCGGCCAGGAGCCTTTGATGGTGCGCGAGGTCGAATGCGCGCCCGAAGAGCGCGAGAATGAATTTTACCGGTTGATGGTTTTTTATCGCGACCGCCTGGCGCTCGAAGGCGCCGACAGGCCGCTCAACCGCGCGCTGATGATCGGCCCCGTCTTCGAGCAGCGCCGCTTCCACAATGTACTGGCGTCGGCTATGGAGAGAAACGTGGTCGCGCTTGACCCCCCGCAAATCCGCCTGAGAGTCGATCCTAACGCGCCGTTCGATCATTTTGCGGCCGCTGGAGGGTTGGCGACCATGGCGTGGAACTGAGGGCGCCGAGTCACGCTATAAACGAGTCACGCTATAAAAAGACATCGGTCGCGATGCGATGTATCGTTAGATCGTGGTGAAACCGAGGGTTGCGAATCCCCATCTTCAGGCGGCAGGACGCTTATATAATTTATATGGTCGGCGTCCAAAAATTGCCGTATGAAGGCCGGAATCCGCAACCCTTTTTCAGATGGCGCTAAAAAAATAATCTTTACGAATAAAAACTCATCTGAGGTTTCGCTCGTAACGAATAGACATATTGATATTTAGTCAGTAAACTGCCAAATCGCTCATCTGTTCTTCTAATTTTGCTGAGTATTTGGCAACATCCATTGGCGGGCTTGATCGCGTACTTTATGCTATGAATGCTATTCTTATTATGAAGTGGTTATGACGTGGGATGAGGTAAAAGAACTGGCTCCGCTTTATGTAATCGGGGCGCTCGATGAGAAAACGGCGCGCGACCTTGAAGCGTCGTTGCATAACGCCGCTCCCGAACAGCAGCGCGTTGTCGCCCGGTGGCGCGACGTGGCCGCTTTGTTGCCTCAAGCCTTGCCGCTTCAAACCCCGCCGGATTACCTTAAAGAGCGATTGCTCAATCGCGTCGCCGAGGAAGCTCAGGAAACTCCGATCGAGATCGCCGTCGCAGAATCGACTTTGGAAATGACGGCTGAGCGGGCCGAGAGGAATGTCTTGCCGTTCGTCCAACCTCGCCGCGTCGAATCGAGGACCGCGCGCTGGCTGTTGATCGCCGCCACTGCGCTGCTGGCCCTCACCTCCGCCTATCTGTTCAAACAGAACGCCAATCTCGTGCGCGAACGCGACGATCTCTCGGAAGAACTGTCCGGGTGGAGGCGACAGGTTGACGACATCGTCTCTCCCAAGACCAAGGTCATAGCTATGGCCGGCGTCGAAACTCCGCAGGCGAACGCCAAGGTCATCTGGGACACGAAGGCGCAGCAGTGGGACATCTACATTTTCGATCTGCCAGCGCCGCCTTCCGACAAGGACTATCAACTCTGGTACGTGACGGCGAATGCGAAGATCAGCGCCGCCGTCTTTCGCACCGACGAGCAGGGGCGGACTGTTTTGAAATTGACGCTGCCTCCTGACGCGCTGGCCGGCCTGGCCGCCACTGCGGTGACTCTCGAACCGCGAGGAGGCTCTCCTCAACCCACCAGCAAGTTCTACCTCAAAGCCAGCATCTAGATTATGATCAAAACACTTGAATGGACCGATCATGGCGTGGTGATGATCGACCAGCGCCTGTTGCCCGCCGAAGAAACCTATCCCGTTTTCAGAACATACGAAGAGGTCGCCTGGGCGATCAAAGAGATGGTCGTTCGCGGCGCGCCCGCCATCGGCGTCGCGGCGGCGATGGGCGTTGCGCTCGGCGTCCGCGACGCGGTGACTGAAGACCCCGACGAACTCGACGGAGAGCTCAAGCATATTTGCGATGTGATCGGCTCTACGCGCCCGACCGCGGTCAATCTCTTCTGGGCGATAGATCGCATGCGCGGCCTTTACGCCGCCCTCAGAAACGCGAAGACCCCCCTCGACGAAATCCGCTCGCGACTGATAGACGAAGCCAGGCGGATGCACGACGAAGACATTAAAATCAACCGCGCGATGGGGCTGAACGGCGCCGAACTGATCCCCGACGGCGCGAACGTCCTCACCCATTGCAACGCCGGGGCGTTGGCCACGGCTGGATACGGCACCGCGCTCGGGGTCGTTCGCGCGGCGGTCGAAGCGGGCAAACGCGTCGCAGTTTACGCCGACGAGACCCGCCCGTTTCTGCAAGGCGCGCGTCTGACCGCATGGGAATTGAACAAAGACGACATCCCGGTCACGCTGATCACCGACAATATGGCCGGGTATTTCATGAAGCGCGGCGATATCGATTGCGTGGTGGTCGGAGCCGACCGCATCGCGGCCAACGGCGACGTGGCGAACAAGATCGGCACCTATTCCGTCGCGGCGCTCGCCAAAGAGAACGACATCCCCTTTTATGTCGCCGCCCCGATCTCGACCCTCGATCTCAGCCTCGCATCGGGCGATCTGATCCCGATTGAAGAGCGCGACGCGCGCGAAGTCACTCATGTCAAAGACGTCAGGCTCGCGCCGGACGGAATCAAAATCGCCAATCCGGCTTTCGATGTGACGCCGAACCGCTATGTCGCGGCGATCATCACTGAACGCGGCGTCGCCCGCCAGCCTTATCTGGAGAGCCTGAAGCGATTGGCCGCCTGAAATTTTATGGCTGCCTATAAACATTTCCGGTATTCATCAGGGTAGAATTAGAATCAACCACGAAGGAACGAAGAGCGCGAAGAAGAACGTGGTAAAAGCGGCCAAGGTTTGATCGATCAGGTCTTTCATGACAGTTCATCAACTAGCGCCTTGGCGTCCTTTAAATCCGCTGTGTCGAAGCCTTCGGTGAACCACTCGTAGACCGGCGAGATCGATTTTCGCGCTTCTGATCACCTGACTTGGCGCAGGCGCAATCGCGCCAGGCTCGTCGCGGCGCGCAATTCCCATGATTTCGCCTCTTGCTGTCGGGCTATCTCGATGGCGCGGTGAAGGCAATCCTCGATCCTCGATCCTCAGCAGCAGTTCCCCTTTGAGTCGATACATCTCCGCCTCGGCGAAGCGCTCGTTACTGCGGGCGACGGCGGCCAAAGCCTCGTCAAACAGTGACAGAGCCTTTTCGATCTTCCCGGACTCTCCGTGCTTCCGCTAGCTCGCGCGTGGGCTGGTAATCCCTGCGCAGCAGACGCAAAGTCGCTGCGGATCGCTTCCGACCCCCGATCAGCGTGGCATTTTCGGAATTCAGAAAATCACACGCTACGTAGTGACGGAAGCGACGATTCTAGTCGTGACGAGCGTGACGACGCGTAACGATCGTCACTACATGGCTGTTGTCTTCCATCACTACATCGACGGCGATGCGCCGGACGGCGTCGCTTTCGGCAACGACAAAGGAGCAAGATGAATAACACGTCGAGCCAATCCGGCGCCAATAACGGCCGCCACGCGGTGGTCATTGGCGGCAGCATGGCGGGACTGCTCGCCGCGCGGGTTCTATCCGATCATTTTGATCAAGTGACGGTCATCGAACGTGACCGGTATCCATTGACCCCCGCGCCGCGGCCTGGAGTTCCGCAATCGCGTCACCTGCATGCCCTGCTGGCTCGGGGTTTGAAGATCCTTGGAAAGATGTTTCCGGGACTGAGCGACGAATTGATTGCGGAAGGCGCTGTCGAAATAGAGGTCGGCTCGGACCTGGCCTGGCTCAGCCCGGCAGGGTGGGGCATCAATGTCAACTTCGGCATCGGGGCGCTCTCATTCAGCCGCGACTTGCTCGATTGGGTGGTGCGCCGCCGCATGTCGACCGTTCCCAACGTGCGGCTGCTTGAAGACAGCGAGGTGAAGAAGTTGGTTAGGAATGAATGTGGCGACGCCATTTCCGGCGTCTCATTCGGGCGCCGCAATCAGACGAATGAAGCGAACGGCGACGATGAGTTCCTGGCCTCCGATCTGGTGGTGGACGCGGGCGGGCGCGCTTCAAGGCTGCCGCAATGGCTCTCGGCCATCGGATATGAACCTCCGGTTGAAACTGTGGTCAACGCGCACCTGGGCTACGCCAGCCGCCTTTACAAAATCCCCGCCGGCTTCGACGCCCGCTGGAAGGGCATCATCGTGCAGGCCGCGCCGCCTGCGCATATCCGCGGGGGACTTATTTTCCCCATCGAAGATAATCGCTGGATAGTCACGCTGATCGGCGGAGACCGCGACTATGCGCCGGTGGACGAAGAAAACTTCCTGGCGTTCGCGCGCAGCCTGCGCAGCCCCCTGATCTATGAAGCGATCAGAGGCGCGGAGCCTCTCACGCCGATCAGCGGCTATCGCGCGACTGAAAACCGGCGGCGCCATTACGAACAGTTGAAGCGCTGGCCTGAAGCGTTGATCGTCATTGGGGATGGCGCGTGCGCGTTCAATCCGGTGTACGGTCAGGGAATGACCACAGCCGCGATTGGCGCGGAGTGGCTGGCCAAATGCTTGCGCGAACAATGTGACCGAAGCGATGGAAAATCGGGCGGACTGGCGCGGCGTTTTCAGCGTGGATTGGCCAGTCTCAACGCTGATCCGTGGACGCTCTCTAGTAGCGCGGATTATCGCTACCGTGACGCCGAGGGCAGGGCGCCGAATCGAATGACTCGCTTCATCCATCGTTATGTGGATCAGGTGCTGGCGCTCAGCACGCGCGACGCCGAAGTCCGCAAACGCTTCCTCGAAGTGCAGGGCATGCTCAAACAGTCATCCGAGCTGTTTAAGCCCGGCGTCGTCGCACGCGTGATTTGGGGTGTGATGAGCGATGTTTTCCGGCAGGCGGAGGATGAGGACCGGAAGATGGCGGGGATCGAAGCGCCTCCCCCTTTGGGGAAACGGACATCGCCTTCCAAGTCTTGAAGTGATCCTACTGATTGAACAGAGGCCCTGAAAAGCAGGTCTTTGCTGGTCGGCGCCTGGAAGCGCAAGCCGATGTGATTATCCCGGCGGCGCATAAGTCAGGGAAACCGAGAGGCGCAGATTTAAACTTGCTCGGTAGCTGAATGCAATCAACGATTTGAAATTATGCGGGCTTCAAAATAATCTGATGGTTCAAGGCGCTGAGAACTGGCGCTTAAACTCTTCGTGACGGCGGCGCGCGAGCTCCATCAACCCGGCGAATTCGGCCTCTCCGCGCAGGTTATCGAGCAGCGGGTCGTTCGTGAAGTACGGATAGCAGAAGAAGCCGCCTTCGATCGAGCGCCGCAGCAGGCGCAGCGCGGTCGGCCGGTCGTTGAGCGCGGCGAAGGCTTGCGCGATTTTGTAGACGCCCTCGGCGTCGGCCACGCCGCTCTTGATGATCTGCCCTTCGACTCCCTTCAACTGTTTGAGTCCCAACTCCGGCTGGCCGGCCAACCCATGGCTCATAGCTTTGCCGATCCGCGCCTGCATCAACTTATTGTCCAATCGGTAAGCTTGATCGAAATATGCGGCGGCCTCTTTCCATTGCTTCAGATAGTAGTGGCCAAGGCCGCGATAGAAGATGACGAAGGCGAAGTCTTCGCGCGCCGGCAGGATTTGTATAAATTTCTCGTACTGGCCGTCGTAGAGGTAGCCGTTGAAGACCGCGTTATCGGCCTTGATGGCGCCGTCAATCTGGCGTGAGCGCTCGCCCTCGCTGATCGATTCCCGGAGCAATCCGCCGAAGCGGTAGGCGTAAGCCAGATTCCAATGAGCCTGCGCCAGGTTCGGGTTGGTTCCGATTACGCCGCGCAGGAGTGGTATGGCCTCCTCGACATACCCGGTGTCGGTGAGGAGGTTGGCTTTGAAAATGCGCGCTTCGATTTGCGACGGGTCGAGTTCCAGAGCGCGGTCGTAGGCTTGCCGCGCCTTGTCGTAATACTCCCGGCCTTCGAAATAGATCGAAGCCAAGGTGGTGTCGACTGCGCCGAGGTAGGCCCACGAGGGGGCGTAGGTCGGATCCAGACCGACCGATTTCTCGAACATCTCGCCGGCCGTCGTCAGATCGTCTCTTTGATAGAGGTCCACGCCGTGAAGATGATACTCGTAGGCCTGCAGATTGCTCGCCTCGCCGCGTTGCAGTCGGGCGGATTCGGCGGGCGTGAGCGAGACGCTCATTCGCCGGACCACTGCTTGCGCCACCCGGTCCTGTATCGTCACCACCTTATCGTATTTCAGGTTGAGCGGTTCGCTCCACAGGGCCTGGTGGGCGGCCACATCAATCAGTTGCAGGTTGATGCGCAATTCGTCGCCCTCTTTGACGTATGCGCCGGTCAGCAAAATGTCCACTTTCAATTCATTCGCGACCTGCGCAGGGTCTATCTCCTGGTCGGCGTATTTTCGGACGTAGACCGAGGGGCGCACGATGAGCGCGCTGATGTAGTTGAGTTTGACGATCACCTCATCGGCCAGCGCGCGGCTCAGGAAATCGGCGCTCTTATCCGGCCCCAGGTTGCGGAAGGGCAGCACCGCCAGCCGCACCTTGCCTTCGGGCCGCGACGGCGATCTGGAGCGGAAAAGAAGATAGGCTCCGCCGGCGGCGACGACAATCAGCGCAATGACCGCCCAAACCACGCCGCGCTTTCGGCGCCCGGCGGCGGCCATCGGGGAAGGCTTTGCGCCATTTGAAGCGGACGGAAAATCAGCGCCGCGAGCGGTAGCGAGCGTGTCTTGATCGGCAGACCCGCTCGCTACCGCTCGCGGTACCGATTCAGTGATCACCGGGCGGGCGGGCGGCGTCGATTCGATCGCTTCACTCGCGCGCCGCCCGTATTCGCCCGCCAGTTCGGCGCCGGAGGGCGTCACGGCTAACTCGCCCCGTCGCTCTTCTGCGCACAACCGCACTTCGCCGGTGAAGCGGTAACCGCGTTTCGGCACGGTCTCGATGTAGGGCCTGCCATTCGGTTGTTCGCCCAGCGCGCGGCGCAGCATCGAGACGTTCTGCGCCAGATTGCTCTCTTCGACAAAGCTGTCGGGCCAGAGACGCTTGATCATCTCGTCTTTGGTCAGCAGCAGATTGTTGTTCTCGACGAAGAGCAGAAGCGTATCGAAGACTTTGGGCGTGAGCGGCATGACCTGTTCCTCGCGTAGCAGTTGGCGCTCAGAGGGGTTCAGGCGGAAGGGGCCGAATTCATAGCAGTGTCGTGGGGACTTCATCATTGACGCTATCAAAAGCCTGCGCGCAAAATGTTTCGGCGCGTCGCTGATCTCCCGCGCCCCTTCCGGCTATGATGATCGCAAATCCGTATTCGGGCAGCCGCAAGGCCCGGTCATTTTAACTTATGGCTGCAATTTCAGCCAAAGAATCTTTTTCGCATTGAGGAGTCGTTCATGTCGCGTCGCGACGCCTGGAAAAGGATGAAAATCAACCACGAAGAAACGAAGAGCACGAAGACTTTCTTCTGTTCTTTCTTCGTTTTCTTCGTTTCTTCGTGGTTATTTTCCGCAGGAGCTTTCATGTCGCGCTGCGACGCTCTGAAACAATGAAAAATAGACAGGGTTTACAGGCTTCCCCATGATTTTGCGCACTGAGTTGAATCCTGGGAAATCCTGTAAATCCTGTCTATTTTCGTAGGAGAGACTATGATTCATCCAAATGTTCTGATCCCCGATTACGTCATCATCGGCGCCGGCTCGGCCGGCTGCGCGCTCGCAAACCGGCTGAGTGAGGACTCGAACGTCAAAGTTCTGTTGCTCGAAGCCGGAGGCCCCGACAAGATGCGGGAGATACAAATACCAGCCGCATTCCCGAAGCTCTTCAAGACCGAATGCGACTGGGCTTACGAAACTGAAGAACTCGAACACATGAACCGGCGCCGGATGTTCTGGCCGCGCGGCCGTGTGCTCGGCGGGTCGAGTTCGATCAACGCCATGGTCTACAGCCGCGCAAATCGCGGCGACCACGACCGCTGGCGTGAGCTCGGCGTCAAGGGCTGGGGCTACGACGACATCCTGCCGTATTACAAGAAATCCGAAAACAACGAACGCGGGGCGAACGGGTTTCATGGCGTGGGCGGCGAATTGAACGTCGCCGACCTGCGCTGCGTCAATCCGCTGACCCACCGCTTCATCGAGGCCGCGCAAGCCGCCGGATTGAAATACAACGAAGACCTCAACGGCGCGTCGCAGGAAGGCGTGGGCTATCTTCAAGTCACTCAGAAAAAAGGCAAACGCCATAGCGCGGCCGCAGCGTTTCTCAAACCGGTCCTGTCCCGCCCGAATCTGACGGTCAAGACCGGCTCGCACGTCACGCGATTGCTCTTCGAAAGAGGCAAGGCCGTCGGCGTCGAGTTCGCGCAAGACGGCCGAAACGAGCGGGCGCGCGTCAATCGTGAAGTCATTCTGTCAGGCGGAGCGATCAATTCGCCGCAGACGTTGATGCTCTCAGGTCTAGGCCCCGCCGATCATTTGCGCTCGCTGGGCGTCCCCGTCGTCGCAGACCTGCCCGGCGTCGGCCAGAACCTGCTGGACCATCTGTTGATCGGAGTAGAATACGAATGCCGCGAACCGATAGGTCTGCACAAAGCCGACAACGTCAAAAACATTCTCAACTTCCTGATCTTCAAAAAAGGGCCGCTCACGTCGAGCGTGGGAGAAGCCGCCGCCTTCCTCAAAACCGACCTGTACAAAGTCGCGCCGGACATCGAGTTGATCTTCGCGCCGGTCTTTTACATGGACAACGGGTTCAAGAACCCCGACCTGCATGGCTTCTCGATCGGCGTCGCGTTGCAGAAGCCCGAGAGTAAGGGACACGTCAAACTGAAATCGAAGGACCCGTTTGTCGCGCCCGCGATTCAACCCAATTACCTGGCTTCGGAGGCCGATCTGGCCGCTTGCGTCGAGGGCGTCAAACTCGCGCGCGAGATTCTCGGCTCGAAGAGTTTTGACCGGTTTCGCGGCAAAGAGTGGTGGCCGGGCGAGGCCGCGAAGACCGACGATGATTTCGCCGAGCACATCCGCCAGACCGCCGAGACAATTTATCACCCGGTCGGGACGCTCAGGATGGGCAATGACGCGATGGCGGTGGTTGATGACCATTTGCGCGTGCGCGGTGTCGAAGGATTGCGCGTCGTTGACGCCTCGGTCATCCCGTTCCAAATCACAGGCCATACGAACGCGCCGACGATTGCGATCGCGGAGAAGGCGGCGGATCTAATCAGAAAGGGGCAATGAGCGCGGCTAAGTTCGCTGTCTCAGCCGGCCATAATATAGCCGGCTATAACAAAGGGCGACGCGGTCAATTCTTGACACCGCCGCCATCGCCGCCTACCATTCCCATTCGTTCATAATGAGTTCATATCTCGGCCCTGCGAACATTGCGGTTCGCAGGGCTTCTGCTATTAAAGCGTTTGCGCTCAGAACGAAAATCCCGGCGAATCATATGAAGGCGGTAGGAAAATGGCAGTTCAAGTAAAGAGACGTGTAGGCATTCTCGGCGCGACAGGGACAGTCGGCCAAAGGTTGATTCATATGCTGCGCGATCACCCGTATTTCGAAGTGACTGCGCTTGCGGCTTCAGACCGCTCCGAAGGCAAACGCTTCGCTGATGTTTGCAATTGGAAGCTCCCTTTTGAAATGCCCGAAGCGGCGAAAGATATAAAAGTTTTCGGCTGCAAGCCGCCGCTCGATTGCGATCTTGTGATTTCCAGTTTGCCGTCTGGCATCGCTGCCGAGGCGGAAGTCGCGTTCGCCGCCGCCGGCTTTCCCGTCATCAGCAATTCGTCGTCATATCGAATGCCTGAAGACGTGCCGCTGGTCGTCCCCGAAATCAACCCCGATCACCTCGACGTCATACCCGCGCAGCAGAAGAACCGCGGGTATTATCGCGGCTATCTCGTCACCAACCCCAACTGCACGACCATCGGCCTGGTGATGGCGCTCGCGCCTCTGCGTCAGGCTTTCGGCCTCGAAGCCGTGGTGATGACCTCGATGCAGGCCATCTCGGGAGCGGGCTATCCAGGCGAGGCCTCGATGGACATCATTGACAACGTGATGCCGTTCATCGGCGGCGAAGAAGAGAAGGTCGAAGTCGAGCCGCAGAAGATCCTCGGTAAGTTCACCGGCGAGAAGATCGAATCGGCCCCTTTCAAAGTCAGCGCCCAATGCAACCGTGTCCCCGTCCAGGACGGCCATCTTGAATCGGTGCGCGTGAAATTGAGCAGACAGGCGACGGTCGAACAGGTCGTCGAAGCGCTGACGAATTTCACAGGCTTGCCGCAGGAGTTGAAATTGCCGACCGCGCCCGCGCGCCCGGTGATCGTCCGGTTTGAAAAAGATCGACCGCAGCCGCGATTGGATCGCGACGCCGAGAAGGGAATGGCGACTGTGGTCGGGCGTATATCGAAAGACACCGTCTTCGATTTCAAGTTCACGCTGATCAGCCACAACACGATTCGCGGGGCTGCGGGGGCGGCGTTATTGAATGCGGAGCTGTTGGTGGCGAAGGGGCTTCTGTAGGTGTCAGGTGTCAGGTGTCAGGTGTCAGTGAAAGAATGACTCCGCAGGTTTCTGCCTGAAACCTGAAGCCTGAAACCTGAAACCTGAAACCTGACATCTGACATCTGACATCTGACATCTATGCTTATCGTAATGAAATTCGGCGGCACTTCAGTCGGAAGCGCCGAACGCATCGCCAGGGCCGCTGACCTCACGGTCGCCGGCGCTAAAGAAGGCCATAAAGTCGTTGTGGTCACTTCGGCGATGGGCGGGGTGACGAACAAGCTCATCGCTGCGGCGCAGAACGCCGTCGGCGGTTACTATCACAAGACCGTCAGCGACGATCTGCACGAGCCGCATCGTCAGGCCATACACCTGCTCGCGCCCAACGACGCCGCGCGCCGCCGCGAGGCGATTGAGATGGTGCGCCAGCGGATCGAGCGTTTCGAGACGTTGTGCAAAGGGTTGACCATGGTGCGCGAGTTGACGCCGCGCACGCTCGACGCGATCTCCGGGCTGGGCGAAATGATGTGCGCTCCGATCCTCTCGTGCGCGATCGCGGAACGCGGCCTGGCCTCGCGTCCCATCGAGGCCACCGAACTGATCGTCACCGACGACCAGTTCGGCCAGGCCGAGCCGTTGATGGCCGAAACCCGGGCGCAGACGCGAGACAGACTGACGCCGCTGCTCGAACAGGGCGAGATACCGGTTATCACCGGTTTCGTCGCCGCGACGAAGGAGGGCGCGCTGACGACGCTCGGGCGCGGCGGCTCCGATTACACGGCGTCGATCATCGGCGCGGCGATGGACGCCGACGAGGTCTGGATCTGGACCGACGTCGACGGCGTGATGACGGCCAACCCGGGCGATGTGCCAGAAGCGCGCACGATACGGGAGATCAGCTACAGCGAGGCCTCCGAGCTGGCCTATTATGGCGCGAAGGTGCTGCACCACAAGACGATCCTGCCAGTCTACAGACAGGGCATCCCGATTCGCATCCTCAACAGCTTCAGCCCGGAGAATTCGGGCACGCGCATCAGCGTCGATGGCCGCCCGTCGGAGCGGGGCGTCAAGGCCGTCACTTCGATCCGCCACGTGAGCCTGATCACGATCAGCGGCAAAGGCATGCAGGGCATACCGGGCATCGCCGCGAAAGCCCTGGCCGCGGTCGCCGTGGAACGCGCCAACATCCTGATGATCGCGCAGGCTTCGTCCGAGAACAACATCTGCTTCGTGATCAATTCGTCGGAGGCTGCGCGCGTGGTGAAATCGCTCCGCTCGGCGCTGGAATTCGATCTGATGCTGGGCCACATCGAAGACGTCTCGGCGTACGATTCGATCGCGGTCGTCGCCGTAGTCGGCGACCGTATGCAGGGCACGCCGGGCATTGCGGGCAAGGTCTTCGCCGCGCTCGGCGACTCCGGAGTCAACGTGATCGCCATCTCGCAAGGCTCATCCGAACGCAACATCTCACTGATTGTCGCGGCGGCCGACGCGGCTGAAGCCGTGCGCG
Source organism: Blastocatellia bacterium (assembly GCA_035714085.1). GTDB lineage: Bacteria > Acidobacteriota > Blastocatellia > RBC074 > RBC074 > JAJVID01. The sequence continues at coordinate 59,572 of DASTMP010000084.1, forward strand.
CCATTCATCTCGCTTTCGAACTCGATAAGCCGTCTCAATGATATGCCTTCACTTCGCTGCATCAACTGCCAATCCAATTTCCCGACGTCGCAGAGAATGTACACCTGTTCGAAATGCTCCGGCCTTCTGGATGTCGTTTATGACGTGGACGGGTTTCAGGGCGAATATTTGGTGAGAAGCTGGGACGCGCGTCGCGCTTCGTCTAAAACCATTGACCAGAGCGGCGTCTGGCGCTTCCGCGAACTACTGCCCGAAGCCGATGAGGCTAAAATCGTCACGATGGTGGAAGGCAATACGCCGATCTGGGACGCGCCGCGATCCGCCACTTACGCGAGGATGAAGCGCCTCTCGTTCAAACACCTGGGGATGAATCCGACCGGATCATTCAAGGATTTGGGGATGACTACGGGGATCACTCAGGCGAAGCGCCTGCGCGCGACCGGTGTGGCCTGCGCGAGCACCGGCAACACCTCCGCCTCGATGGCGGCCTACGCCGCGCGCGCCAGGATTAAGGCGTTCGTCTTCATCCCCTCGGGCCAGATCGCGCTCGGCAAACTCTCGCAGGCGCTCGATTATGGCGCGATCGTGCTTCAGATTGACGGTGATTTCGACGACGCGATGCGGCTGGTGCGCGAAGTGGCGAACCGGTCGCGGCTCTACCTGCTCAACTCGGTCAACCCTTTTCGCCTGGAAGGTCAAAAGACGATCGCATTCGAGATGGCGCAGCAGCGCGGATGGCGCGCGCCCGACCGCGTAATCGTGCCGGGCGGCAATCTGGGCAATTCCTCGGCGATCGCAAAAGGCTTCCACGAACTGCTTGAACTCGGCGTGATCGCAAAAATGCCGAAAATCACCATCGTCCAGGCCGAAGGCGCCAACCCACTCTATCGGATGTGGACGCGAGACCACGACCTTCAGGATGCGGATTTGAAATTGGAGCCCGTCAAGAACGCGACCACGCTAGCCACGGCGATCAAGATCGGCGCCCCTCTCTCGTGGCCGAAGGCGATCCGCGGATTGCGTTGGTCCGAGGGCGAGGTAGAGCAGGTCACTGAACAGGAGATCGCCGACGCGAAGGCTATGATCGGTCTCGACGGCATCGGCTGTGAACCGGCTTCGGCGGTCACGCTAGCCGGCCTCAGAAAAATGGTGGCGGCTGGCGGCGTCAATCCCGATGAGGATGTTGTGGCCATTCTGACCGGCCACATCTTGAAGGACCCGGATTACACGGTCAATTATCACCGCGGCGCGCTCAGCCTCTCTGGCAAAGGCGGCAAGAAGATAGCTATCGAATCGCGCTACGCGAACGCCTTTACGAGTGTACCCGCCGACCGCGACGCGATTATGGGAGCCCTGGGATTCTAAGGCGACTGGGGGACTAGGCGACTGGGCGATTTGAGGTCTCTTTATCGCCCAGTCGCCTAGTCCCCCAGTCGCCCCATCTCTCTCTATTTGTCTCCCACTGGCACTTCGTCCGGGTTGTCTTCCTTATTTGCCTGTTTCGCGATCCGCTTCTCGGTTTTGGATTTATTAAGCTTAAGGATTGTTTCGCTCGATCCGTCCCAGATTCTGGAGAGGAAATACTGGTCGCCATAGCGATTGAAGACCAATTTCGATTTTGGGCTGTCGGTCGGCTTGTGCCTGATGGTATTGAATGTCACAGCCTTGCCTTTCTTGGCATGGCGGATGGTCAGCGTGCCTGAGTCGCCTACGGACTCGATCAGGTATTCGCCTTTCGGCATGCGCCTTTTTCCAACCATAAAATCGAACGGGATTTCAGCCCTGATTTTGACAGTGAAGGGGGCAGCCAAGGTTGTGGCAAGAGATGCGGCGCCGAGACTGATGGCGACGATCAGGCTGATGATCAGTTTCTTCATATTTCTCCTAAGGATTGGGCGCCCGGACAAATTGGATGGATTGGCCGGACGCGATTGGCTCGATCAAGTATCAGTTTGGGCCGTCGGACTGCGCCTGGCAGTTCGGCGGGAAGACAGGGATTGTAATCTGAGCGTTAGCGGCAAGCGTCAGCTTGCGCAGGTTATGACCGCCATTGAAGGCGCGCAGCGCATCCTGATTGGCGTTCACGACGATCGCCGCGCCGAGGTAAGCGTTGTCAGCTTGTGAGAAGAACTTCAGCCAGCCGCTACGTCCGGACGGAACCAGAGACGAAATCGGAGGCGTCGTGCGTGGGAATAAACTTGTGATGTTCCCCTGGAACTGGCACCGGTCGACGGTGAAGGAGAAACTGCCCGAGGCCTGCGCGTCGTCGTAGACCAGACCGGTCAGAGATCCGATTTCGGCGCCGCCGAATGTCAAGTCGCCCCCGACCCGGTTGATTATCAGCAGCGTGTCGGCGCCGTCGGCCGGGCTGGTGAAGTTGTCGAGCGCAAGAGCGCGCGGCGCGCGATTGTACCCCCCTACGGCGCCGTTAAAGCTCAACACCGCCGTAAGCGAATTCGAATCGCATCCCACAAGCGCGCCGGGCGGGCCGAGCGCCGCGAAGGCTTCGGCGCCGAGATTGGCCGCATGGCCGGTCGTCATCTTGACGTACTCATCGCCGATCAGATGATTGAATACCACGGGGCGGCCCGCTTCATCCGAGGCCACCGCGATGATGTAGCCGGTTGTCCCCGGATCGACGTCCGAAGCCAGGAACGAGGCCGTCTGATTCGGCGTCAGGCAGATGAAGCTGTCAGCCGCGCTGCTGTCATCGGCGTTTACGAAGAAGAGATGAACGGACACCGACGATGTGTTGTTGGTATTGGTGATGTTGACGCGGGTGTTCTGGCCGCCGCTGTCGGCTACGCCCGAGGTGTAGTAGTTATAGAACAGCAACGACCCGACCTTTTGATCGCCGACTTCCGATTGCGGAGGAATGCTCGCCCCAGGGCCGACGGGAAGGCCGCGTGGGGCTTGGGCTAGCGCGCTCGTCGAGATCGCGACCAGCGCGAAGAGCGCCAGCAAAGCATGCATTAGTTTGCGCGAGATTTTCATTAGTTGATTTCTCCTTTCGGGCTGGCTACAGGCCGGGCCAATGATATTCATTGCATGAGACGGTTTCAAGCTCGGCCGCCAACATTGGAGCGTGTCAGAGTTTTTGTGTAAACGGAATTCATCACGATCAAGCTTTAGTAACGCCTAGCACTTCTAACGGTAAGCGATTTTCGTAGAGGATCGCAAACTGTTGCAGAACCGCTTTCCAGTTCCTGATTGGCATCGTCCACTTCCGGCTGATTTGCTCCAGCCCGAGGTAAATCAACCGATAGACTGAATCGTCATTCGGGAAGGCGCTCCGGCCTTTGATGATCTTTCTCAAGCTGAAATTGAGTGATTCGATCGCGTTGGTCGTATAGACCACTCGACGGATCTCCGCAGGCAACTCGAACATCGGTTTGACTCGCGCCCAGTTGGCCCGCCACGAACGCGAGATGACCGGGTACTTCCTGTCCCATTTGACTTGGAACTTCTCCAGCGCTTGCAGGGCTTCCGTCTCGGTCGCCGCCTGGTAGATCGTCTTGAGGTCATCGGCCACCGCCTTGCGCTCCTTGTGGCTGACGAAGCTCAAGGAGTGTCGCACTAGATGTACGGCGCAAGTCTGTACTGTCGTGTTCGGGAAGACGCTCTCGATCGCTTCTGGCAGTCCTTTGAGCCCGTCTACGCAGGCGATGAAGATGTCTTCCACGCCGCGCGAAGCCAGTTCATTGAGTAACTGCAAATAGAACTTCGCGCCTTCGCCTTCACTGAGCCACAGGCCGAGCAGTTCCTTGCGGCCTTCGAGGTTGACCCCGACTGCGACGTAGAGCGCCTTCTTAACAACTCGTCCTTCGTCGCGCACTTTGAGGAAGAGCGCGTCCAGGTAGAGGATCGGCCAGACTGCTTGCAGCGGCCTCGTGCGCCATTCCTGCACGCCGGCGCTGACCGATTCGCAGACCGATGAGACGAACTCGGGCGAAACATCGATGTCGTACTTTTCGCGCAGGAAACTCTGTATGTCACGAGTAGTCATCCCACGCGCGTAAAGCGCCAGGATCGTCTCGTCGAAGCCGTCCCACCGCCGCTGATGCTTGGCGACCAGTTGCGGCTCGAACTCGCCGTTGCGGTCACGCGGGACTTCGACTTCGACTTCAGAGTCTTCGGTCTTGATTTTCTTTCGGGAAGAACCGTTGCGGGAGTTGCCGCTGTTGCGCCCCGAGGCGTCATGCTTTTCATAGCCGAGCAGATGAGTCAGCTCGCCATCGAGGGCGTTTTCAATGAAAGCCTTGCGGAGGTCTTTCAGGAGGTCTTCAATTTCTCCAGCTGTCTTGCGGCCCGAGAGCAACTGTTTGACAAGTTGCGGGTCGAGTTTGGGTGTCTTCTCTTTGGGTTGAACGGACATGGTTCAAGTTCCTTTCTGAAGTATGGTTGTTTACTCCATTTTGTCCGTTTACACAAAGTTTCTGACACCCTCGTTCCACACCAGCAGTATCCTACCGGGACAGGCGGTGTCGGCAACGTCGCCGTCTGAAGCTTCCGGGACAATGTACTCGTCACTTCAGTGAGCGTTCAAGTGGTGACACGAAAACGCGCCTGCGAGCATCAATGCGGGTCGAGGCTAGGATTGAGTGGTATGGTCAACAAATGTGAAAGACTCACGAGCCGTTCTTAGGAGGAGGGGGTGACAGCAATGCCGCCTCCTTACCCGACATTTTTATCATATGCCTGTCAAGACCCGCTCGCCGAAAGCTCACATTATTACTCCGTATTGAAGCGCAAATACGCCACCTTGCCATCTTTGGTCAACCAGAAAGTGAAGTAGAACGTCTTGCCTTCAAGTTCGCTTTTGTAGTAGGCGATGCGCGCGACGGGTTCGCCCAAGCGTTTCAGGCCGCGTCCTGTTACGTCGTCACTAGCGAGATAAGTCAATGATTGTAAGGTTTTCAGTAGGCGGGCGTCCTCCTGCCGGAGGGGTGCCGGGAGGCTGTTGTAATAAGCTCGATGCGCCGCCGTTAGGCTGGGCGAGTCGCGTCCCCTTGCCATCTCCGACAGCAGCGCGTTGATCTCAAGCGTCGTTTGTGGGGACGGGTCGGGTTGCGGAACGAGCATGGAGGGTAGCTGATATTGCGGCTTGAGCAGTCCGGCAATCCCGTGCGCCAGCAGCCCAGGCTGAGAACCGGAAGGAACATCGAGATTGGTTAAGGCAATAATTGTAAGTTCCTCGTCCAGGAAGCGGAGGATGTATGTCCCCGAAGCGCCAGCATGCTCCACGGTCCGATGCCCACGCACCTCTCCCAGTGTCCAGCCGAAACCATATGCGTCGCCGAACATCAATGCCTCCTGGCCACTGTTGAGTGTAGCAGGCGCCCACATCAAGTCCAGGCTCGACTGCTTAAGCAATTTCCCCGTGCGTAGCGCCATGTCCCATTTGGCCAGATCTTCGACTGTCGAACATACGCCAGCGAAGGCATTAACCTCATAATGCCAATCGCGACGCCAGGGTACCCACTGCCCATTGCGGATTGTGTAAACATGTACGCTACCTTTGACGATCTTCCACTTATCGAGAATGTCGGAATCGCTCATCCCTAGTGGCTCAAAGAGACGTTTCCGCATGAATTCGTCATATGGTCGCCCGCCGGCCTTTTCGATGATCAGGCCTAGTAGAAAATATCCCGCGTCGCAGTACATAATTCTTTCGCCAGCGGGGAAGAGCAGCGGAGCCTGCGAGATGACTTCGAGCGCGCGTTTGGCAGTGATATCCAACAGTGGTACCCCTTCGCGCGTGGTCAGCCTCCCCTGTGCGTCTACGCGAATAATCGCTCCCGGCATAATGCCGCTCGTGTGTGTCAGTAGATGGCGTACCGTGATCTTAGCCCACGACTCAGGCGCTTGATTGATATAGGCGCCGATCGGGTCGTCCAGTCGCACCTTGCCCTCTTCGACCAGCGTCATGATGGCCGCGCTGGTAAACTGTTTGGTGACGGAAGCCAGGTGAAAGACGCTGTTGGTCTTGACCGGCGTGTCGGTTTCGAGATTGGCGACCCCGTAGGCTTTTTTCAAAGCCACCTTGCCATCTTCGACTACTGCTATGGCCAGTCCGGGGATACGGCGGGCTTGCATATTTTTGGTGATGTACGAGTCTATCTTTTCGGCAGCCGACGCAGACGTCCTATCATTCGTCTGGCAGTAGCTTCGTAGCGACATTAGAAAGCAGCCAACCAGTAGCGTCGTAATGACGATGCTCGTTGCCCTTCTCATTACAATATCCTCCGTTGTGTAAGGTTGGGATTACCCGAAATAGATCGCGCCCCGAAACAATCTCTCTGGTGGTCCAACCCTAACAATTCGCATGATTACCGTATAGGAAAAATCCGACAGGCCGGACGCTTTCATAGCGGACGGGGGTTTGTCCGGTGAATAATCTGAACTCATGAATGAGATGCGTCTGGTCGTAGTAACCGCAAGCGTAGGCGAGGTCGCATCCGTTCAGTTCGCCGGACTGTTCGAGCAGGGACTTCGTCTGGCGAAATCGCGTGACGCGGCAGAAGGCTTTCGGCGACAACCCGACGTGTCGCTCAAATTTCCGCTCAAGTCGCCGGCCGCTGATTTGTAACGAAGCCGCCAACGCTTTCACCTCGATTTGCCCTTGCGACTCTTCGATCAAGCCGACAGCTTGTGTAACAATTGCGTCCGGCTCTTTCCAATGTCGACTGCGCTTCATCAAGAACCGTTCCACGCAGGAGATTCGTTCCCCGATCCCCTCCACGTGGGCGAGGTGGAGTTCAAGGGCGTTGATCTCTGCCTTGATATCCCGATCCGCCCATATCGTGTCGAGAGGGATCACACAATTTCGCAACGCCCTTAGGGGCAGGATGGAGAAAAAAGGGGCTTTCCCCAAATTAAAGCGCACGCCGAGAGACTCAAATTGTCCTTGCGCTCGTAGGCGCAGAAAGCGATCAAAGGGGCCTGCGACGAAACTTCTTGTCTTGTCAAAAAAGACGCTGTCGGAGTCACCCGACTGGATTTGATCTCCGATGTTGAAGACGAAATCGGTATAGCCGCCCGGAATGACTCCGTGATCTAGGGGCGGCGGGGCTTGAGCGTCTGCGCCAATTGCCCAATAGCATTGGATAAAAGAAGCCAGAATTGGATTGGGTTGGACTTGTTGATAGTACAAAGACTGTTTCTCCACTTTGCCCGCCGACGTACGAAAGATGTCACTGGCTTCGTAATTGGTGACGTATAGGTAGCGCCAGTTCGGCCCACTATTACCACATCTCGCAATTGCTGGGGAGGATTCCATCCAGCCAGGCACACTTTTTTCTCGGACGCACGCCAGCCAATCGGTCTTTTGTTTCTTCCTCTTTCGCCTGAGTTTCGCTTCGCTCCGAGCGCCGTCAAGTCTCTCCGCTCCGCTCCGAGACTCCTCCGCTGCGCTCCGGCCCTTCGGGTGACTGCGCCCACCGCTTCGCTAAGAAGTCGGCTCAAGAGGAAGAAAGCAAAAGAAAATCACCTTCTTCTCTGTGGCTGAGACGCCTCTGTGGCGGTTCTGAGCGGGCCTTCACTCGGCCCGCAGAATGCTGAGGGGCTATTTGTCCGCAGGTTTTATGCGTTTGATAATGAGCTCGACAGGGAAGGTTTTTTGGCCTTCAGGCGCAGTTTGCCCCTCATAGGTCCCTTCAACAGTTGCGGCGTCCTTTCCTTCAGTCGCCTTTTTTGTCGCGGTTAAAGTGGCTGCATTCTCTCCAACGCTCACGTTGAGCGTGATCTTGTTCCCTTCGACTTTGACTGTGAACGAGATGGTCTTTCCCCCGCCATCAGCGGTGGCGATGCCCGTCAGTCTGTTCTCGCCAGTGACCGTGACCTCTTTGACCGTAACCGGAATCACAGCTTCGCGAACGGCGCCTACCCATTTACCGCCATCACGTGTGAGCGATACCAGAAATTTGAACCCATTGCCAGTATCGGTGCGAGTGGCCGATACTTCATAAAGCCCTTCCAGAGGATGCGGACTATTATTTTGCGCCTTTGGAAATCCGGTCACGGCCGGGAGGGTCGCCCAAATAAGCGCCGCCATCAATCCCAATCTCATCGTGTGTCTGATCATATTGGTTTCCTTTCCTCGGTTTTGGGTTTCGTTGCGAGACCGGTGAAAGCAAAGAGAGTTGAGTGTCCCAGCAGAGAGCTCAGTTTCAGGGTTTAGGTCCACGTCGGCTCGCAGCCAGCGTTTCCAAGGACCGCATCACCAGCCCCGAAATATTGAACTGCCCCCCACCGACGTTGCGCAGGACAATCACACCCACACCGGAAGCGCGATCAACAAAGGCTCCTGCCAAATATCCCGCCACCGATCCCCCATGCCCGTAAGCGATGAAACTGCCATGTCGCTCCACTGCAAAGCCGATGCCGTAGCCTGACGTTAGATCTCCGCTCGCCGAATTGACGCGCTTGAAGTTGTCTTCGAGCGTTTCCTTCCTGAGGACGCTCGCCGGCCCATGGCCCAGCTCGAAAGCCAGGAACCGCGCCAGATCTCCGACCGTGGTGTACATCGCTCCGTTGGGCACTTTGTATCCGCGGCCCTGATGTTCGCGCTCCGGTGTTTCAGCATCCACTTTGGCGCCTTGCACGCCATAGCCTTTAGCGAGATCCGGCTTGATCCTCTCGTTCGGCTCAAAGGCGGTGTGCGTCATGCCGAGCGGCGCGAATATCTTTTGCGACACGTGCTCGACATAAGACTGGCCAGCGGCGCGGCTGAGGGCAGCGCCCAGAATTGCGTAGCCGATGTTCGAATAGGAAAAGCGCGCGCCTGGTTCGAAATCGTATTTCGTGCGCGGCAACGCGGCAATCATCACTTTCTCCCACTCGGACACCGGACCTTTCAAATACGTCTGCAAATCCGCCGGTTCGCGCCCCATGCCGGAAGTGTGAGTGGCCAGTTGCACAAGCGTAATCGGCGGGGCGCCAGCGAATCGCCCCTCCACCTTGTTCACTTCAGGAAAGTATTTCTCCACCGGATCCGAGAGGCGGACTTTGCCAGCCTCGACCAACTGCAACAGCATCAATCCGGTGAATTGCTTGGTGATTGAGCCTATGCGGTAGACCGTGTCTTTGGTGGCCGGCGTCTTCTTCTCCATATCCGCATAGCCGTAGCTTTTCGTCCAAACCAACTCGGGGCCGGATACGATACCGACGGTGACGCTGCCGCGATTGTCTTTAGCAAACTCGGCTGCCGCCAGCGCATCAACTTGCTCAATTGCGCCGCGCAGATCGGGCGCGACAGGGGCTTGCCCGATGGCGGAGAGCATGAATACGAGCGCCAGCATCAGCGCCAGCGCGGAACTGATAAGTCTTGATCTATTCATGGGTTTGCTCCTTTGGAGAGGTTTGCATTGTATGTACGGGAAAAACCACGGGGGGCACGGGGCGCCATGGGGAGAAGAAAGTGAAAAATCATCGCTCCGCTTGATTTATCCCCGTGATCCCCGTGCCCCCCGTGGTAGTTCGTGTCCCTTTGGCAGAATGGCGTCGGCATAGGTTTTTACTAGCGCCGACGCCATTCTGCCAAAGGGACACGAACTACCAGAGCCCGCCGTCTGCCGCAAGCGGATTGTGGCCGGCGCGCTTTGCAGTCCTCCTACTTTGCGCCGTAGAGAGAAATGTGGCTGCCACTCGACGCCGTGAACGGACTCCGATCCCAGGAGCCCCACCGTTCCTTGAGCCTCAACCCGCCGAGAAGAGCCATTAAGTCGAGCTCGGCGGGCCAAGCATAGCGCAGTTTCACCGGACAGAATCGTGCCCCCTGACCGCTCAAGGTGACGTGGGTGGCCGTCACCAGCTGATTAACTGTGTCGATCTGAGAAGCGTCGATCCTAACCTCGGCTTCGCTCTGCGCGATGACTCTCACGTCTTGGCCGCCACGAAACCGGTAGAGATCAGGAACAAATACCTCCAGGACAAACAATCCGTCCGCGGCGAGGCGCTTTGCGGCATTTTGGAAGCACCGAACCTGATCTGCTTGGGTGAGCAGGTTGAAGAAGGTATTGAAGACCACGTAGATCAGGGTGAAAGGGCCATCGCCCCCTACTTCCGCGAAGTCACCCATAGCGACCGGTATCGCGGCCCCTCCTGGCTTGGCGCGAAGTTGCCTCACCATCGCCTCCGACGCATCGATGCCGGAGACATGCACGCCGGCCGCCGCAAGGGGCAGGGCTACCCTCCCCGTGCCAATGCCTAGCTCCAGGGCAGGACCGGCGCCCGCCAGCGCCTTCAGCGCCCCAATGGCAGCAGGATTGCAGTCCCCGTAATACCGATCGTAGACATCGGCAATCTGGTCCCCATATGTCCGAATGCTGTAGCTCTCAGTTTCCGTCATGCTATCGACTAACCTCCGGTTCTGCGTAAGCCTTCGGAGAATCGGCTTGAGCTTAGGCTCAGTGATCAAACTGCGTCCTGAAAGCTTACAATAGCAGTCAGTTCGGCCAACCATTACCACATCTAGCGATTGATTGGGAGGATTCATCGGTCGATGCACACTTTTTTCTCGAGCGCACGCCAGCCCGCCGAAGGAACACGGTTTTTCTTTCCGTACACACAATCGAAATCCGATCTAGATTGGGGGAGTGTACCTGGAATATTTGTTTCCCTAATATATGCTTTAGCTCGTTCGCACCGTGAGACGTAACACAACGAGCAATGATTATGGGTAAGCTTTCGGCAGTCGTTCCAACAGTTCAACCGCCAGATTTCGCTTCAGATGGCTTTGGCAAGGCGGTCTGGCCCCTTTCGGCGTCTTCATTTGGCCCCACCCTCTTGCACCCGCTACGGACATGGCGGACCCCAACGGAATTTCAAATGAGCGCACGACCTCAATCTTTTGTGGCCGTCACTCGCTCTTGCTCACCAACCGCCGAGCCAGCCCACCGGGCGTCTCGCTTTGACACAGCGCTTTACAGAAAGAATGCGTCCAAGCCGGCGGATCAGTTGTCATGAGCTGCGGACGTTCTACGAGTATTAAACACATTCGTCGGAAAACCTCCGTTAAGCCTTATTCCGGAACATTGGACTTGGACTCATTCGCAGCGCAACGCGATCATTGGATCCACCTTCGTCGCAAGCTGTGCGGGGACAAAGCAGGCCAGCAGCGCTACGCCCGCCAGCAATGCCGCGACACCCACGAACGTCAGAGGGTCCGTCGCTTTCACTTCAAACAGCAAGGCTGCCATCCAGCGGGTCAAGGCCAGTGCTCCGGCCAAGCCAAGTGCAATGCCGAATCCAGCCAGTTTCATTCCTTGCCACAACACCAGCCTCAGCACGTCGCCTGCTTGCGCGCCGAGCGCCATGCGGATGCCGATTTCGTGCATACGTTGGGCGACCGCATACGAGGTCACGCCGTAGATGCCGACCATCGTCAATGCCAGTGCGACTGCGGCGAAGACGCACAGCAGCAGCAAATTTAACCGCTGCTGTGCGACTGACTCAGCCAGCAAATCCTCTAGTGTGTGGATGTTGTAGATCGGTAGATCGCGATCTATTGCTTGAATCTGGCTGCGCACCATCCCAACAAAATTGAGGGGATCGCCGGTGGTACGCACCAACAAGCTGCGTGATCCGGGCATCTGCTTGTAGGAAACGTAGACATGCGGCGCGGCTTCGTACGGCAACCCGGACTGTTTGACGTTGCCGACAATGCCGACCACTGTCACCCAGCGCTGGTTGAAATCAATCAGCAAACGGCGGCCCAACGGGTCTTCACCAGGCCAGTACCGTTCAGCGAAAGCCTGGTTAATGAGGATGACGCCAGGCGTGCCCGCACCATCGCTCTCAGCAATGGCGCGGCCTCGCAACAAGGGGATGCCCAGCAATTGAAAATAACCGGGGCTGATGACTTGATAATCGGCTACTACTGCGTCGGCCATACTCTTCGGCTCTGGCCGGCCTTCGATCTTGTAAACCTCGATGCCACGCCTGCCGGAGAGCGGTAAATTGTTGACGAGGGCAGCGGCCTGCACGCCAGGCAGCGTTTGGATTCTTTCAAGCAGTTGTTGATAGAAAACCGCCAACGATTCAGAAGGATGCTTCGCCCTCGATGGTGTGAAGTCGAGGCTCAGTACATTCCGCGCGTCAAAGCCAGGCTCAACCTGCTGCAAACGCCAGAAGCTTTTGATCAGCAAGCCCGCGCCTATGAGCAGCGCTAGTGAAAGCGCGACCTCGGCCACCACCAACCCATTGCGTAGCCGCTGGTGGCTCGCGCCTTTGGCACCGCGCCCGCTGTCCTTTAACGTTTCATTCACGTCAGGCCGTGAAGCTTGCAGCGCCGGCGCCAGCCCGAACACGATGCCTGTGAGGATCGTGACCAACAGGGTGAAGCCGAGCACTCGACCATCAATCGCCAAACGCTCCACGTGAGGAATCTGAGTTGCGCCGAGCAGCCGAATCCCTTGCTCCATCCATGCGGCAAGCAATAACCCAACCGCTCCACCGAACAATGACAGCAGCAAACTTTCAGTCAATAATTGCCGCGCGATGCGCCAACGGCTCGCGCCCAGCGCCAACCGGATGGCAATCTCTGAGGCGCGACCGACCGCCAGCGATAGCAGCAAATTCGCTACGTTCGCACATGCGATCAACAAGACGAAGCCGACGGCGCCAGCCAGGATCAATAAGGATGCGCGCAGCTTGCGACCGATTTGCTCTTGCAGCCGAACCAGACGGACGCCCTTATCGGTATTGATCCTGGACTCATGTTCGCGTTGGCGCGCGATGTTTTCCAACTCGACTCTGGCTTGTGCAATCCTTACCCCGGGCTTGAGCCGCGCGACCGTCAGCAGGCTATGGGAATCGCGTTTTGCCCCGTCGGTTTCGAGCGCGCGGGGAAACCAGATTTCGCCCGGCAGTTGATTGCTGCCTGACGGTGGATATTCAAACTCCGCCGGCATCACACCGATCACAGTATAGGTATGGTCATTGATCGTTACGTTCCGTCCGATGATGCCCTGATCACCCGCGAAGCGGCTCCGCCACAACTTGTAACCGAGTACAGCAACGCGGGCATAGGTGCGATCTTCCTCAGGCGTGAAGGTACGACCGAGCAACGGTGTGACGCCTAACAGCGGAAAAAGATTGGCAGTCGCCAACTTCGCTTCGACTTGCAGCGGCTCGCCGTCGCCGGTGAGATTATTGAGATTGGTCTTCTCCACTGCCCCTATCTGCTCGAAGACTGTGTTGCGGTCGCGCAAAGCGAAGAAATCGTTCGGCGAGAGTTCAAGCTCGTCCACGCCTTTGCTGAAGAGCTTATCCCAGACAACGACTAGCCTGTCTGCGTCTTTGTACGGCAGAGAGCCGAGCAGCACCGTGTTAATGACACTGAAGACCGCCGTGTTCGCGCCGATGCCCAGCGCCAGCGTGACGACGGCAATCAGCGTAAGACCGGGCGTTTTTATTAACATTCGCGCGGCGTAACGTAGGTCTTGCCAAAGCGGTTGCATAAATTCTACCTTGTTATTCTATCTATACCGCATCCACTACCAACTAACCGAAGGCACACCCTCGATCTCTGTGGAGTCAGTTGAATTGTGGTCCTGATCTTTCATCATCAGCGACGGCGCCGATTCTACGCGGCGCGCCACTCGGAGGCGAGAGCGAGCAGAGCTTTTTTGCCTTTTTCACGCTCATCCCTAACCGTAGTCGAACGCTGTCGACTGCGAATCGACAGAAGAGCGTCAGCTCTTCTTGTTTGTCGTCAAGCCGAAGCGAGCAAGGATGTCCAGAGCGCCGCAGGCGCAGCCTATGGACATCCTCCGCAGTGAAGGCTACGGCAGCCTACCGCGCCTTTTTCTTGCCGGCTATCGTCCGTTTGAATCGATAACTGTCAGAGCCCGTCTCTATAATCGTGGCCCTGTCAGTAATCCGATCCAAGAGCGCCTTGCACAGCCGGGCGTTGGGAAAGACCTGTGTCCATTCCGAGAATGGCAGATTGGTGGTAATGACCAGGGTCGCTCGCTCGGCTCGTTCGCTGATGACTTGAAACATCAACTCCGCGCCGACTTGAGCGAAGGGGACATAGCCCATC
>DASTMP010000085.1:0-31489 GCA_035714085.1 Blastocatellia bacterium
TTGAAAGATCAGGATTATCCCGGCGCGAAAGTTCTGGAAGATTGGCCCACGTGGGATTTGCCGATCCTGCAATGGGCGAAGCGCCAGGGCGCGGTCGTCGGCTTCGCGCATTCGGGATGGGGCTTGGAGTCGAAGAGCGACGCTCTGCCCAATTACGAATTGCCGCGATTCGACGGCATCGGCGCGAACGAATACATAGTCGACGTGACGCACGACGCCGTAGATTTCATCTCGACCGTTGACACGCCCGCGCCGTGGGAGCTGAACATCTGGTACCACACGCTCAACGCCGGCTTCCGTACTCGCATCAGCGGCGAGACGGACTTCCCGTGCATCTACGGCGAGCGGGTCGGATTGGGGCGCAGTTACGTCAAACTCGACGGCAAGCTCGATTACGATTCGTGGACTGAAGGCGTGCGCGAAGGGCGCGCTTATGTTTCTGACGGCAAGAGCCACTTGATGGATTTTCGGGTCAACGATCTGCCGGTCGGAACACGGGGCAGTGAAGTGAAGTTGGACAAGCCGGAAACTGTGCGCGTAACGGCGCGCGTGGCCGCTCGGCTGGACGAACAGCCGAACGAAACGGTCGGCAAGTTGCGTCACGACCAGAAGCCGTACTGGGATCTGGAGCGCGCGCGCGCGAAAGGGTCGCGCGAAGTCGCCGTCGAATTGATCGTCAATGGGTCGCCGGTGGATAAAAAGAAGATCGTCGCCGACGGCGCGATGCGCGACATAACGTTCGACGCCAAGATCGAGCGCAGCAGTTGGGTCGCGCTGCGCATCCTCGCTTCATCACACACCAATCCGATCTTCGTCATCGTCGGCGACAAGCCGATCCGCGCCTCGCGGCGCAGCGCCGAATGGTGTCTGAAGGCCGTCGACCAGTGCTGGAGCCAGAAGGCGCCGAAGATTTCAGCGAAAGAGCGCGACGAGGCCGCGAAGGCTTACGAACACGCGCGGCAGGTTTACAGTCGCATCCTCGCGGAGAGTGAGATTGATTAAGTCGGGGAAACCCAAAGTGTTGTGACAACAGTTTCAGCTTTGCTTTTAGCTCTCAAATTTGAAAACATTGACTGCATTCTGTCGAGAACGGCGGATCCGTTTTGTGAATGCGCGGTCTTCAATATTGGCGGTAACAAATATCGGCTCATCATGCGCATCAACTATCGCCGCCAGAAGATCTACACCCTGCATGTCCTGACTCACAAAGGGTATGACAAGGAGAGGTGGTTGGCGTCGCGTTCGCAGGAATAGCTCTCAGTTTCCACCCAACTGGGGTTCCAACTGAGTTCTGCTAACACGTTCCCGCTTCTTAGAGCGCTGTCGCTCTCCACGGGCGTTGATTCGGGCTTGCCCAGCCCTATCGATGGTTATCGCTGAGTTATGATCACGGCCTATTACAAAACCACACTTGCCGCATTCGTATACACGAACCGCAAGCGGCATCTTTTGCCTGTGACCGCAATTGCTGCAAATCTGGCTTGTGTATCTTGGATCTACTCTTTCAAACGTCCGGCCAGCGTTCTCAGCTTTGCCTTTCGTCATTGTGAAAAAGCTTCCCCAGGCCACGTCGCTGATTGCTCGGGCGAGACGGCGATTCTTGACCATCCCGCGGATGTTCAAATCCTCGACCGTGATTGCGTCAAAACGCCTGACCAGATCGCGAGATACCTTGTGGTGAAAATCCTTGCGACAGCGCGATACTTTCAAATGCGCCTTGGCCACTTTGATTCTCTGCTTCGCGCGCCGCTTCGATCCCTTCTGTCTGCGCGAAAGTCGCTGTTGCTGTCTTTGCAGATTGTCCAGCGCGCTCTTGAAATGGCGCGGATTCTCGATCTCTTCGCCGTTCGAGAGCGTGGCGAAACTGCTAATGCCGACATCGACTCCAACGGTCTGTCCGGTCGGCTGCAATGGCTCAGGTTTGAGCGTCTCACAAACAATCAGCGCGTACCAGCCGTCAACACGGCGAGTGATCCGAAGCTGTTTGCATTGTCCTTCAATCGGGCGGGAGAGCCGGACGCGACATGTGCCGACGCCGGGGACCGTAAGTTTGTCGCCTTTGATCGGGCAAGGCCGAACCTTCTCGTATTTTTGGGAGAAAGTGTGATATCGGTCTTTGCCCTTAAATCTGGGGAATCCCGGTTTCTCTCCATTCCGAACGCGCCGAAAGAAGCCCTCGAAAGCTTCGTCAAGCCGTTCAAGCGCGTCTTGCTGGATTGCCCGCAAATGGCTCTTTACTTCGGGCAAGGCGCGGGCTTCAGTCAGATGGCGCGATTGCTCTTTGTAACCGAGAGATGCGCCAGTGATCCGGTAACACGAGATCCGCTCGGCAAGAGCGGCGTTATAGATTTGGCGGGAATGTTCAAGCTCGCGCTCGCATGTTTCGACAAAGGCTTTGTTGATGCGAAGCTTGAACTCGAAAGACTTGATTGTGGTATCTTCGGAATGAGCCATCGTGTGCAACGCTTCAATCATTGTGCCCAGTGGCGAGACATGATGAGAGGTCGCAGCCTTTTATCATGTTTATCATGTCGTTTCACTTATACCACAAATGGCCAATCAATAAAACAACAAAATTCGGAAGGGAACGCGCTGCTAAGGCGAGAAATAGTATTGGGCTCGTCCATCTCCATTCCGCTTATCTTCACTGCTGAGGGCGGCGGGTTGTTCCGCGTCGCTCTGCGACAGGTTCACTCCAAGGATGACTGCAACTGCTAAGATCAACAAGAAGCCCTGGGGCGACAGGCCATCAAAGCCGTCCAAGCTTGACTCCGCAAAATACGGCCGATTACTTGCGGAAACTTTGCCTGCCGTGATTACCAACGAGTCAGAATATGACCGTGTAGCGGCGTTGACGAACAGACTGGCCGTCATTCCCGAAGATCGAATCACACCGGAGCAGGAAAGGTTGTTAGACCTTTTGACTCTGCTCATCGAGGCTTACGACGAGGAGCATTATCAAATTCCAGATGCGGCGCCCCATGAAGTAATACAGCTCCTGATGCGGGAGCGTGGCCTGCGCAACAAAGATCTGGAGCCGGCGCTGGGCAGCCGTGGCGTGACCTCGGAAGTCATCAGCGGTAAACGCAGACCGAGCAAGACGCAGATCAAGAAGCTGGCGGAGTTTTTCGGAGTGGCGCCTGCGGTATTTATATCTTTGGTTTGAATTCGACAACATACAATATGAATTCTCACGACGAAAAACTTCTGGACGACATCGGCTGGCGTCTGCTCGAAGAACTGCAGGAAGACGCGCGGCTTTCTTACACGGAGCTCGGGAGGCGGGTCGGGTTGTCAACGCCGGCGGTCATGGAGCGGATTCACAAAATGGAGGACGCGGGGATCATCCTGGGATACCGCGCCGAGGTCAATCCCGAAAAAATAGGCTTTCAGGTCACCGCCTTCATCCGCGTCGGGCTTGAGCACGAAGTCGTGTCGCGGCTGGAATCGCTCTTCAAAGAAATTCCCGAAATCATCGAATGCCATCGCGTGACCGGCGACGATTCATTGATCATGAAAGTCCACGTAACCTCGATAGCCCACCTCGAATCGGTGATCCAGCGGATCATGCCTTACGGGATGCCCGCGACATCGATCGTGCTCTCGACTCCGGCGCCCAGGCGGCGGTTGGAACGGCGAATGTTCACGCAGGCTGTGAAAAAGACTCGCGGATCAAACACCTGAGCCGCCGATGTTCGAGATGTGGCCGTTGGCGTCAAGTTAATGTAAACTGTCACTTGTTCATTGGCGTGGCGTAGGGAAATGCGTAATTATTGATATTTATGTGAATTCCGCGCAATAACATCTTCCATTTATGAACTTGACAGGAGCAAACGCTACTGCGAATTCAAACTTTCTATGGCCATTCAAACAGAACTCAACACCAACACGAAGCCAGCTCAACAGCAATTCGGGCCGCCGAAATCGCCCATCCGCGAATTTTTTGAACAGGCGCTGATTACGGTAATCATGGCCTTGTTCCTGATGACTTTTATCGCGCAAGCCGTCGCCGTGCCCACGGGTTCGATGCAGAACACGATCAACATCGGCGACCACCTCTTCGTCAATAAATTCATCTTCGGCAAGCGGACCCCGATTCTGGGGCGGTTGCTGCCGACTCGCGAAATCAGACGCGGCGACATCATCGTATTCAAATTGCCCAGCGATCCGAAGATCAATTACGTCAAACGCGTGATCGGATTACCCGGCGACACGGTTCAGGTCAAAGGCCATCACGTCTTCGTTAACGGCGAGGAATTACCCGAGGAACGCGCGCTCGTCCAGGGGATCGAGCGGTCAGACCCGGAGTTGACCGTCGTCAAGGTCGAACCGAAACCCCCAGGCGCCTGGTATCGCGTCTATTACGACGCTGAACGGTCTTCGGGCGGTGATGACTTCGAAGTCAATACCCGAGCGATCTATGGCGTGAGCGAGCCGGTCAAAATCCCCGACGGCAAGTATTTCGTGATGGGCGACAGCCGCGACAACAGCGAAGACAGCCGCTATTGGGGCTTCGTCCCGCGCGAAAACATCTTCGCCCGCGCGCTCTATGTGCACCTGTCCTTCGACCCCCGCGCCAACGGCCTTCTCAACAAGCTCCTCAGCATCAGGTGGAGGCGGATCGGAACGGCGGTGAAATAAGAGCGGAAGAGCGAGAGAGCGGGAGAATTACAGCATCGCTGTGCATTTATTCTCCCGCTCTCTCGCTCTTCCGCTCTCCCGCTCTGTCGATCAGCAGGAGGGGTATGAGCCAGAAAATTTCTTCTTTCGCAATCATCGTTGTCGCTTGCGCGTTTGCGCTTGCCGGCTATTTCGGCTTTTCATTTACGCGCGGCGCGCAGGCGCAGGACGACGCCCGTTTGAAACGCGAGCAACTCTACCGGCTGAACAACATCGGCGTCGCTTTTATGGAGCAGTTCAAGCATGAAGACGCCGTGAAGCAGTTCAAACAGGCGCTCGAACGCGATCCGAACTTCGCCGTCGCGCGGATCAATCTGGCGCTGGCCTACTATTATTTAAACGATTCGCGCGCGGCGGTCGAGGAGGCGCGCGCCGGCGTCAAACTCGCGCCCGACAGCCCGAACGCGCATTACGCGCTGGCGGCGGCGCTAAGAAACGAAAAGCTCTACGACGAAGCGCTTGCAGAGTTCAATAAAGTCCTCTCAATTGACCCGCGAGACTCCGCGACCAACATCCAGATCGGCCAGTTGCATGCGCAGAAGCAACAATATCCGCAGGCCATCGCAGCGTTCCAGCGCGCGATCGAGTCGGAGCCGTACAACGCGACGGCAGTCTACAGTCTCGCCCAGGCCATGATCCGCTCGGGCCAGGCGGCCGAAGGCCGGAAAGCTCTCGATCGGTTTCAGCAGTTGCAGGCTTCCGGTTACAAGACGACGCTCGGAAACCTGTACGGCGAGAAGGGGCGCTACGCCGAAGCCGTCGTCAGCGCAGGCGCGGAGCCTGATCTGGTTTCAAAAGAGGCGCCGAACGTCCGCTTCGCTGAAGCCGGCGCGGGCGTCAATGTCAAAACCAGCGTAAAACCGCTGACCGGCGCGCTCGGACGCAAGATTGGCAAGGCGGAATTCAACGATCAACTCAAACGCGATCTGGTCGCGCCGTTCAGCTCGAGCCTTGCGCTGGCCGATTTCGATGGCGACGGGCGGCTGGATCTTTTCGTGTCCGGCGTCGACGATGCGGGCAAACCCTTCGTCAAACTGCTGCGCAATGAGGGCGGCAAGTTTTCGGACGTGACTGAGAAATCGAAGATCACCGCCGAGAATCCCGTGAGCGGCGCGGTCTTCGGCGATTTCGACAACGACGGCAAGACCGACCTGGCGATCTTCGGCTATCAAACGCTCGCGCTTTGGCGCAACAACGGCGACGGGAGTTTTAGCGACGTGACCGCGAAATCGGGTCTGCCGGCGAAGCCCGCTTCGTGGGCCCTGACCGCCGCCTGGGTTGACGCCGATCACGACGGTGACCTCGATTTGTTCGTCGGCAATTTCGCCGATCTTTCGCAGTTCCCGAACAAGGATTCCGCCGTCTTCCCCGACGATTTCGCGGGCGAAGAGAACAAGCTCTATCGCAACAACGGCAACGGAAGTTTCACCGACATCACCGCGCAAACGGGCCTGGGGGGAGGGAAGAACAAGACCACCGCGGTCGTCGCCACCGATTACAACAACCAGCGCGACATCGATTTTCTGGTGGTCAATTACGGCTCGCCAGTTCAGCTTTTCAGCAATCAGCGCGACGGTTCGTTCAAGGAGGTTGCCGAGCAGGTTGGACTCAAATTCAGCGGCAGGACGCTTGGCGTGGCCGCAGGCGATATCAACAAAGACGGGTTCACGGATTTTTACTTCAATACGGTTTTCGTCAAAAGCGACGGCAATCAAATATCCGAGCTCCCGGCTTTGTATCTGAGCGACGGCAAGGGCGGATTCAAATCCGCGTTTGCCGGCCCGGTTTCGGGGCGCGTTCCGTTCGGAGCCGTCGCGCAGTTCGCGGACTACGACAACGACGGATTGCTCGACATATTGATCGGCGCGTCCGGTTCCGTTCTTGGCGCGCGAAATACTGGCGAGTATAAAGCGATGCCATCGGCGGATCTGTTGACCGGAACTCTGGAAAATCGCGCCTTCGCTTCGGGTGACATCAACGGAGATGGCGCAATTGATTTGATTGTGACGAAGGCTGATGGCTCGATCGCCGCGTTTCGAAACGAAGGCGCGAGCAAAAACTACGTGGCGATCGCGCTCACAGGCAAGACCAGCAACCGCAGCGCCGTCGGGACCAAAGCCGAACTTCGCAGCGGCAGCCTGCGACAGAAGCTGGAAGTTTACGCCTCGTCGCCGGCGCCCGCGGCGTCGGGCCTGATCTTCGGGCTCGGCTATCGCACGGAGGTCGATTCGCTGCGACTGCTCTGGCCGTCGGGCGTTCTGCAATCAGAGCTGAGCGTCAAACCGTCGGCGACGAACGCGTTTGAAGAACTCGACCGCAAAGGCACTTCGTGTCCGATCCTCTACACGTGGAACGGAAGCCGGTACGAATTCGTCACCGACTTTCTCGGCGGTTGCGCGATCGGCGCGCGCGAACCGGGCAATACGTGGAGTTATCCCGACACCGACGAGTACGTACGCGTCACCGGCGATCAGTTGAAGGAGCGCGACGGCGTTTATTCGATGCTCATGAATGACCAGCTCGAAGAGGTGATCTATTTCGACGCGGTCAAATTGCTCGCCGTCGATCATCCGGCCGGAGTCGAAATCTACCCGAACGAGCGATTGATGCCCGGCCCGCCTTATCCCGAATTTAAAATCTACGCGACGCAAAACGCGCGGCCTCCGGTCAAAGCGTTCGACGATAAAGGCGCCGACATTCTGCCGCTGATCAAGGACATTGACCGCCGCTACCCGGAAGATTTCGACAATCTGAAGTTCAAAGGCTACGCGAAGGAGCACGCGATTACGCTCGATCTGGGCGAGATACGGCGCCGCGACCGTGTGGTGTTGCTGCTGACCGCATGGATCGATTACGCAGATTCGACGTCGAACATGGCGGCGGCGCAGGCCGGCGCCACTATCACGCCGCCTTACCTGCAGGTCAAAAACGCGCGCGGCGAATGGCAGACAGTGATTCCGCAGATGGGCTTCCCTGCCGGATTGCCGAAGACGATGGCGGTCGATTTGACCGGCAAGTTCCTCTGCGACGATTCGCAGGTTCGCATCGTGACCAGCATGCGGATCTACTGGGACCAGATATTGGTTGACGTTTCGGGCGGAGATTTCCCGACGCGCGTGACGAAACTCGATCCGATGCGCGCCGACCTCCGCTGGCGCGGCTTCCCGCGCGAGTATTCGCCCGACGGCCGCAAGCCACTCATCTATGATTACAGCGTGATCGAACCACTAGCGCCGTGGAAGGCGCACCTGGGCAATTACACGCGTTTCGGCGACGTCCGCGAATTGCTGCTCGCGCCCGACGATATGTACGTCATCACGCGCAACGGCGATGAGATGCAAATTGATTTCGACGCGCGCCGTATGCCCGCATTGCCGAAAGGATGGAAGCGAACTTTTCTGGTTTACGCCGACGGCTTCGGCAAAGATATGGACATCAACTCCGCGCGCCCTGAAACAATCGGCGAATTGCCCTTCCACGGGATGAAGAGCTATCCGTACTCGTCGGCGGATTGCTACCCGATCACGAAGCGACATCAGGAATATCTGTTGCGCTACAACACCCGCACGGTCAACGAGCAAACGCAGGCCTTCTGGCGAGGGGTAAAGTGACTTGAAGCGCTCTCTTGGCGCATCTGATGTTATGACGCGGAAGCCATAGATCAAGCTGCGGGCGTCCGGCGCGTCCTGGTAAAAGCGTTAAGAGGGAAAAGTCCGCGCGCCTACTACAACACGAAATCCGATAAGGCTCATGCGAGCGATCGGGCTGTAGAAATCGCGGTAAGCGGAGCGACAAACGCCTCCATAGCCTTTAAACGAACCGCCGCGAGCGACCCGATGACTTCTATCTCCTCCAATGAACAGAGCTGAGCCATCGGTTGGGGCGCCATTGTAATTGTCGCGCCAGATATCTTCGCACCACTCCAAAACATTGCCGTGCATGTCGTAAAGCCCGAAAGCGTTCGGCAGTTTTTGCCCAACAGGATGCGTCATAAACCCCGCGTTGTTCGAGTACCAAGCCATCGCGTCCAGGTGGCCCGCGTAATCTCCCGTCGTTCCAGCGCGGCACGCGTATTCCCACTCCGCTTCAGATGGCAGGCGATACGCCTTACCAGTCATCTGCGAGATCTTATCGCAGAACTCCTTCGCCTCATTCTGCGAGACTTGTTCAACCGGCAGGGCAGAATCGCCTTTGAAGGAAGAAGGATTTTTGCCCGTCACTGCTTCCCACTGCGCCTGCGTGATCTGGCATTTGGCGATGTAATAACTGGGCACTTTGACATTGTGCTGAGGTCTTTCATTATCGCGCCCTATCTTCTCCGGCGATCCCATTTTAAATGAGCCGCCGGGAACGAAGATCATTTCCAGCGGGACGCCATTCAGGTCATCGGTGAACGACTTGACCGGCTTGGGTGGCGCCGTTTTCTTCCGTTGCGGCGGAGTCACGACGACAGGCGCTGGCGATTTAGCCTCTTGCAGTTCCTTCCGCTCGAATTTGGCGCGCGGTACCTTCATCACCAGGTGCTTAGGCCCCGATTGATCGGCGGTGATGAAAGGCAGGTTGATCTCCGTCTCCATCATCGAGGATAGTTCGATCCTGGCCTTCTCAGCGGCCTCTTTCAGGCGCTGCATCGCCAGCTTGTCCTTCGACAAATCAAGGCCCTGGTCTTTCTTGAATTCATCGATGATCCAGCGGACCAGCCGCTCGTCAATGTCATCGCCATCAACCCCGCTGCGCATCGGCGTTTGGGGATCTTTTTCTTGCCGCGGCGGCGCTTTCTTTTCCTGTTCAGGTGTAAGCGCCGGCGTCAGCCTGAGCCAGCGTGAGTTGAACTCTCCGTGCCTGGCTCGGCCATCGCACAATTCTTCGAGCAGCGCGAAGAAATCCTTGTCCCGCTTCGGCTGATTCTCTCTGATCAGGCGGTAAGCCTGCTCGAAGACTTCGGGCAAAAGGTAATCCTCATCGTCTTTGATCTTCTGTTTGAAAGCGCGCAGGCGGTCGGCGCTGTAAGTTCTGGCGGCGCGCGCGATGAACAGGCTATTGCCCTGAACGCCGAACTCCCACTTGGTCGGATACTGCGGAGCTTCTTTAGGGACGCGGGTTTTGACGTATTCGAAAAGATCGTCAAGGCTGATCAGCCCGTCGTCATCGTGATCGGCTTCGCCCTGGCTGACGCCTTGAAGGATGTGTTTTGTGAAGAGGCTGTAGTCGTCACCCTCTTTTTCCCGCGCTGATTGCGTGGCGGTCGAGGCTGTCAGGATGTAGATGCCGCGCTCGTGAAAGGTCTGTTTCAAGTGATCGTCCACGCCGCTTTTGAGAAAGTCCTTGCTGACCGCGCCGCCGAAGCAACAATCCAGAATCAGCGCTACCTGCTTGCAGGCGTAATTGTCAATCAACTGGCGAAGCGTCCCGACGGGGATTGAAGACGTTTCGAGCGCGTCGACTTCGGTGTCGGATGTGGCCAGATGCAGATGCCCGGCGGTGTCCTGTTTGCCGTGGCCGGAATAGTAGATCAGGATTTGATCGTCACGGCCCGCTTCTTTGAAAACGCGATTGATAGCCCGCAAAGTCGTATGGCTTGGTTCGTTGATGAAGGTCCGCGTATCAGTGAACACCCCAATATCCGGCGAAGTCAGAGTTTCGGCCAATCCTGCCACGTCGTTCTTCGGGCAGCGCAAGGTCTGCAGCGAAGGCTCTTCGGGGAACTCGCTGCTGGCGATCAGAATCGCTGTGCGTCGCCCCTCAGTCATTCATTCCCTCGACGGCTTTTTTGATACTATGAACAAGCTTCGTCATATCGTCGGCGCGCAGGTCATCCGCCTTGATCTTCAACTTTTCGCCGCTCTTCTTTTGAAACTCAAATTGCAGAGACGGCTTCCGCTGAACATAGGCTTTGAGCACGCCGACCAGAGCGGCGATTGCCCGCCCGCGCCTGCGGCTTTGATCAGGATTTGACCGATGATCTCGAAATCGCCCTTTTTCCCAACCCCGGCTGATTCCGTGGCTGGCGTTGCGGCTATGCCCGCCTCATCGCCGAGGTCGCGGCACAATTGCCGGGTCAGTTCCTGCAAGGCTTCGTCATCGAGATCAACTGAGGAAAGTGAAAGTGTAATCGGCATATCTTACGCTCCGTTCGGTGAAATGCGGCGTAAAGGCTGACGCGCGAGAAGGATTGTATTCACAGGCGGCGATTTTGCAAATCTGCGCGCAATTCGATTTCATCCTGCCATCGCAGGATCAAGAAGCGATTGTCTGATCTCTCCGACCAGAAACAGCGATCCGCAAACGACAATCAACCCATCCGGCGGCGTAATCCGCAAAGCTTCGGCCAAAGCTTCGCTGGGGTTTTCCATGCGGATCACGTCATGATTGACCGCCTCCGCAATCGCGCTAGGCTCGGCGGCGCGGGGGCTTGAGACGCTGGTGACGATAACCTGATTCGCGGCAGGGAAGAGAATGTCGCCCATTTCGCCAAACGCCTTGTCTGCCATCGCTCCGAAAATCATCGTGATCGGGGTCAAGCGGAAATGGCCATCGAGGAAATCGCGTAGCGACCGCGCGCCGTCTATGTTGTGCGCTCCGTCCAAAAGCAAAGGCGCTTGCGACGGCGACGGTCGAATCATCTCCAAGCGTCCGGGCCATTCGGCGTTGTTCAATCCTGCGACAATCGCCGCCCGAGGAATGTCGAACCCGGCGATACACAATTGCTCGGCGATGTGTATTGCGACCACCGCGTTCGTGACCTGATGTCGCCCGCGCAGTCGCAATCGCAGGGCGTATTCATCGCGCGACGCGCGATAGCGGAAGCGGTATCGCCCGATGTTTTCGTCGCCGCTTACGGCTTCGACGTCGAACGGATCCGACGTTACGATCATCGGCGCGTTCATCTCTTCGCATCGCGCGACGATGGCCTTCATCGCTTCGCCGGATTGCGGCGCGATGACGACGGGCGCGCCGGGTTTGACGATTCCGGCTTTCTCTCCGGCGATGCTCGCCAGCGTGTCGCCCAGGTATTTCTGGTGATCGAAGCCGACGGGCGTGATCGCGGTCACGACCGGCTCACAGATGTTGGTCGCGTCGAGCCGCCCGCCCAATCCGACCTCCAGGACCGCCAGATCGACTTTCCTCTCGGCGAAATATAGGTAGGCGATCATCGTCACCTGCTCGAAGAAGGTCGGCGGCGCCGGCAATGCGTTCTCGGCCACAAGGCGTTCGCCCGCCGCTCGCGCATCGGCGGTCAGACGCGCGAATTCGTCCGGCGCGATCTCGTCGGCGCCGATGCGAATGCGCTCCGTGATCGAAACCAGATGCGGCGACGTGTAGAGGCCGGCGCGCAATCCGGCAGCGCGCAAAACGCTTTCGGTCATCGCCGCCGTCGAGCCTTTGCCGTTCGTCCCGGCGATATGGATCGCGGGAAATTTACGCTGCGGGTCGCCCAGCGCGCGGGCCAGCGCGCGGACGCTTTCGAGCCCGAGCTTCATCGCCAGCGTTTCGTTTCCCAGGCTATAGAGATATTCGGTGGCTTCTTCAAAGTTCATCGTTACGCGTTTTAAAATAAAATAGACAGGATTGACAGGATTTCTCAGGATTGGTTTTCATCCTGAAAAATCCTGTCAATCCTGTCTATTCTCGCGGCTCGGAAACTAAACTTCCAGACCGGCAGGGGCGCAGCCGCAGGCAAGGATGGGCGGCGCTCCCAGGAGGCTATAGACGGTCTTTGGCTCGGCGAATTTCGGCGTTTCGCATAAACCAGCGCCAGACGTTCCCGCTGCGCAGATTCTCGGCGCTGAGCAGAGTGACCCCAACGTCAATGCCGATCACATCAGGATTGACCCAGCCGGTAGACGGATTGAAAGCGTCGGTGAAACCATAGCGGCCATATATCTTCTCTCCGAACTTCTCTTTCATCTCGCGCAGCGCGGTCAGCGTGATGTCCGGCGCGAACATCAGCGATCCGCCCGCCGCGCAGGGCACGACCGAGCCGTCAATGGGCCCCTGGCGTGGCGGTCCACCCCAGGCGTTATAGCCATGCTCTGTGTCGGAAGCCGTAATGCCCCAGATGTTCTCCGTGTAGCCCGGAAACTCTTTCGCCAGATCGATACAGAAAGCCCGATGCGCGCGCGTTGCGGTCACTGAGTTTTCGAAATAATCGACTCGTGGCGGCTTGCTCTCGCGCCATCCCCGAAAATCCACCCAGGCGTGCGAGTACTGGTGAATGAAGAGCGGCGCGGGCGCGCTCAGATACTTGTATTCGCCGTAAGAGATCCAGTCGCGCTTCCATGCGTACCATGACTCCGCCGGAATCTGATGCGCCGGCGAGCCGATGGCCAACAGGTAAAGCAGCGCGATCTCGCTGTAATCGCCCCACCGGTGTGGGATGAAGCCGCTTTCGGGGCGCCAGCCATGCGAGAGCAGATGCGGATCGCCGTTGAGCATCCATTGAAAATCGATCCTGTTATAAATCTTCGTCGCTAAGCGAACGATCTCTTTGTCGTCGCGAAAATATCCCCGAGCCGCCAGCACGCCGCCCATCAGCCAGGTCGTGTCTATGGATGACAATTCGCTCTTCCACTCCCGCGCGCCGGTCTTCACATTGACGAAGTGATAAAACCATCCCTCTTTGTGTTCCTGCCGGTCGGCGAAGAATCGCAAAGTCACGAGCACGCGCTCTTTCGCGCTCTGTTTGCTGACCCAGCCGCGTTCCGCCGCGATCAGCCAGGCCGTCAGGCCGAAACCGGTCGCGGCGATGCTGCCGATCTTGTCTTGCTCTTCACCGTGCGACGAGCCGTCAGTTCTCGCGCGATCGCGCGCCAGTCCCGTGCCAGGGTCGGTTTGCTCCTGAAAGTATCGGAAGGAACGGTGGGAGAGGTCGTCGAGAAAAGCCTCGTCCTGCGGCGTCAACCGGTATGGCGCGGACGGACCTGATGAACGTTGGGCCCCGCCCGCGCCGGCTATCGCCAGGATCAGGCAAGAAAGCAGGAATAACTGGGCTAATCGCCTCATGTGTTTTGCGCGGATAAGCATAACTATTCTTTACGATTCTCAGTTGGATCTACCACAAACCCGATCTTCTTGAGCGCCTCCCCGATCTCCGGATTGGACATGAACATCTTCCAGATCAGCCCGGTGCGATAATTTTCAATCATCACCGTGATCGGCGCCTGGTTAAGCCCCATATAGACATCTTCAAACCAATTCTCGGTGAGGTTGAAGCCATCGCGGAAGCCGTAGATGCCCCACAACTTGCCGCCGAGGTCTCGATAGTAATGCTTGAGGGCCTTCATCGACTCCTCGGGTGTATACGGAAATGACCCGAGCGCCGCGTGGACAGTGATCGTGCCGTTGTCGCCTCGCGGGGTAGCTCTGCCGCCGCCGGCATTGACGCCCGCCGACCTGCCCCACGTGTCATCGCCATAACCCACATGCTTTCGAGGGTTCTCGATGCTATACGCATGGCTGATCAGCGCCATATTGCGGTTGTTCTCGAAATAATTGGCGTAGCGATCTTTCTTATGGCGCGGATCGAATCCCATGAATGAGAATTGGGTGAAGAAAAGCTCGCTTACCGGTCCGATGTTCAGCTTGATCCCGTAATAGGTGTTCCCGTTGGCGTAGTGGTCGCCGTGCGTTGTTCCGCTCCAGCCCTGACGATAGCGCACCGCCATCTCCGACTGCCCGGCCCACCCGGTGTAATAGAGGCTCGCCGGGACAGAGTGAGTCGGCGACGCAATGGCGAGCAGGTAAACGATCATCGTCTCATTCCACCCGATCAACGGGTGAGAGATATGGAAGCCATGATTGGGTGACCAATGCCAGTAGAGGAAATCGCTGGCGGCCTCTTTCCGGTACCAGTCCCACTCGACCGACTTCCAAAAATCCGTGATCGTCTCGCGGATTTCCCGCTCGGCCTTGAGATCGCGGTCGAAATACGCGCGCGCGGCGAGAAGTCCTTGAATGAGGAACGCCGTTTCGACCAGGTCGCCGCCGTCGTCGTATTTCCCGAAGTAAGGAATAACCTTTCCGGTCTTGCCGTCCAGGAAGTGGGGCCACGCGCCATGAAACCGATCCGCCCTGGCAAGGAAGCGGACTATCTTCAGCATTCTCTCGGCCCCCTGCTCGCGCGTAATGAATCCCCTCTCCACTCCGACGACGAGCGCCATGACGCCGAACCCGGACGCTCCCAGCGCCACGAGGTTCCTGTCGCCGGGAATAACCTCAAGCGCCATGCCCGCGACCGGATGCGCGGCGTCCCAGTAATATCTGAAACACGCTTCCTGAACCATTGTCAACAACTCTTCATCCGTCATGGCGACGGTCGCGGCTGGCGCCGCATTCGAGAGCGGCGACTCGTTGTCGTTCACGTCCACGGAGCTGATCTTGTAAAACGCGCTCTTGCCGCTTTGCCCGATGAAGTCCACGTAGCGAGTGAGGCGCCCTTTCTGAATCCCGACCGCCGTGTATGTCGCTCCGTCGAAAGATCGGTAGATGCTGTAGCGCTGCAGATCTGCCTCCTCTCCCGGCGCCCACGTTAACTCGATATGTCTGTCGTAGCCCTTGGCGGAGAGTCCGGCGGGCGCGCGGGGGGCCGTCGCATCGTTCGGAATGTCGTCATCGATCTTGACGTCGTCAATGTAGAGCGTGTGCGCATGCCCGTCATCGAGTCCCTGCAAAATCGTAATTGTCTGGATGCGGCGCGGATCGAATCGAGGTTCGTTAGTCGGCTTGACGGTCCCGACGAACGACGCGAACGGCAATTGCGCCCGGACCCACTTTCGAGCGGGAAATCTTTCGAGCGGGCCGGTGAGACGGATCGAGGGCGTGCCCTCACCGTTCGCGTCCGTCAAATAGACGAGCGGCGACGCATCCGCGGTAAGATCCGACTCCGAGTAGAGCCGGAACGACAGAGCGGCGCCGGAGAAATCCAGACCGCCCCAAAACTTCCTGAGATCGAGACTCACGCGCCAGTCGCCGCCGCGCTGCGAACGCCATTTGAGGCGCAGACAGTTCGGGGGAGTGACATAATGTCGCTCTTCAACCGGAAGCTTTCCGTCCACCAGTTCCAACTCGCTTGGAGACACAAACGACCCCTGGCTGCGGTAGTACGACCGGTCCGGCAGGCTGTTATCGAAGACGACGTGGCGGTCATATTCCCATTGCGTCCCTTGCGCATGGCTCGCGCGCGGCGCCAGCATCGTGAGCGTGATCAAGACAACGTTGATCAATTTTGGGAGGGTCATATTGCGACGGTTATTATGAAAGAGCGAACTGAGAATTAAGGCTTTCGTTTCGCGCCCTTCGCCGCCCCTTTGGACAGACTCGGTCGCGTTTGGTCCGAAGAGTCGGACGGAGCCGATTGCGCCTGTTGGGCGCCGGCGCCGCCCTTATCAACATCGGCCTGTTTAGTGAGGCGCATGAAGGTCGCGCGCGCCGCCGCCGCGTCCTTCTGACGGTTGTCGCGCGCGTAGGCGCGTCCCAGCATGAAGTATATCTTGGCTTCGTTCGGCTGCAGTCGCCCGGCAGTTTCCAGTTCGGTGATCGCCCGCGCCGTCTGATCGGTTTCGAGGAGAAGCGATCCGAGGATGTAATGCCCGAGCGCCGACTGCGAGTTCAGCTTCACCGCCTTTTCGGCATAGGGGATTCCGCCGTCAAAGTCTTTGAGGCTTAGCTTGGTGTTGGCGAGAAGGAGATGGGCAGGCAGGTGTGTAGGGTTATTCTCAATCTCATGCTGAAAGGCCACGACCGCCCTCTCCTCGTCGCGGCTCGTGAGCAAATATCGCCCGAATGCGTATTGGACGTTGGGCTTCGTAGGGAAATCGGCCACGAGGCGCTCATACTCGCCTAGCGCCTCGTCGAACTTCTTCTGCGCCGCCAGGTGTTCCGCCAATCCGGCGCGCTGCGCCAGTTGGCGCAGCGTCGAATCTCCCGCAATCAGATCCGAGAAATTGATGCGAAGAACGGAAAGCCCGAGCGCATTGATCACATCCTCGTTCTCGACTCCGTCACGGCTCAGTTGGCCGAGCGTCTCCTGCGCCTGCTCGAAATCCCCTTTGCCGATCAGTAGAACGCCTTCGTGGTAAAGCGTGACCTGCTTGAATTGCGGATCGGCGCTCGCGCCCAGCTTGCGACCTTGCCGGATGTGCGTGAGCGCTTCGTTGAAGCGGCCGAGCTTGAACTCGCACAGCCCCAACATTACCCATGCCGTTCCGACCTTCGGATTGAGGGCTGTCGCCTTCGACAAGGCGACAGCCGCATCGGCGAAAGCGTCCCTGTCGTATAAAAGCGCGCCAAGGTACCACCACCCTTCCGCCCATCTAGACCGCAAGGACAACCCTTTCCGATAAAGCTCAATAGCTTCCTCGATTCGATTTGCGCTCCTGGCCTGTTCGGCTCGCGCCGCCACCTGATCAAAATTCCCAGGAGGTGTGGGCCGTTGTTGCGCCCACGACGGCGGAGCCGATAAGGCCAGGAGTGCCACCATCACCGAATTGAGGGTTGCCTTAAGCATCTCAGAAGCTGAATCGAACCTGAACTTCAGCCACCCTTCCGGACAACGCGTGGATCGCCCGTCCGAAATCCACGTTCTGAACCTGGGTGTTGTCCTCGTTGGCCTGGAAGGGCTTGAGGTTCAGTCTGTTGAACAGATTGTAAGCGTTAGCTCGTATTTCGACTCCGGCATTTTCTCCCAGGAACGACTTAACTGGAAGCTTGAAGCGCTTGATGGCGGTCATGTCTATACTGAAATAGCCAGGACCGCGAAGGCTGTTGCGGCCGACTCCCGGCAGCGGCGGAGACGTAAACGATCCCGAAGGCGGGGGCGTGAAGTAGGTCAACCCTCCGCCGGGGAACTGGCCGGCTCCGAGGAAGGTATCGTTGCTGGTTCCGCCACTTGCGGCAGGCCGTATTTGGGCGATAGGCCGCAGCGGGCACACGCCGCCGGCCGCCACGGCCACGTTGCAGGCCGCGCCGCCGACCACAGGAGTCCACGGGAACCCAGAACTGGCCGTGAGGATTCCGCTCAGCTCCCAGCCTCCGGCCAGCTTGCCGACCAGGCCTCTACCGTCGCGGAAAATCGGCGGGCTCCAGACGCCGTAAGCCTTGAAGGCATGCCGAACGTCGAAGTCCGACGGACCATACTCCGTGGATTGATCGAAGGGATAGGTGTTTTTGCAATCATGATCGTTTGAGCAGGTGTCGAGGCTCTTTGCCCAACGGTACTCAGTGTTGAACAGGAAGCTTTTTGAAAAACGGCGCGATGCGCCAACAAGCAACGCGTTGAAGTTGCTGTAGGCGTCGGTCAGCATCAAGTTCACGCTGGCCAGCCTGGGATTGGGAGTGATGAATAATTGATAGGGAACTGAGCGCGGGAGGTTGCTGGCCGCGCTGCCCTGGTAAGCGAGTGAAGCGACCCAGCCGGCCCCTACCTCGTATTCCCCAGCCAGGGAGTACCTATAGGCGTATGAGTTCGGCACGTTCTGGAGAGTTGAGTTGACGCTGACCGGCGGCCCGGTTATTGGGAGGCCCGTGGTGGGATCGAAGGTCAGCGTGGCTGCGGGGTTCACCGGGTAATTGAAACCATTGATGTCGCCGGCCAGCGCATAAAGAATGTTTCCGCTGTTCTGGTCGAAGTTGAAGTTGGCGAAGAACGGCGGATTGAAGCGCGTGTCCAGCAATCTGGACCCTGGAAGGCGATTGAATCCCACACCGAAGCCGCCGCGCAGGACGAGCTTGTCCCAGGATTTGGGGTTCCATGCGAAGCCAACTTGCGGCCCGAAGTTGTTCCGGTCCGGTTTGAACAGGGATCCTCCGGTCTTGAGCCCGGCGCCCGTAAGAGATCCGTTCGAACCAAGAATGATATTTGCGATTCTGCCATTGGCGCTGCGAAGCGGCGTGAAATATTCCCACCGCAGGCCGAGGTTCAGTGTCAGATTCGGCCGAACCTTCCAATCGTCCTGAGCAAACAGACCGTAGTACTTGCTGCGGGCATAGGCTCCCACATCGGTATAGGCGCCGGTCGCCGGATCGAAAAACGCGTTTTCATTGGTCGGCGCGTCGTTGGCGAAATTCCAGAGATTGCCGAAATCGAAGGTCGGGCGACCCGCCCAGGGCGCTCGATCGTTGTCCTGCTCGCTAATGACATCTACGCCGAATTTCAGCCCGTGAGCGTTGACCACCTTGCTCACCGTGTCCCGGAAGTTATATGTCGTCTGGTAAAAGACTCCCGGGCCGACGTGCGCTCCGAAATCGACACACTGTTCGAAACAAACATTGTCTACTGGAATCCCCCATCCGATGTTGGGATTCGATTGCGCCTCGTTGAAATACCAGCGGGTGGCGTTGAAGCGCGCCTCATTGACCATGGTCGGAGAAAACGTTCGGGTCCATAACAGCGTGCCGACGGTGTTCCGCCGCGCGGAGACGAAATCCAACCCCGGCCGCCCTTTGTTTCCCCCGGCGTCATTGAAGGTTCTGGTGTTTGGAACAAAATACATGCTGAAGGCCACCAGGTCGTTCCTGGTTACCTGATAGTCGATGCGCGGGTTGAACTGTTGCGCCGTGGTATTGTCGGGAATTGTGAGATTGACGAAACGGATGTCCGGAATGCCGTCCAGTCCACCGCCAACAGGACCGACCCTCTGGCCGATCGCGCCGGTGGGCGAGCCGATGTCCAACCCGCCGGACACGACCTGACACCGAGCGGCGTCCTTGATGCCCAGGAAAGCGCAGTCTCTACTCTGAGCGCTGGCCACTCGTGGCGGAGTCATGCCGGGGAATTTGAGTACCTGATTGGCGATGCTGTTCGGCCGCGCAGTATTGATAAGATTTACAAACTCCGGAGTCTCGATCCACTGCGAATCGAGATGACTGCTCGATTTCCGAATGGTCTCGTACGAGAAAAAGAAGAAGAGTTTGTCTTTGCCTTTCCAGACGCGCTTGCCGCCCAGGCCAAAGAGGGGGAAGGCGATCGGGCCGCCAATGCTGCCGCCCCATTGGCTCAGACGTTGATCGACCTGCTGCGGATCCTCACGAATCGCCGTGCCGGCGCGCGTAAAATCCTGTACGGAGTTCAGGCCCGTCGTATTGCGCTTGAAGAAAAAACTGCCGTGAAGGTCGTTAGTGCCGTTCTCGGACACAACCAACACCTGCGCGCCAGTGTTGCGGCCATACTCCGCCGAATAATTGTTCGCCAGGACGCGAACCTCTTTGACGGATTCCTGGTTCGGGGTTACAACCGCCGCGCCGCCCCAGGCCTGACTCATCGCGGTCACCCCGTCGATCTGAATATTATTGTCCTCAACCCGCTGCCCGCTGGCGCTGACCGCGGGCCGGTTTTCAGTCTCGAAAATCTGGTTGTTGGATGCGCCGGGACCGACCGCGTTCGGCAGTCCCACTGAGTTACCCTGGCCGTCGCGAGCGCCCAGGCCGAAGACGCCCGGAGCAAGTCTCACCAGTTCTAACGGGTCGCGCCCAGCCTGGGGTAGACGCCGGATCTCCCGTGCGGAGATCGCGCCATCGATATTCGGGTTTTCGGTGTGGAGCTGCGTTGTCGCCTCTGCCGAGATCGTGACCGTTTCCGCCACGGCGCCGGCGTCTAGCTGGATGTTGACGCCCTGTGTCTGCTCGGCGTCGACCTGCACATTCTCCAGCAGCTTTTTCTTGAAGCCGTTCATTTCGGCGGTCATCGAATAGCCGCCCGGAGCCAGGTGATCGAAGCGGTAGAACCCTCCGTCGCCGCTCTTGATCTCCTGCGTCCGGTTGGTCTCTTTACTGGTCAGCTTGATGGTCGCGCCGACAATCGCTGCCCCCTGCGCGTCGGTCACAGTTCCCTGGACGCCGGCCCGAAATTGCGCCAAGACCGCCGTCGAACATAACCCGCCGAGCAGCAGCGCGAATAGCAGACGACAGGCGCCGCGAGAAATAGTTGATTGTCCTTGCTGCATGGCTAATTCCTCCCTAGCTGGTGTTGAGCAAAAATACCCCCATCGGAGTAAAAACTCTTCAGAGGGAGAGTGATTTCATATTTGGAATCCCAGCAAAGCCTATTTGGAGGTCGAACGGTAACGCGCGTATGCAAGTGGCTAGTCTCATTCGTCAATCGCTTGCTTACACACGCGGTACTGTATCATCAGTGAAGCGTTTTAGTGTAACGATTTAGTAAAACGATGTAGTAAATATCACTGGTCTTAAACCAGAGTCAAGAGTGAATTTATAAACTAACCTTCTCATGCTTGATTTGACGGTATTGGCGTGCGACTATTGACTCCGATGTCTCGACGCAACGGAAAGAGCGCAAAGCGCGAATCAAAAATTAAAAAGGCGGATGGCCCTGTCAGCTTAAAAAAGCTTGCGGCGCATCTCGGCCTCTCTCCAACGACGCTCTCCTTAGTGCTCAACGACTCACCTCTGGCAAGTACGATCCCGCAGGAGACGAAAAATCGCATTCTCGTCGCCGCGCGTGAGTTCAACTATCGTCCGAACTTCATTGCCCGTTCGCTGCGCTCGGCGCGCACCTTCACGCTCGGCGTGCTGGCGCCTGAGATCAGCAGCGGATATGCGTCCGAGGTGCTCGGCGGGATCGAAGAGCATCTGCTCAAGGAAGGTTACTTTTACTTTGTTGTCAGCCATCATCACCGCCAGGAACTGCTCAAACAATATACGCAGTTATTGATGGAACGCTGTGTTGAAGGGCTGATCGCGGTAGACACGCCGCATCTCGCCCATTCGCTTTCGCCGACAGTATGCGTCTCTGGGCATGATAATACGCCGGGCAGCGTCAACATCACGCTCGATCATGAGCGCGCCGCGGTGCTCGGACTTGGTCATCTCATTGAACTCGGTCATCGCCGCATCGCCGCGATCAAGGGCCAGGATTTCAGCTCTGATACGCAGGTGAGATGGACGGCGATTTGCGAGGTGGCGAAGCGGATGGAAGTTCCGATCACGCCTGAATTGATGTCCCAACTGGAAGGGGACTCCCCGTCGCCTGAAACCGGCTACCTGGCGACGAAAAGGCTGTTGGAGCGAAGAGAGCCGTTCACAGCGCTCTTTACCTTCAACGACATTTCGGCCATAGGCGCGATCAGGGCCTTGCGCGAAGCGGGCCTGGGCGTGCCGGAGGATGTTTCGGTGATCGGCTTCGACGACATCCCCGCCGCCGCCTATAACTATCCGGCGCTCACCACGATCAAACAACCTCTGCGCGAGATGGGCAGGCTGGCCGCCGAACATCTGCTCAAGCGCATCTCAAATGGCGCTCAATCGGAACTCCCGGAAGAAGTCATGGTCGAACCGGGACTGATCGTCCGCCAGTCGACCGCCCGAGCGCGTCTGCAATGAAAGAAGGCATGAGATTTAGGAGACACTGAATTTCTTACAATTCCTGCACCAGTATCCTCTCCCAAAAGTCGCCCACACTATGAGATAGACTCCTATAAGTAGGAGAATAATGCCCGGCGCCCAGAAGAATGGAAAGAATAACGCCATGACAACCGAAACACTCATCAAGGCGCCGACGATGAAAAGCCGCCAACGCCCCTTTTGTATCATCTCTCCATTGCAGCTTTTGCATTTCATCCCGGTTGAATTCCGACCATCTAAAGCCCGGACTCCATGCCTTCTCAATCGAACTTGTAAGCCCGCTTCGCCAATCTGTAAGCCAAGTCGTGAATCATCTCCTCGGCGTCGTCCATATCCACGATCCCCCGCACGACCAATCCAGCGATCCAGTTCGCGTCGACGCGACGCGCCAGGTCGTGTCGAGTGGGAATTGAGGGGAACGCGCGCGTGTCGTCGTTGAACCCGACGGTGTTATAGAGGCCGGCGGTCTCCATCGCCTGATCGCGGAAGCGGCGCATGCCGTTCAGACTGTCGTGGAACCACCAGGGCGGGCCGAGTTTCACCGCCGGGTAATGCCCGGCGATCGGCGCAAGCTCGCGCGAATAGGTCGTCTCGTCGAGCGTAAAGAGGATCAGCGTCAATCGCGCGTCGCTGCCGTATTTGTCGAGCAGCTGTTTCAAGCCCCGCGTGTAATCAACCATGACGGGAATGTCGCAGCCTTTGTCGAAGCCGAATCGCCCGAAGACGAGCGGATTGTGGTTGCGGTAGGAGCCGGGATGGAACTGCATCACGAGTCCGTCTTCCACGCTCATCCGCGCCATCTGCAACAACATGTGGCCGGTGAAGATATCAGAGTCGTGGCCTTTGGTCTCGCCCTTCAGCGCGCGCTGGAAGATGGCGTCGGCCTCCGCGTCGGATACCTCATAAGTCAGCGGCGTCATCGCCGCGTGGTCGGTGGCCGTCGCGCCCATCGATTTGAAAAATGCGCGGCGGTTCTCCAAAGCTTCGATCAGGCGTTTGTAGCTCGTGATCTCGAAACCGCAGATTTCGCCGAGCGCCGTAAGGTTCTCACGCCAATCGGGTCGATCGATATTCACGACGCCGTCGGGCCTGAACGTCGGAACGACCCTCCCTGTCCAGCCTGATTCTCTGATCGCTTTATGATGAACGAGTGGATCGTGGGCGACGTCGGTTGTCGCCAGTACATCGATGTTGAACCGCTCGAACATCCGGCGCGGGCGGAATTCGGGCTTCGTCAGACAATCGGCGATTTGGTCGTAGATTCGCTGCGCCGATTCGCCGCTGAGTTTATCGTCGACGCCGAAGACGTCGTTCAGTTCGTGCGCCAGCCACATGCCCGTAGGCGTGCCGCGAAACAGGTGGAAGTTTTCAGCGAAGGTTTGCCAGATTTTGCGGTGGTCGATCTCCACCGCGCCGCCGTCAACGCGCGGGACGCCGAGAGATTCCATCGGGATGCCCTGCGAGTAGAGCATCCTGAAAATATAGTGGTCGGGAATGAGCAGCAAATCGGCGGGCGTGCCGAATTGATAATCCGGGTCGGCGAACATCCGTGGATCGACATGGCCATGCGGGCAGACCAGCGGCTTGTCGGCGACCTGGCTATAGAGACGCAGCGCGATCTCTTTCTGTCTCGGATCGGGATCGAAATAACGGTCTTCGGGGAGATGGATTTTTCCGGAGTTTGACATAGAGCGATTCCTTGCGAGAGTCATGATTTTGTCGTTTCAGTATCGTGGTCAAGTATGATAGCTGATTTCGGATCAGCGCCGAAATGTCCTCTGAGGCCGACGGGCCGAAACCTGACGCCTGTGGAGAGCGGCAGCGCTCTAAGAAGCAGGAACGCGATGGCAGACCTCAATCGGAACCCCAGCGGGGTGGAGATTGAGCGCCTCAACCGTCTGCGACGCTAAATGTGACGTCCGGGGGGACGTGGGCTGCGACAACATGAACATTAGCATTTGAGGTCAATTAGGCGGCAGAGATGGGAATCTGAGGTCAATTAGGCTCGAATCCTCCACACGATTCAACCCTCGTGTGGCATATAACTACTGTTTACATGAGAAAAACACTGCTTAGTGTCATAAATGCCCATTACTCAGCCATCTTTACTGACCTGATGATTGAATTTGATCGGAAAAGATCGCATAGCGCAATAATATTTTGCTCGACTATGACGTCTGCATTGCCCTTCAACGAGGACAATATTTAGTTGATAAGGAACGAGTTACTGGCCATGGACGCTCTCGGTTCCGATAAGCGGACGTCACATCCGCCCATGAATGTCAGCTATCAATTATAAAGTGGCATTTAGATTGCCCTTTCTTATTCGAACTTCAATTATTCAAACAATTCAGTAACAAACCATACGAGGTGATAAAGATGCCTATGGATTCCAGTCTGTCAGGACCGACGACCACAACCAGCGGTTTGGTCACCATCATGTCGAAGGAAGAGTTGATCAGGCAGAAGCTCGAAGAGGAGCGCAGCCGATTGACTCGCGAGATGGGGATCGAGTCTCAGTCCCGTCAGCACTTCAAACGGCCGGTCGAAAACCCATTCACCAAGAACCAGCGCGAAACCACCACGCTGCTCTTCGGCGGTCTCACCTGGAAGCATGAGCAGTTGGTTCACGGGGCGCTCGAAGGTCTGGGATATAAATGCCGCGCGCTTCCGGTTCCGAACGTGGCTGCTTTTCAAACCGGCAAGGAGTATGGCAACAACGGCCAATGCAACCCCACCTATTTCACGGTCGGGAATCTGGTGCAGTTCCTGCAGGGATTGGAGCAGCAAGGCCAATCGCGCCAGGAAATCATCGACAATCACGTCTTCTTCACGGCGGGCGCCTGCGGGCCGTGTCGCTTCGGGATGTACGAGGCCGAGTACCGGCTGGCGCTGCGCAATTCGGGCTTCGACGGCTTCCGCGTCATGCTCTTCCAGCAGTCGGGCGGCCTGAACCAATCGGAGGCTGAAGCCGGACTTGAGATGAACGTAGACTTCTTCCTGGCCATCCTCAACGCGCTGAACATGGGCGACCTTATCAACGACGCCGGCTATCAAATTCGCCCGTTCGAAGTCAGCGCGGGTGAGACCGACGCCGTGATGAAAGAGTCCATGGATTACCTGCAGGACGTCTTCAAGAATCACCGCCGGTTCACGCTCGAAGGCAAGACGGGCGGCTTCCTCAAGAACCTGCCGATCGGCGACACCGCCGAATACATAGGCAAATTCATTGATCAACTCTTCGGCGGGGAATACACCGGCGCGTTCAAGGCGGCCGGCGAGCGCTTCGCCGGGATCAAAGTCGACCGCCTGCGCGTGAAGCCGATCGTCAAAGTGACCGGCGAGTTCTTCGCGCAAACGACTGAGGGAGACGGCAATTTCAATATGTTCCGCTTCCTCGAAGGCGAGGGGGCGCAGGTCATGGTCGAGCCGATCGGAACCTGGATTATGTACCTGATGCATCAGGCCAAGCAGCAGAAGAAAGACCGCAAGGGCGTGAACGGCGAAGAGGCGATGCCCGCGGCCTGGCGCGTCGACAAGCGCATCAAGAATGAATTGCGACTGCGAAAAGCTCTGGCCCAGTTGACGCTCGCCGAGGCCATCTTCAAACGCGAATGGAACCGGCTCCGTGAAGCGCTCAACTATCTGCCGCACGACCTGACCGACCAATACGAACTACAGCGAATGGCGCATCCCTACTACAACTCGCGCGCCGCCGGCGGCGAAGGTCATTTGGAGGTCGCCAAAAACATCTACTACTCCAACAAAGACCTCGCGCACATGGTGCTCTCGCTCAAACCATTCGGCTGCATGCCTTCCACGCAGTCGGACGGCGCGCAATCGGCCGTGGTCAATCTCTACAAGGACATGATCTACCTGCCGATCGAGACATCGGGCGAAGGCGAGATCAACGCCCACAGCCGCGTCCAGATGGCGCTCGGCGAGGCGAAGGTGAAAGCCAAACAGGAGTTCGCGCGCGTCCTGGAAGAGACCGGACTGACCGTCGAACAGGTTCGAGATTACGTCGCCGAACATCCGGAGATGGAGAGCGGACTCTATCGTGTGCCGCACCACAAGGGCGTAATCGGCGCGGCGGCGAATTTTGTCAAACACGTGGCCGAACTGATGAAGTCGGAGCGTCCGACGCGCGTCGCGTATGCAACTGGGGATTGAGCGAAGTAAAACTCAATGCCTAAAAACCGCAAAGGACGCAAAGGCACGCGGAGGAAGACCAGTTCTGATCCTACTCTGCGCCCCTTTGCGTTCTCTGCGGTTGTATTCTGCGCTTAAGAGGTTTGATTTAGTCAACGGTTGGAAACAAGCACCCGATGAACCAAAATTACGAAAAGCTCTATATCGGCTTAGACGTTGGATCGACGACCGTGAAGGCAGTCGTGGTCGATCCTGTTAAAGACGAAATCCTCTGGCAGGATTATCAACGCCACGAGACCAAGCAGCCGGAGAAGGTCCTGGAATTCCTCAAACGCATCGAGGAGGAATTCCCGATCCCTAATTCCGCGTTCCGCATTTTCATCACCGGTTCGGGTGGCGGCGGCATCGCGCGGCTCGTCGGCGCGAAGTTCGTGCAGGAGGTGAACGCGGTTTCGCTGGCGGTCGAGAAGCTCTACCCTGAAGCGGGCTCGGTCATCGAACTCGGCGGCCAGGACGCGAAGATCATCATCTTCAAAGAAGACCCCGAGACCGGCAAGAAAAAGAAGATTCCCTCGATGAACGACAAGTGCGCGGGCGGCACCGGCGCTGTCATAGACAAGATCAACGCCAAGCTCCGCATCCCGGCCGACAAGCTCTGCGACATGGGCTATTACGGCTTGAAGCTGCACCCGGTCGCGGGCAAATGCGGCGTCTTCGCCGAGACCGACATCAACTCGCTTCAGAAAATGGGCGTGCAGCCGAACGAACTGATGGCCTCGCTCTTCGAAGCCATCATCGGCCAGAACCTGGCGGTGCTGACGCGCGGTAACACTTTGCGGCCCCACGTTCTACTGCTCGGCGGCCCCAACACCTACATTCGCGGGATGGTCGAGGCATGGAAATACAACATCCCGAAGATCTGGGAGGAGCGCAACACAGAGCTGCCGCAGGGGGTCGATCCCAAAGACCTGATCAAAGTCCCGCAGAACGCCCAGTACTTCGCCGCCATCGGCGCGGTCGAGTTCGGCAAATCCGAAGACGAGAACGTCGGTGTCTACCGCGGCTTCGCCGACCTCGATCACTACATCAACTTCGGACGCCTGGAAGAGAAGAAGAAGGCGGGCGGCAAGGGATTGTCGAACGGCCCGGATGAGCTGGACGCGTTCAAAAAGCGATACAAGGGCAAAAAATTCGTCCCCGCCACTTTCCATCCCGACCAGGTGGTCGAAGGCTTCATCGGCCTGGACGGCGGTTCGACTTCGACCAAAGCGGTGCTGCTCGACAGGGACCGCAACGTGCTGGTCAAGACTTATCAACTCTCCAAAGGCAATCCCATCGAGGACACGAAAGAGGTCTTCGCCAAATTGGAGAAACAGATCACCGATCAGGGCGCCACGCTCAAGGTGATGGGCGTCGGCACTACGGGTTACGCTAAAGACATTTTGAAAGACACGCTCGGAGCCGATGTCGCGCTGGTCGAGACGGTCGCGCACACCGAATCGGCCCTGCAGTTTTACAAAGATGTGGACGTGATCGTCGATGTCGGCGGGCAGGACATCAAGCTGATCATTTTAAAGAACCGCCAGGTCAAAGACTTCAAGCTGAACACGCAATGCTCGGCGGGCAACGGCTACTTCCTGCAATCAACCGCCGAAGGCTTCGGAATGAAGGTCGAAGATTACGCCGACATCGCCTTCGGCGCGCAGGCGATGCCGACCTTCGGCTACGGCTGCGCGGTCTTCATGCAATCGGACATCGTCGATTTCCAGCGGCAGGGATGGAAGCCGGAAGAGATTATGGCGGGACTCGCGGCGGTGCTGCCGAAAAACATCTGGCTCTACGTCTCGCAGATTCCGAACATCGCGGCGCTCGGATCGAACTTCGTCCTGCAGGGCGGCACGCAGCACAACCTCGCCGCCGTCAAAGCGCAGGTCGATTTCATCGAGTCGCGCTTCAAAGGCAAGGACCAGCCGCGCATCACCGTCCACGAGCACTGCGGCGAATCGGGCGCGATTGGCGCGGCCATCGAAGCCATCAGGCTCTGGGATAACGGGCGGCAAACGAGCTTCATCGGATTGGATAATGTCGAGCGGATCAGCTACGACACTCACCGCAACGAGAACACGCGGTGTTTCTTCTGCAAGAACAAATGCCTGCGCACCTTCATCGACGTGAAGGTTTCGGGCGCCCCAAATGAGTTGGAAGAGCAGGAGCAGCCGCGCAAATCGAAGATACCGATACTGCCGGGCGTCAAACGACTGATCGTCGGCAACTCCTGCGAGAGGGGATTGGTCGAAGACGTCAACGACATGCGCGTGATCAAAAAAGGTATGGACGCGGCCAAGGCCGCCAACCCGAACTTCGTCGAGCTCGGGGCGAAGGCCGTCTGGCGCAGCTTCAACCCGCCTAAGGTCGCCGATCCGGCGCACAAGATCGCGCTGACAGGCGCGCAAAGACAGCGGAACGAACTGCTCAAGAATCGCGAGAAGATGCGCATCGGCATCCCGCGCGTTCTCAACCAGTATTCGGTCAACCCGCTCTTTTCGGCGTATTTCGAGAGCCTGGGCGTTCCGCCGCAGAACCTGATCTATTCGGACTACACGACCGAGCAGCTTTACAAGGACGGCGCGAAGCGCGGCGCGATCGACCCCTGCTTCCCGTCAAAGATCGGCATTCCGCACGTCCACAACCTGATCTACGTTCATCACAAGAAGAAGCCGCTCGACCTGATCTTCTTCCCGATGATCGACGCGCTGCCCTCGGAATTGGTCAACACCCAATCGAATCGCGCCTGCCCCACGGTGACGGCCACGCCCGAAGCGGTCAAAGCGGCGTTCACCAAAGAAGGCGACCTTTTCGCGCAGAACGGAATTCGATACCTCGATCCACTCCTGAACCTGGATCAACCGCGCTTCCTCGAAAAGCAAATGTTCGAGGCGTTCAAGGACATCCTCGGTCTGACGCGCGAAGAGAACACCCGGGCAATCGAGGAGGGTTACAAGGCGCTCGACATTTTTTATAATGTGATCTTGCGCGGCCAGGCGCGTGAGGTCCTCAATCAACTCGAAGCCGAAGACAGACTCGGAGTGGTGCTGCTCGCGCGGCCTTATCACAACGATCCGGGGCTGAACCACGAAATCCTCGAAGAGTTCCAGAAGCTCGGCTACCCGGTCTTCACGATGGACTCGCTGCCGATGGACGACGACATCCTCTGGCGGCTGTTCGGCGACGAGGTTCGCGCTGGTGTAATCAAACACCCGCTGGACGTTCAGGACGCCTGGAAGAATTCCTACTCCGAAAACACCAGTCGCAAGGTCTGGGCGGCAAAGTATACGGCGCGCCATCCGAACCTGGTCGCGCTCGAACTGTCGTCGTTCAAGTGCGGCCACGACGCGCCGATCTACACGGTGGTCGAAGAGGTAGTGCAGAACTCCGGCACGCCTTACTTCTGCTTCAAAGACATCGACGAGAACAAGCCGAGCGGCTCGATCAAAATTCGCGTCGAGACGATCGGTTATTTCCTCAAGCGTTACCGCGAGGACATGATCCGCAACCGGGACAAGGTCAAGACGCTCGAGGAGCGCCTGGCCGAATACGAGCGGATGTTGCGCCTGCAGCTCGAATTGGAAGCGCGCGCGCAAGACCCCGGAGATCATGGAAGGTCTCTGCCCGTGCTGCCGGGCAATCATCCGGCGGGGCAATATGCCGGAATGGCCGCTGACTGAACGGAACAACCAATAGTGGCGAGGGCTTCACTTGCGCCTGCGGTACGGCGCGAGTGAAGCCCGCGTCACTATTGGTTGAATTGCTTATGCGTGAGTCTGAAAAAGTCATGTTCGAAATCTACCGTGAAGCGAGCTACAACCGCCGCTACAAGGTGGTCTACTTCTCGGAGCTGAACGAACACAACAAAGAGAGCGAAATTAATCGGGCGATGGCCGGCGATCACTTCTTCGACGGCTTCCTGATCGGGGTCCGCAAGGACGAAGCCAAAGCCATTATTGATCGCATGCTTCTTCGCCTCAACAACGGTGAGCAGGCGCAACCTGACGAGCTTGAGCGGGAGCTGTCCGGCTATCTCGCTTGAGCAATTAAGGTTCGTAGTATTTCCGCCTGAGGGCGGGACTACGAGCAGGTTTACGAAGGAGACATGGAAATGCATAGACCTGTAAAATATTTTGAGAAAGGCCTGACCTACGTGGCGGGCGCAGCCTGGGCCGTGTTCGAGCGACTCAATCGAATCAGGCCGAATCCGTCGTTCACCCCCAGATGGTCGGACAAGCCATTACTCAAATCCTGGGAGAAGACCAAGCCGACGCTCGGCTGGCCGCGCACGACCGACAGTCTGTGTCCGAAGTGCGTTCCGCAAATCCGCCAGCAGATCCTCGACGGCGATTTGCCTGTTGACGTGCTGCGGAACGAGAAAGTGGGCGAGATCAAGGCCCAGATC
The DNA here is from genome assembly GCA_035714085.1 of Blastocatellia bacterium. Classification (GTDB taxonomy): domain Bacteria; phylum Acidobacteriota; class Blastocatellia; order RBC074; family RBC074; genus JAJVID01. Next base: position 30,638 of record DASTMP010000085.1, read on the forward strand.
ATCGAGCGCGACGGCAAGATTTTGATGGTCAAAGATTGCCCGATCCACGGCCATTTTGAAGACGTGATGTCTATCGACCCGGAGATGTTCCGCCACCTGGAGGAGGCTTTCCCGGGCCGCGACATCCGCGCGCACAATGACGAAAAGTTGCACGATCACGGGTCGAGCACCATACAACACGGGCGCGGCGCGGTGTTGACCATTGACCTGACCAACCGCTGCAATATGATGTGCGATCCCTGCTTTATGGACGCCAACCAGGTCGGTTTCGTTCACGAGCTGAGCTGGGAAGACATCAAGACCGTCCTCGACAACGCCGTGACCATTAAGCCGCGCCGCCAGATGTCGGTGCAGTTTTCGGGTGGCGAGCCGACGCTCTCCCCCTACTTCCTTGACGCGGTTCGCTACGCGCGCAAGGTCGGATATAACTCCGTCCAAGCCGCGACCAACGGCATCGAGTTTGCGAAGAGCCTGGAGTTTGCGCAGCAGGCGGTTGAAGCCGGATTGCGCTACGCCTATCTGCAATTCGATGGCATCGGCAATGCGGCCAACTCGCACCGCGCGGTGGGCAACTTGTTTGACGTGAAGCTGAAGGCGATCGAGAACCTGCACGCTGCGGGTTGTGAGATCGTTCCAGTGGTCACGATTGTGAACGGCATCAACAACGAGCAGGTCGGACGCATCATCAAGTTTGCCTTGGACAATCCCAAGACGATCAGCTTCCTGTCGTTCCAGCCGGTTTCTTTCACCGGCCGCGACGAGGCGGTTACGGATGAGCGCCGCGAGGCGCAGCGCTACACGCTGTCTCATCTCGCGCACGACGTGAAGAACCAGACTGGCCTGGGCGAGCCC
>DASTMP010000086.1:0-2210 GCA_035714085.1 Blastocatellia bacterium
TTAATGCGCGAATTTGACGAGTCGCGATAATGCTGTGAGAGATTGATGCGAACGATGTGAACGGAACACGACAATGCGGGACCGCCCTCGGTCATTGGAGATCGAGTCGAACCCTGAAACGCCCAGCTAGCCTGTTGGAAGAGGAATTCTTTTCCTGAGCTTCCGTAATCGCTTAATTTACCATCTTGACTGATTCACTTTTGGCGGGATCGATCGAGGATACGATCAGGCCACGGAGGTGAAATACCGCGCGCATTATATCCCAACCGCTCGGTAAGTCCAGATACATGCAAAGATACATGCAATATGAAATCTCCGTCAATTCCCCCCCTGGACTAATCCGCCGCCGCTCCGTTAGAGTGCGGTTTTTAAATCAATGTAGACAGGGTTTACAGGATTGATCAGGATTGGCAATCGGGACAGCGACCATCATCATATCCGTTCCTTAATAATCCTGTTCATCCTGTCTGAATGCTTTCTTTCTCGATTTGAATCCTAAATCACGAGTTCGAAATTAAGCCTATGAACCACGTTGAAATAGTCGAAGCCGAAGGCCACCTGGTCGATTCGCAGATATTGTCGAACATCATGGATCGCGTGATCGAGTGCGGCGCGGTCTACGAAGTGATCGACTTCAAGCTCGGGCGCACCAACGACGAGTTCTCACAACTGCAGATGCGGGTGATCGCGCCGACCAGGGAGATACTCGACAGGACGCTCGAAGAGCTGGTCGAGCTCGGCTGCTACCAGGCCCGGATCACCGACGCGACGTTGAAGCCCGCGCCTGAGGACCGCGTCGCGCCCGATGATTTCTATTCGACGACCAATCATCGGACTTACGTCCGCATCGGCGGCGCGTGGGTCGAGGTCGCCAAACAGCGAATGGACGCAGTCGTCATCGTCCGCGAAGAGTCCTCCGAGCTTCAGGGCAAGCTTCAGGGCGGGCTTCAGGACGCCTCTGTCGCTGAATGCCGCAAGCTGCGCGATGTGAAGAAGGGCGAGATGGTCGTCTGCGGCGCGAACGGCGTTCGCATTCAACCTGAATTCAAGGAGCGCGACCGGTTCGGCTTCGCCTTTATGGCGAACGAGATTTCATCCGAACGCCGCGCCGAGACCGCCGTCCGTAAGATCGCCAAGATGATGCGCCAGATCAAAGCGGAAGGCGGGCGCGTAGTTTTCGTCGCAGGCCCCGTGGTGGTGCATACGGGAGGCACGGCGGCGTTCTGCGAGATCATCCGCAAAGGCTTCGTTGACGCCCTGCTCTCGGGGAACGCCATCGCCGTTCACGACATCGAGCATCAACTCTTCGGCACTTCGCTAGGCGTCGACCTGGAGACCGGCATTCCGATCGAAGAAGGGCACAAGAACCATATGCGCGCCATCAACATCGTCAACCGCTACGGCTCGATCCGGGGCGCGGTCGAAGCCGGAGTCCTGCGTTCGGGCATTATGTACGAACTGGTCAGAAAGAACGTCCCTTACGTGCTGGCCGGCTCGATCCGCGACGACGGCCCGCTGCCCGACACCGAGATGGATTTGATCAAAGCCCAGGAAGATTACGCGCGGCTGCTAGACGGCGCGAAGATGGTCGTCTGTTTGTCGTCGATGCTTCATTCGATAGGCGCGGGCAATATGACGCCTTCGTGGGTGCGGATGGTCTGCGTGGACATCAACCCGGCGGTCGTCACGAAACTCTCCGACCGCGGCTCGCAGCAGACGCTGGGCGTGGTGACAGACGTGGGGACGTTTTTGAATATGCTGGCGCAGCAGTTGTGGGTCTGAGGATATAATAGTAGGACGATTTTGCGAACTCGCCATTACCCACATTTTTCACAAAATATAGGGCGCGGATTTCAGCCCGCGGATGCGGGCGGCAGCATAAAGCCTGGGGTGGAGCGTCGGCGGAACCCCAGGCTTTCGCCTAAAAATACACCAGCCCGCGAACGCGGGCGACAGCCATTCAGGAAGGATTATGGCTGAGACATTCACGAACCTGATTTATCACATCGTCTTCTCCACGAAAAATCGCCAACCGCTGATCACGGACGCCCATCAATCGCGCCTCTACAATTACATCGGCGGTACGATTCGTGATTTGGGCGGGATTTCACTGGCGATCAATGGGACGGATGATCACGTACATTTGCTGTCAAAGCTGCGCCCGGATAAGGCGTTGTCGGACGTATTGCGTGATCTCAAAGCCAACGCGA
>DASTMP010000087.1:0-2929 GCA_035714085.1 Blastocatellia bacterium
CGCTCGCCAAGATGCGGGATCGACTGCCCGGCGCCATCGAGTTGGTGTACGACAACTACAATGCGCTCGTCATCGGCTTCAGCCCGACGGAACGCGCATCGGACGCGATCTTTTCGATCGCGCTGTATCCGCGTTGGGTAACCCTCTTTTTCCTGCGCGGAGCAAACATTCCCGATCCACAAAAGCTGCTGAAAGGCGGCGGCAAAGTGGTCCGTCACATCGTCCTTGAAACCGCGGCTGATTTGGACAAGCCTGCGGTCAGGGCGTTGATGAAGCGCGCGCTCGAACGTTGCGACAAGCCGATAAATGGCGCCGCCCCTGGCCGGATCATCATCAAGTCCGTTTCGGCGAAGCAGCGTCCGCGACGCCCCGCATAATACGCCGATCTGTGATATCATCAGCCGCCGAGAAGCTGACAGCAGTTGAAGTTTCCCGCATCTCACCATAACTCGAAAACAAACCTGGTCAGAGAACGATTCGCCCCTGTTTCTCTGTCCGGGCGCCAGTTTGCCACCACTCGATAAGGAGAGAAGATAATGAGACGTTTATTTGCCTTAGCGACGACCATGCTGTTCGCCCTGTGCCTGGCGCAGGCGCAGACGGACCCACCCCAGCGCGGCAATCGTGGCAGGGGAGGGGTTGAGCAGCAGCCCCAAACAACATCGCCCACGGCGCCAGGACAGGCCGGGCAACAGCGTCCCGCTCCGCCGCCGGAAGAAAAGAGTTCAGTCACTCACAACAGCGTTCACATCGGCGGACAGCAGATCAACTACACCGCGACCGCCGCCACATACAACATCAAGGCCGATGACGGTTCGCCCAAGGCGACGTTCTTTTTCGTGGGCTACACCAAAGATGATGCGCCGGATAAATCCAAACGCCCATTGTCGTTCGTCTACAACGGCGGGCCGGGTTCCGCTTCTTCATACACGCACATGGGCCTGGGGCCGAGGCGAATCGTGTTGACCGATGATGGATTCGGGATGCCCGCGCCGTACTCGATCGTCGAGAATGGAGATTCATTCCTCGACGCTACCGATATGGTTTTCGTGGATGCGATCTCGACCGGCTACAGCCGCCCTGCGCCGGGTGAAAACACCGCGCAATTCTACGGCGTCGAGCAGGACGCCACCTACTTCGCCGATTTCATTTATCAGTACTTGACGCGCAACGAGCGCTGGGCTTCGCCGAAATTCCTGATCGGCGAAAGCTACGGCACTACGCGCTCGGCGCAGCTTTCGTACACTTTGCAGCGCCGCCATCAAATCTACTTGAACGGCGTCGTGCTGTTGTCCGCTGTGGGCTTCGGCAGTTGGGGCGCGGATGATCGGACCATCTTCTTTCTGCCGACTTTGGTCGCCTCGGCCTGGTATCACAAAGTGTTGCCTCCCGACCTGCAAAAGCTGAGCGTCTCCGAACTGGCGCAAAAAGCCCGCCAATTCGCGCACGGCGAGTACGCCGCCGCATTGGAGAAAGGCGACGAATTGCCGCCGGCGGAATATCAGAAGGTCGTCAAGGAACTGGCGCGCTTTACGGGGCTTTCGCCGAAATACATCGAGCAGACCAACCTGCGCGTCAACCCGCAACGCTGGTTCAAGGAACTGTTGCGCGACAAACGCCTGACCCTGGGCCGCATAGACGCGCGTTTTACCGGAATGGACGCGGACGCCGCCGGCGAGCGGGATGAATACGACCCCAGCCTGGCCTCGTACGACGGCTCTTATGTGGCGATGTTTCAGGATTACGTGCGCCGCGAACTGAAGTGGAATACCGAAATGTTTTACACTCTAACCGCCCGCGTGCAGCCGTGGGATCAAGGGCAGCCGGGCTTGCCGGCCGAATCCCTGCGTTCGGCGATGACGCAGCAGCGCCATTTGAAGCTGCTGGTGCTATGCGGCTATTACGACGTAGCCACGCCCTTCAATGGCATCGAAAACACCGTCTCGCACATGAGCCTGGAGCCTTCTATCCGCAAAAACGCCAGCTTCGCCTATTTCGAAGCCGGCCACATGATGTACATCGAGAAGAAGTCGCGCGAGAAGCTGCATCAAGACGTGACGAACTTCATCAACGGCGCGGCCAAAATGGAAGCGGCGGGCGGCGGGCAATAACGCGCCCGGTCAGCCTCTTTTTCTGCGCGGAGCGGGCATTCCCGCTCCGCCGTCGCCGATTGACGCCCCCTTAAGTGTAGGTGCTAAGATTAGACAAGAATGGAGGCAAGATTATGAGCGTAACTACTTTTGAAGCTATCGTCGAAAACGGACAGATTAAATTGCTGAATGACTTTCGTCTGCCTGAGAAAACACGGGTTTATGTTGTCGTTCCGAGTCTTGAAGTTCAGCCTGCGCATTTTGTTGGCAGCCCGCGTCTGGCGCATTCGGAACAAGCCATTGATTTTGTCAAGGAGGTAATCGAGGAACCGAACGATGCCAGCCTACGAGAGTAACCCCTTTTCACCTCCGGCTCCTGTAGCGAGGGCCACACTGCGAAATTCCGAAAGCGGCGCCACGCTCACTGATGTGCCGCTACTTATTGATTCAGGCGCTGACGTGACGCTCCTGCCAAAAGCATCTGTTGATTTTCTTGGCATTCCAGTCAGCGCCAATTCCGGCTATGAATTGACGAGTTTTGACGGCAGCGCCAGCATTTCACAATCCATCCGTGCAGAATTGATCTTTCAGCGAAAAATATTTAGAGGGGAATTTCTCCTAACCGATCAAGAAGTTGGTTTCCTCGGTCGCGATGTTATAAATCATCTCTCTATATTGCTAGACGGCCCGCGGTTAATTGAGGCATGTGCAAATTAAAGCTGAATACAATCAACTACTTCAATGAATCCTACGCATAAATCGGTAGACGCCTGGGTACGCATCGCTTCCAGCGTGCAGTCTCGGCCACTCGCCCAATTGCTTTTCAATGCGCCTCCTGC
>DASTMP010000088.1:0-29022 GCA_035714085.1 Blastocatellia bacterium
TAGTTCGAAGTACTGTTGCTCGCGCTGCGGTTGCCGTTGGGATCGCTGCGGTTGCGGGAGTCGAGTTCAATCGTTCCCTCAGCCGTAATCGTGAACGTCATGTTAGGCTCGACATCGATGCCCGTATCGATCCAGGGCTGATTGGCGTTAACGGTGATTGTCTTTTCGCGCCCTTCACCCGCTGATCGGCCGTCCGGCCTAGTTCCGCCGCCTGGTCTCGATCCACCGCCCGGCTCGCCGCCTCTGCGATCAATAATCACGTTGACGAGGAAGGAGCCGCGGGCGTCGCGCGTCTCCCCATGATTGACCGTGAAATAGAGTACGCCGTCGCGGTCGGCGGTGATTTCGCGCGAAAGGCCAATGAGGATCGGAGGCGAATCAGAGTCCTTCCCGATGGCGGCGACAAGAGCGCCGTCGTTCTCTTGCGGCAGAGGGGCATCGGGATCGCGCCGCCCCTGCAAACCTTCGGGCCCGGTCGCCGTTCGCCCCCCAAGATAAATCGTTCCGCTGGCTTCAACGCGCACATGCTGGCCTCGCTCAACCTCAATCTGCGAGCGATACCACTGATCTTCGAGTTTCACGTCGAAAGTGCGGATCGGTTCCCGCCCTTCAGCGGGCGAATTGGGCGGATTGCCGGTATCGTTCGGCGGGCGACGACCGCTCGACGGGCGACGATCGATCGACGGGCGACGATCGTCGCGCTCGATGACCAGCCGCGAAACCTGATCGGGGCGGAACTCCAGCCGGTTGCCTCCGGTCTCGAATATGAACTTGCCGTTCTCAAAGCCGACGAAGGCGCCATTGAGCACGCTACCGTTCTTCAGATAGAGCACATCGGCAAGCGACGCGCCCGCCATCAAAACGGTCAGAATCGCCACCGCAAAAATTTTTCTCATGATTTTACCGCGCGTCGAAAGCCCATCGAGTGATCCGTCCGACAGCGCGCCTCCAGAATTTGAGTTTCGAGGTTTCACATCATAAACTCGCCCCTTCCCGTCCACAATTCAAAATTATCCCGTAATCATTCTTCACCCGGAGGCTGGATGAACAAGAGCAGGTATTTGCAAGGCAAGCGGATCGCCCCGACGCCGATCGGCGGAGAGACGTCGATCGTTCAATTGATCGAGAACAACTTTCAAGCCTACAACGCCGCGCGGTTGCGCGAGGGCGCGCAACTTTTCGCCGAGCGGATGTTGCAAGACGACGCCACCGTCTGCCTGACGCTGACCGGCGCGTTGACGCCCGCCGGTCTGGGTATTTCGGCGATCATCCCTTTGATCGAAGCCGGCTTCGTCGACTGGATCATCACCACCGGCGCCAATCTCTATCACGACACCCATTTCGGACTTGGCCTTTCGATGCACCGAGGCAGCCACCAGGCCAGCGACGTGGAGCTGCGCGAAGAAGGCGTCGTACGCATCTACGACATCTTCTTCGATTACGAGGTGTTGCTTTCGACCGACGCCTTCTTCCGTGAGATCATTCGCGCCGAAGAGTTCCAGCGCGAGATGTCGACGGCCGAGTTCCATCACCTCTGCGGCAAGTACGTCGCCGAACGCGAACGCGCGCTTGGTTTGAAGAATCACTCGCTGCTCGCGGCCGCTTATCATCACGGCGTCCCGGTTTACACTTCATCGCCCGGCGACAGCTCGATCGGGATGAACGTGGCCGCCATGGAACTGCAGGGTGGCGGATTGCGCCTGAACCCCTCGGCGGACGTCAATGAGACGGCGGCGATCGTCCTCGCCGCCAAACGCGGCCTCTTTGGAAATGGGGGAAAATCGGCGGTCTTCATCTGCGGCGGAGGCAGTCCGAAAAACTTCGCGCTGCAAACAGAGCCGCAGATTCAAGAGGTGCTGGGCATCGAAGAGAAAGGCCACGATTACTTTTTGCAACTGACGGACGCCCGGCCCGACACCGGCGGATTGAGCGGCGCGACACCTGGGGAGGCGGTCAGCTGGGGCAAGATCGATCCCGATCAATTGCCGGGCGCGGTGGTCTGTTACCTCGATTCGACAGTGGCGCTACCTCTGATCACGGCCTACGCCTTCGCGAAACGCGAGCCGCGCAAGCTGAAGCGTCTGTATGATCGGCGGAAAGAAATGATGGATTTGTTGAAGAGCGAGTACGCGAAGTCGGGACGCAAGTAAAATGAAAATCTCATCCACAAAGCCACACAAAGAGACACTAAGGATTGATTTCATCTTTGTGCCCCTTCGTGTGGCTTTGTGGATGATTTTCTACGATGCAAGAAGCGGGAGATTGAGTTAGCATTACCTCTCTCCCCACAAAATCTGAAATCAACAAGGAGTAATACCAACTTGAACAGAGCGCGAATTTTCAATTGCATTTCAATCGTTTCCCTTTCGACTCTGGCGATCTTTTCGGCCTGCGCGTCCGCGCCGAAGGAAATCACGTCAGAACAACCGGCGGCGCCGGCCGCGACCAAGTCGACGCCCGAATCATCTACGATCGCCGTCGGTCATGATTCGAGCGGCTCCTCGGCGCCGGCGCCAATCGCGTCCGGTGGTCAGGACGGCGCTTCGGGGTCGGTCAAATGGACTGCGCCCTCGCGGTGGGAGGCAAAACCTGCCAGCGGGATGCGCGCGGCTACTTACACCGCTCCGGCAGCGAAAGGTGACACCGAAGGCGCTGAATGCGCGGTGTTCGAGCGTCTGGGCGGCGGCGTCCAGGCCAACATCACTCGATGGATTGGGCAGTTCGAGAAGACCGACGGCGAGCCGAAACAGAAGTCGGAGACGATCAACGGTCTGCCTGTAACGACCGTCGACGTGAGCGGCACGTTCAAAGGCGGCGGGCCAATGATGGGACAATCGAGCGGGCCGAAGGCCGGCTACCGGCTGATCGGCGCAATCGTCGAAGGGCCGGAGGGCGACATCTTCTTCAAATTGACCGGGCCTGCGAAGACCGTCGCGGCGGCGGAGAACGAGTTCCACGCGATGCTCAAATCGCTCAAAAAGTAGATCGGCGCTGTACCGCTTGCCGCCTTCGTACGCGCATTATGTAAACAAAACGGCGAGTGAGTGAGCTTATCGCTCATCACTCGCCGGTCTCTTTCCTGATTGGCCGTCAGTCTACTTCTTCGCGGCCTTCGGCTTAAAACCCCGAATGTGTTTGACCAGAGCGTTGATCTGCGCGGGTGTGAGCACGTCTTTGAACGATGGCATAGCGCCTTGGCCGTCTCGAATGCCTTTGGCGAGCGCCGCATTGGTGTTCGCCGATTGCCATTTCGCGTCGGTGAAGTTGGGCGGGCTTAGGCTTTCAAGCCCCTTGCCGTCTGCGAGATGGCATTTGGCGCAATGCTTCGCATAGAGCGCGGCGGCATCACCGCCCGAGTTCTTGCCTTTAGCGGTTTGGGCGACTGATTCGAGCCAGGCGGACGAGGCAAGAACGGCGACGGATGAAAGAATTAAGACGAGTGACAGTGGTTTCCTCATTGATGTCTTCATACTCCTTAAGATTCGACGGGGGTGAAGCTGGTACACAAAGGGGTACGCGATGATACGGCGACGCCCGCGCTCGATATTGTAAAAGTGATTTTGGTCTGACCGACTTCAAAACGGGTCAAATCCTAAAGCTTGGCCGGCGTGAAAAGCAAGCGGTCGCTATTCCGGCAATTCCTCCTGCTTAGGCTCCGGTAGGAAGAAGCTCAAGATCAGATTGCCCGCGTAAACAAGCAACGCTACGCCGGCTGCTGCGTAAGCGAGTTTCGTTGCGGGGGCGCCGGCGGGAACCGCCACCGCCAATTGCGTGGTCAACAGCGGGGCCGACGCGCCGATCATCCGCCCGCCGATATTGGCCGCGAAGCTCTCGCCGGTTCCGCGCAAATGCGTCGGATAGACACGCGGCAGGTAATTTCCCCAGAAACTCAATTGCGCGACTGTGAACAGCCCTGCGATGAACATTCCCCACTGCAAGAGTCGCAGATCGCTCGTTCCCGGAAAGATGAAGATCAAAGGGATCAGGATCAATCCCGGAATCAGGAAGACGCGAAGCAAATTTCTCCGTGAAAGGATGCGGATCGCCAGAAACGCCAGCAGGAATCGCCCCACAAGGCCGCCGATCTCCTGAAAGAACGACGTAGTTCCGACGGCGCTCGAAATGATCTTCTGACGCTCCGGCGCGGGCAGCAGACTGTCAACCTTGACGAGCGCGGGCACGATCTGCGGAATCTGTTGAATCGCGCCAAAAGCCGCGCCCAAACTGCATGCGAACATCGCAGCCGCGATGATTGTCGTTTTGCGATATTCAGGTATGAAGAGTTCGCGGAAACTGGGCCGCTTCAACGTCCCGGCGGCGCGCTTCTCCTGCCAGACGGGCGATTCGGGCAGGAACGGGCGGATGATGATCAACGGGATCGCAGGAATCAATCCCGAGATCAGCAGGTAGCGCCAGTTCTCATGCGCGCCGTGAATCGCCGGCAGCGACGCGGAGACCTTCGCAATCAGAACGGACATCCCGCTGATCATCACCCCGCCTACACTGGAGAAAGCCTGCGTGTAGCCAAGCACCGCCTCTCGCCGCTTCGGGTCGGAGAATAGCTCCGCCAGCCACGCCACGGCCGCCACGAATTCAACGCACACGCCGATGAACGTCGCGCAGCGGAAGAGCAGCAGCGCGGGCAGCGTCGTCGCGAACGCCGCCCCTGCGGCCGAGAACGCGTAAACCAGAATGCTCCATGTCAACACGCGCCGCCGCCCAAGGCGGTCGGTCAAATATCCGCCCAGCAGCCCGAATATCCCGCCCGCCACCGCCGGCGCATAAAAGAACAGATCGCGCCAGTAATTGAACTCGGGGCTACCGAACGCGTATCCGCCGAGCTTCGTAATCGCGTCGCGAATGATCAGCGGCAGCATCAATAATTGGTATGTGTCGAACGCGAAGCCGATGACGGCGATAATGCAAATGAGCCATTGGGTGGAGGTAAGACGCGGGACGACTTTTGACGTGTTGGTCATAGACTATTGAATTGATGATTGAATTGTTTGGATAGAGACAATCGAAATTACCGGATGAGATGTCGCCGCGACGGCGACGCCATCTCCGATCGTTCGAGGGGAAATCTAGCCCAGAAGCGCCGGGAGGTCAAAACAACGATCACTCGACCCTGTAATTCGGCGCTTCCTTCGTGATGACCACGTCGTGGACGTGCGATTCTTTCAAGCTGGCGGCGGTGATCTTCATGAAGCGCGCGTTGCGCTGCAATTCGCCGATCGTCCGGCAGCCGGTATAACCCATTCCCGCGCGCAGCCCGCCGACGAGTTGCGCCACGAGCGCCGCGAGCGAGCCTTTGTAAGTCACGCGTCCTTCGATGCCTTCGGGCACCAGTTTACTCTCGGCGTCCTCGCCCTCCTGCCCGTAACGATCCTTGCTCCCCTGCCTCATCGCGGCCAGGCTTCCCATTCCGCGATACGATTTGAAGTTGCGGCCCTGATACAAAATGATCTCGCCGGGCGATTCGTCGACGCCCGCCAGCAAAGAGCCGATCATCACAGTGTCGGCGCCGGCCGCGATAGCCTTGGTGATGTCGCCTGAATATTTGACGCCGCCGTCGGCGATCACCGGGACGCCTGAACCCGCCGCCCCGCGGACGCATTCCGTAATGGCCGTGATCTGCGGCACGCCGGCGCCGGTGACCACGCGAGTTGTACAAATACTCCCGGGCCCGATTCCGACCTTCACCGCATCAGCGCCAGCTTGAATCAACGCTTTCGCGCCGTCGGCCGTGCCGATATTTCCGGCGATCAACTCTATTTCAGGGAAACGCTGTTTGACGCGTTTGACGGCTTCGACCACGCGCGAGCTGTGGCCGTGCGCGGTGTCGACGGCGAGGATGTCGACGCGAGCCTTGACCAGCTCCGCCGCGCGCTCCAGAAAATCGCCCGTCGCGCCGATGGCCGCGACGCAACGCAACCGGCCCAGGCTGTCTTTCGCCGCGTTGGGATATTTGATCGCCTTTTGAATGTCTTTGACCGTGATCAGGCCCTTGAGGTGATAGTTCTCATCGACGACCAGCAGCTTCTCAACGCGGTATTTTTGCAGGATGCCTTCGGCCTCGCGCAGCGTGGTGCCGACCGGAACGGTGATCAGATTCTCTCTGGTCATTACTTCCGAGATTGGCAGGTCGAGCCGCGTCTCAAAGCGCAGGTCGCGGTTGGTCAGGATGCCTACGAGCCTCCCCTGTTCGGCGATGACCGGCACGCCAGATATCTTGTATCGTTCCATAACGGCCAGCGCTTCGCGGATCTTGCGGTCGGGGGTCATCGTCACCGGGTCGACGATCATCCCCGATTCTGACCGCTTGACCTTGTCCACCTCGTCGCGCTGCGCCTCGATGGACAGATTCTTGTGGATCACGCCGATCCCGCCCTGCTGCGCGATGGCGATCGCCATAGGGGCCTCGGTCACGGTGTCCATCGCCGCGCTGATGACGGGGATGTTGAGGTTGACGTTGCGTGTCAGGCGCGTCGTCGTGTCCGTCTCCGCCGGAAGGACCTCGGAATAGGCCGGAACAAGTAGTACGTCGTCAAATGTCAGAGCTTCTATCAGGTTTTCAGTTAACATAAGATTTCACCTAAAAACAAAAACCGCGCGAGATGAGTCTCGCGCGGCGCTATGTCTTGCGGCGCGTGTGGGCGCGCAATCCGGCAGGCTCAGCCTGCGCGCCCGTCTTCTCATAAAGAAGTGGTATAAGGCTAATTGAGATATTGTTGATAGTTATCTTTCTTGATAACGACATTACTCGCTCTTATAGCTTTCGGATTAGGCAGAAGTTTGACGAAATCCATGTTGCGCCCGTTGATAGCGATCCTCAAGGATTGAACCCTGCCTATCGATAAAATAATCTCTTGATTCACGTCGAATTCGCGCGACTTGCCGGGTTGCAATAGCATCTGCTCGGCCTCTTTGTCATCAGCTTTGACTTTGAGCCAGACCTCTTCAGTGGGCGCCGAGAGTTGGACGCGCATTGCGACGGCGGCCACATCCGGGGTCGGGCTGGGCGTCGGAGACGCCGAAGCGTCCGGCGTCGGACTGACGCCAGGCGACGGACTGCCCGGACTTGAGGATGGCGACGCCGTAGCGCCCGGCGAGGCCGGAGTGTTTACCCCGATCGCAGCGCTTCCGCCGGAATCGGACACAGAGGGAGTGAAATATTGATAAGCGGCGTAGGCCATCGACCCCAAAATTATCAGCGCCACGAAACTGATGAGCAGACCATTGCCTGATGTCGGTCTGGATTCAAACTCTTCGACGCCCAATTGGTAACCGCGCTCCGGCTCGCCGCCTTGTTCTTGCCATTGCTCTTGATACAAATTGACAGCCTGCTCCTCGTCGAAGCCGACCTGTCTGGCGAATTTGCGGACGAACGCGCGGTTGAAAACACCGCCGGGTAGAACATCGTAAGCGTCGTTCTCTATCGCTTGGAGAAAACGAATGCTGATGTGGGTGGATTCGGCGATTTCCTGGAGCGAGATACTCTTCTCTTCACGCGACTGTTTCAGTTGCTGGCCTAAAGTTGCCATGTTGTTTAGACTTGACACCCCGATCTAATAAGGTGAAACCACTCAAAAAACAGAAGGCTATCTTATTTAAACCGATCAGGGCTGTCAATTTTTGTCTTTGGCAGCCGTGGTTTTGGCGCTATTGGCCCGCTTCCAACGCTTCGGCCAGACCGTCGGCGCGAGTCTGCGGCGCTTCGCAGTAAAAATTGCGGCAAACGTAGGCCGTCGCCTTACCATTGATCCTGCCCCTCCCTTCGAGCAACTTAATGGTCCGTGAGGCCTTTGAGTCGGCCTCCGGAGCGAAGGCGACCACCTTGTTCGGCAGATAGCGTTTGAAAACTATGTTGACCATTGCGCGCGTCTCTTCGTCATCAGGCGAGCCGATGATGGCGACCTCATATGGCGAGGCCAGAAACAGGTCGAGAGCCGAAAGCAGCCGTCCGAACGCGCTCGGCGCGCTCGTCATCGCCGGCTTCATCAACCGGAGTATTGTTTCGGCCATCCTTCGGTATCGATCCTCTCCCGTGAGCAGTGACAGGCGCATGAGCGCCGACGCGGCCACCGAATTCCCGGACGGAATCGCGTTATCGTAAAAATCTTTCGTACGCGTGATCAACCTTTCGTGATCGGCGCCGGTGAAGAAGAAGCCTCCGGCCTCGGCGTCCCAGAACTGCTCGATCATCGTCTCCGCCAACCCCCGCGCCTCTTCGAACCAGCGCGGGTCGAACGACGATTCGTAAAGCGCGAGCAATCCGTCAATTACGTATGCGTAATCTTCGAGGTAACCGTTTAGCTTGCTCTCGCCGTCTTTGCTCGTCCTGAGCAATCGCCTGTCGCGGCGCAGACTCGTCAGCAGAAAGTCCGCGTTCCTGATCGCAATCTTCAGATAATCTTCCCGATCGAATGCGCGCGAGGCCTCGGCGAAGCTCCGCATCATCAATCCATTCCAGGCGGTCAATATCTTTTCATCGCGGTAGGGCTTGACGCGCTTCTCGCGCGCGTCGAACAGAATAGGGCGGCCGCGTTCGATGGTCTCGGCAAGACGCTCGCGCGATACGCCCATCAATCTGGCGATTTTGTCGATATCTTCGTCAACGTGCAGGATGCTGTGGCTTTCAAAATTGGGCGCCTCCGACACATCGAAGTAGCGGTTGAACAGACGCGCGTCTTCTTCGCCGAGCAGCGCCGTGACCTCTTCCGGCGTCCAGACGAAAAACTTCCCTTCCTCGCCCTCGCTGTCAGCGTCCTGCGTGGAATAAAAACCGCCGCCTTTGTCCGTCATTTCGCGCGCGACATAATCGAGCGTCTCGACGGCGATGCGCTTGTAGAACTCATTTCCGGTGGCTAGATAGGCGTCTGTATAGATGCGGCTCAAAAGCGCGTTGTCATAGAGCATCTTCTCGAAGTGCGGAACGAGCCATTTTTCGTCAACCGAGTAGCGATGAAAGCCTCCGCCCAACTGATCGTATATTCCGCCGCGCGCCATCTTGTTCAGAGTCAATTCGACCGCTTTCAGCGCGCCGGCGTCTTTCGTTCGATGATAGTGGCGAAGCAGAAACTCCAGCGCCATCGAAGGGGGGAACTTGGGTTTGTTACCGAAACCGCCGTAAACCGGATCGAGCATTCTCGCCAGGTGAGTCGCCGCGTGATCGGCGACCTCATAACTCAACTCGCCTTCCGACTCCCCTTTCGGCGCGACGGACCGATCCAGCCGCTTCAACTCGCTGAGCATCCCCTCGGCGCTGTTTTCGATCTCATTGCGTTGCGCGCGATAGGCCTCGGCGACGGAGATCAGCACGCGCGGGAACCCCGGCATCCCGTAGCGGTCAACCGGCGGAAAATAGGTCCCGCCATAAAACGGCTTGCCTTCGGGCGTCAGAAAAACCGTCATCGGCCATCCTCCGCTCCCGGTCATCAGTTGCACGGCGTTCATATAAATCGCGTCCAGATCGGGGCGCTCTTCGCGGTCAACCTTGATATTGATGAAATTGTCATTCATCAATTGCGCGATGGCTTCGTTCTCGAACGACTCATCCTCCATTACGTGACACCAATGACACGCCCTGTAACCTATGCTCAGCAGGATCGGCTTGTCCTCTCGCCGAGCGCGCTCAAAGGCTTCGTCTTCCCAGCCGTACCAGTCAACAGGGTTATGGGCGTGTTGTAAAAGGTAAGGGCTGGTTTCATTGATCAACCGATTGGTGAATTTGTGTTGAGCGTCGTCCTGTTTGGACATTGTGATCCTTTCCTGATTATCGCCGTCAAAGTTGTAATGGGGAGTAATGTTCGCAATCGCGCTGGCTTCGCCCGCATTCGGATTGTAAACTGGGAAGTTAAAGGTGATCTTTTCTTCAAAGATCATACTACCGCTCTTTTGAGGGAAAACGAAAGTCGGATGAGTTATCAATGTTTGTTATTCGACCTTGACGGGACGTTGGTGGATTCGCGCGCCGATCTGATCAACTCGGTAAACCTGATGCTGGCCGAACTCGGGCGCAGGACGCTGCCCGACACTCGCGTGCTCACATTCGTTGGCGAAGGCGCGCGACTGCTGGTTGAGCGCGCGTTGAGGGCCGGTCAGAACGGCGCGCCGCCGGACTATGATGTTGACCACGCGCTCGAACTTTTCAGGCGTCACTATCGCGAGCATTTGCTGGATCAAACGCGCGTCTACCCCGGAGTCAAACAGACGCTCGCGCGGCTCTGTCACATTCCGAAAGCCGTCGTCACCAACAAGTCTTACGAATTCACAATCCCGCTGCTCGAAGGCATCGGGCTGTCGTCGTATTTCGAGGTCGTTATCGGCGGAGATTGTCTGCCGGAACGCAAACCTTCGCCGTTAATGCTCTTCGAAGCGGCGACCAGATGTGGCGTTCGGGCGTCGGAATGTCTGATGGTCGGCGACAGCCGCGTCGATGTCGAGGCCGGGAGGGCGGCGCATATGAAAACCTGTGGCTACATTCCTGGTTTTCGCGGGCGCACGGAACTGGTCAATGCCGGAGTCGATTACGTGATCGAACGTTTCAGCGAATTGTGCGCGCTGGTCGAATGCGCCAGAGTGAGCCCATTTTCTCTAGACTCCAGGAAAGGGAATTTCAGCCACGAATGACCGCGAATGACCACAAATATTTTTCCTGATCTCAATGATTCATCCGTTTTCCGTCGCTTGCCGCTATTGATGAACATTCGTGTTCATTCGTGGCTGAAATTCGCTTCAAGAATACGACAAAGAATGAGCCGTCACGCTCGTGCGGATTCCCGAGGGCCTTGGCCAATGTGAGCCAACGCGATTTGGAGACAAGGGAACCAGATCGAGCATGGCGGCTCGTCAAAGAGCCATTATTGGAGGTTGAATATCCACGTCATCAGGGAGCGCATCGGGGCGCCGATCTCTTCAGCTCTCGTTCGAGTGTGCGAGTTTGCGAAACACCAGCCATGCCAGGTAGAAGACTCCGCCGAAGATTGCCAGCTTGATGAGCAGCGGGATCAGAGTGATGACGATCCCGAGCAAACCCAGGACAAAATTGAGAACCGCCGCGACCGCCACCAGCGCCAGAACCACGAAAATGATTGTGCCGATTGTCTGAGCCATAAGTTACTCTCCTTATTACGTCTCTGCTTATTCAGGTTTTGGTCGAAATTCCATCCAATTGCAACGGGTTATACGCGGTTGTGGGGACGGATGTTTCAGCAATTTCATCCGCTCTCTCTTGCGCCGGCGCGCCGCGCGGCGGCGTCACGCCGCTTGCTGACGCGCGCGGTACTGTATCGGTCATCCGCTCTCCGTCTCCGACGCAGTGCCGCGCGTCAGCAAGCGTGGCCGCGCTGGTCATCTGCTCTCTTTCAGCCGTTTGAAGAAATAGACCGGGTCGTTCGGCGAGCCATGGACGCTGACCAATTGCCACCCTTTAGCGCCGAGCTTATCGAAGTTGCGTTCGAGCGGGAAGTATTCACGGCTGAATGAGCCGTCCGTCTGTTTCCGCATACCTGGGTAATTTTCATTGCCCGAGGTCGAAAGATTGACCGAGCCTCCGGAAACGATCAGGTACTCCCATTGCGTTTCATTTCCGCTCGTCCGATCGCCCGAGTCCTCTTTGCGCTGGCCATACGCCGCGAACGCGATGAAGAGAGCCAGCGAAACCGATACAACGGCCAGCGAAATACGTGATCCTGTTTTCATATCATTTTCCTCTGTTGTGGTTTGAGATGTATCGCGGCATTAACGAATGAATGGGTCATTGACACCATTAAATCGCGGTTTCTATAATCTCGTCTCGAATATTACAGATCCGCCATCGCTACGCGCCGCCTGTTACCGCTCCGAATGAATTCCGAATAAGCATTTCACGCGTAAACAGACCGTTCGGCGCAACTTTTTTGAGGGAGTTTTTACTATTTTGCTCGACAATCAGGAGATTGACCAGATTCAACAGCGTCGCCGCCATCTGGAGGAGATCGCAGAGATGGGGCACGACGTCTATCCAAACCGCTTCGACCGCACCCACACTATTTCGCAAATAGTCGAACGCTACCAGAGCTACGCCGTCAAGAGGGCCGATGAGGCTGAAGCCGCGCGAGTCAACGAAGAGTTGAAAGCCGCGGAAGGCGGCGAGGTCAGAATCGCCGGGCGCCTTATTAACACGCGCTCCGCATTCGCGCTCCTGTCCGATGGTCTGCGTTTGCTGCAGGTCTATATCCACAAAAAAAACGTGAGCGACGCGGACTGGCGCCTTTATCAGAAACTGGACTTTGGCGACTGGATCGGCGTTGCCGGATATCTATTCGTCACCAAGGCCGGCGGGCTGGCTGTGCATGCCACGCGTTTGCAGTTCCTGGCCAAGGCGCTGCTGCCCATGCCGGACAAGTATCACGGTGTCGCGGACAAGGAGCTGCGCTACAGGCAGCGTTACGTCGATTTGATCGCCAGCGGCGCCGCGGAACTGAACAAGGAAAAGCGCCTGTCGGGCGAGTTGACATCGCGCGAGGTCTTCGAGCGCCGCGCGCAGATCATCCGCGAGATCCGCCGCTATTTCGATGATCGCGGCTACGTCGAGGTCGAAACGCCGATGCTTTCGCCGCTGGCGACCGGCGCGACGGCGCGCCCGTTCGTCACGCATCACAACGCGCTCGACATCGATCTCTACGCGCGCATCGCGCCCGAGCTTTATTTGAAGAGGCTGGTCGTCGGCGGTTTCGAGAAGGTCTACGAAATCAACCGCAACTTCCGCAACGAAGGGCTGTCATACAAGCACAATCCCGAGTTTACGATGCTCGAATGGTATCAGGCCTATTCGGATTTTAATGAGTTAATGGATTTGACGCAGGACCTGATCACGACGCTGGTGGACAAGGTCTGCGGGACGCGCCAGGCGCTTTATCGAGACCGTGTGATCGATTTCGACGATTGGCGGAGGATGACGATGCGCGAAGCGGTGTTGGAATACTGGCCCGCCGAGGCGACGCGACCGACGGGGGAAGGCTTGATGGAGCGTGGGCGGCTTGAAGCCGCCGCCGCCGCGATCGGCCTCGACTTCAACCCGAAGCTGAACGACGGGCAATTGCTGGGCGAGATCTTCGAGCAGGTGGTCGAGCCCCACTTGATCAACCCTACCTTCATCACCGAATTTCCGACGGAGCTTTCGCCGCTCTCGAAGCAGAAGGCCGCCGACCCCCGATTCGTCGAGAGGTTCGAGCTGTACATCGCTAACATGGAGATCGCCAACGCGTTCTCGGAATTGAACGACCCCATCGAACAGCGCCGTCGATTCGAGGAACAGATGAAACAGCGCGACCGCGGCGACGAAGAGGCGATGATGTTCGACGAGGATTACATCCGCGCGCTCTCCTACGGGATGCCGCCGACCGGGGGCGAAGGTGTCGGGATCGACCGTCTGGTCATGATCCTGACCAATCAATATTCGATCCGCGACGTGATCCTCTTCCCACACATGCGGCCGGAATCGGGGAGCGGGAGAGCGGGAGAGTGAATGAGCGAGAGAGTGAGAGCGGGAGAATCAATTTCTCTTTGTCTCCCGCTCTCACTCTCTCCCACTCCCCATTCCCTACAAATGAAATACGAACTCTTCATCGCATTACGTTATTTACGCGCCAAGCGGAGGCAGGCCGCCGTCTCGGTGATCACGGCCATAGCCGTCGCGGGAATCACGCTCGGCGTCGCGGCGCTGATTATCGCGCAAGCCCTGATCGCCGGGTTTCGCGCCGACGTTCAAGACAAGATCCTTCAAGGCACGGCCCACCTCAATCTGCTTAGAGAGGATAACAGCGGTATCGAGAATTATCGCGAATTGGTCGAGCGTGTTCGCGCCGCGCCCGGCGTGAGCGCGGCTTCGGCCACGATCTACGCGCAAGTTCTGCTCAGCTCCAATGCGCATCAAGAATACGCTGTGCTCAAAGGCGTCGATCTGAGTTCGCCGAGCGAAGCCAACGAGGTCTTTTCGACTGTGATCGCGGGCGATCCTGGACGGCTCAAATCAGCGCCCTCGAACCAGCCTCCTGATCAGAATCCGAAGGAGGAACCGCAGGAAGCGGCGCTAGAGGGGATCATTCTCGGCAAACAGTTGGCGCAGACGATGGCGCTGCGGGTCGACGATGTGGTGACTGCGCTCTCTATGCAATCACGACTGACTCCCGCCGGGCTGCAGCCGCGGCCGCGTTACACGCGCTTTCGGGTGGCTGGCATCTTCTCTTCGGGTTTGTACGAGTATGACTCGAAGTGGGCGTACATTACGCTCTCCGCCGCGCAGAAAGTGAAAGGGAGCGGCGACTCCGCCGAAATGATCCAGATGAAAGTGGCGGACATTTACGCCGTCAAGGAGATCGGCGCGCGGGTCCGCGCGATCGCCGGGCAGGGTTTTGTGACCAACGACTGGCAGGAGTTGAACCGCACGTTATACGCGACGCTTCAGTTGCAGCATCGCATGGTCTACGTCTTCTTCGCGCTGCTGATCGCCATCGCCGCCCTCAACATCATCACGACCCTGACGATGATGGTGATCGAAAAGAACCGCGACATAGCGATCCTGCGCGCGCAGGGATCTACGCCTCGATCAATTCGGCGAATATTCATGCTGCAAGGGTTGGTCATCGGCCTGATCGGAGCGGCCTCGGGGCTGTCGCTCGGCCTTGGCCTCGGTTGGGTGGCCAATCATTATCAGTTGATCTCGATCCCGGCTGAGATTTACTCCATCTCTCACATCACGCTCAAAGTCAAATGGGCCGATTGCGCCGCCGTGGCGACCCTGGCCGTAGTCATCTGTCTGCTGGCGACGATTTATCCGGCGCGAGCGGCGGCCAGGCTCATGCCGGTCGAGGCGCTTCGTCATGAGTGAATTGACCATACCGCTCTCACAGGCCAGTGTATTTCAATACCAGACCTTCGGCGCCTACCACCCAGACTCCCTTTTTCGAGGCGGAAAGTCCGTAGAGATTCGCTCTGGTGCCGCTCTCCTGCCCGATCCAGCTTTTGCCCCCGTCACCCGATCTCAAGATCGTTCCGTTCCAGCCGATGATCCATCCTTGTTTATCGTTAGCGAAGGCTACGCTGAGGAGATTCTGCGATGTCTCGACCGCCACTCTCTCCCAGGTCAAGCCCGCGTTCGTCGTTCGAAGGATCGTCCCTTTGTCGCCGACTACCCAGGCGTTTTCTTTGCCTCGAGTTTCTATGTGGTAGAGGTGGTTGGTCGTCCCGGTGGGCTGTCGTTCCCAGGTGCGGCCTCCGTCATCGGTGTAAAGGATCGTCCCCTTCGCGCCGACGACCCAGCCGCGCTTGTCGTTGACGAATTTTACGTGAACCAGCTCGTCTCGCACGCCGCTCTCCTGCCTCCGCCAGGACGCCCCGCCGTCTTCAGTGTGCAGGATCCTGCCGGTGTCGCCGACAACCCAGCCCTCCTTCTTGTTCGGAAAGGCAACGCTGTAAAGCGTCGGCACGTCGTCTCTCCTCGCTCCGGGCGCCACGGCTAATTGGAACATCAGCTCCCAACTCTCGCCCCCGTTCGCCGTCTTCAATATCCGCGACCCGGTCGAGCCGATCGTGACGAGCCATCCTTCGTCGCGAGTTCGGAAGAAGATGTCACTGATGTTGTCATTGAGCTTTGCGTTTAGCGGCGCCCATTCTCCGCCGTTGTCCTGTGTAGTGTGGACGATTCCGCGGTCTCCGACCACCCATCCGTACCGGCCGTCCATGAAAAACACGCCGTTCAAATCGCGCCTGGATTTCTCCTGAAACGCCACGACCCATTGGGCCTGAGCCACGGCTGTGATGAAGAGGAGCAAAGCTACGGCCATAAGAGTTTGTAATAAACGATTCATGACTTTCTCCTGATTGCCACCGCAGACACAGGGACGGAGAGCGGGAGAGTGAGAGAGCGGGAGAAAAAGCGTCTCTCGCTCTCCCGCTCTCTCACTCTCCCGCTCTCTCTGTCCATCCATCTCTCTTTCTCTCCGTCTCTATGTCTCCGTGGCAGATTCTTCAGGGCCTCGATTGCGAGGCGTCTGAGCCGTGAATTGATGACTGTAATCTGACGTTCGGCAGATTCAATCTAAAGTCGATATCGGCGCCGCGCGATCCGAAGGCGATTATTCGCCCCAGTTGATCAACCGCCAATTCGAGCATTCGGTCGCGGCCGGCCAGCAGATCCGCTATGCGCGTTTCGAATTGCAAATCGGGTTTAATGCCCGACCCTTCGATGCGCCGCCCCGTCGCCGTGCGATAGTCGCTGTCGCTCACGTTGAGCTTGCCTCCGTCCGGGAGTTTCAACGTACGGCTGACGCCGAGCAGACAACCGCAGGTTGTGGGGCTTGCGCCGATGATTATAGCGCGTTTTTGCTCCTGCATCGTGGCGGCGAAGATTTCCGAACCGCTGGCCGAACGCGCGCTGACCAACACGATGAGCGGCTCACGATAATTTATCTCCGACCGTTGAGTGTAACGGGAGGCGGCGCGCCCCTGCCGGCTGATGAATTCTCCCAGGGAGTCGCCTTCGGGAAGGAAATAACTCGCGATCTGGGCGACAGTGGCGACGAAGCCGCCGCCGTTGTTCCGCAAATCGAGAATGAGGCCGCGCGTCCCCTGCGCATCACGCATCGCTGCCTCGAAATCTTTTTCGATCTCAGGCCCGAATCCCGTGATCTCGATGTAGCCGATATTATGAAGCGGCTTCCTGGAGACCACGCGCCGCTGGAATTCGACGAACCGGCGGATCAGCGTTACACGGTGGAGCTTCTCTTCGCTATCCATGAAAGTCACCACCACCGGCGTGTCGCGCGGCCCATGAAAAAGCCTGTCATAGGTTTGCGTTTCGAGCGCCGTTTGGGTCGAGCTTTCAATGAGCTCGTCGCGTATTCGTTCGAGCGCCTCCTCGACTGGCAGTCCATCGACTTGTGAGACGGTGAAGCCCGGCCGTATGCCCCGGCGCGCGGCCTCGGAGTCGGGGTCGACCCAGGTCACGACGGGTTTGCCCTCAATGCGACGCACGGCCACCCCGACCGTGGCGCCTGCCGGGCGGTCGCGATCGAAGCCCTCCTCGGGCGTATAGACCCGCGTGTGAGCGTCGCCCAGTTTGCCGATCATTTGCCGCAGCACCCGATAAAGCTCCGCGCTATCATGCGCCGCTTCGGCTTGCGGGCGGAAAATCTCGCGCTGCAATCGCCAGTCGACCCCACGATAGCGCCTGTCGTAATAATTGTCGTTTATCGCGCGCCAAACCTGATCGAAGACTCTGAGCCGGTCTTCCCGGGTGTTGGCTGCGGCGGCGCTCTGCGCGCGAACGCCTGTTTGCGGGCGAGCGTCAGGCGCCCGCAAACAGATCAACGAGCAGAAAAGCAGAACAGGGATAAATAACGCGTGTAAGGATTTACGCCTCATGGAGATCAAGGTTCTATCTCATCCAGATTGGGACAACCAATAGTGGAACAGACTTTAGTCCGTCCGCCCACAATTCATGTCACGGACAGACTAATGGTCTTTGATTATTAAATCCGACCACGCGATCCGACGCAGGGGCGACCTTTTCCCCTACCGGACGCCCGATCACGAACGCGGTAGGGGAAAAGGTCGCCCCTGCGTCGTGGTTGCATTTTATAGTCAAGAGTCATAACTCTGTCCCTCTCCTCTCCCACCCCGGGACACAGGGAAAGTAACGCTTGTGGAAATATGCATCCGACATGGGGGTCTCCCAAGAATCTCCATCTACAGCCGTAGGCTTAGATGGAGATTGTCACACCTCACAGAGGATCGAAGATACAGGATAGCAGGGTAGAGACGCAACATTTTGCGTCTCTACCCAATTCCTCGATCCTGATCCTCACGCCGTCTGCATCAGTCTGGTCAACAGAGCCGCGCGGCGGGGGATATCGTCGATGACAATGTGTTCGTGTTCGGCGTGCGCGCCCGCTCCGTCAACGCCGAGTCCGTCGAGCGTAGGCACTCCCATCGCCGCGATGAAGTTTCCGTCCGAGCCTCCGCCGACGACATCGTCTTTGAGATCGAAACCGAGTTCGGCCGCCAAACCCCGCGCGTGTTCGTAGAGCGCGATGTTCTTCTCAGAGCGCGGCATCGGCGGACGATTTATTCCGCCCGATACTTCGATCCGCGCGCCAGCCGTGGCGGGCGTGAGCCCGCGAATCGCGGCGACAAGCCCCTCGCCGTCTTCGGGCGTCCAGAACCTCACATCGACTTTAGCCGAAGCGCAGGCCGGAACGACGTTCAACGCGCTGCCTCCTTCAATCAGCCCGACGCTGACCGTGACCCCCCGTTCATAATCGTTGAGGCCGGCGAGCCGCAGAGTTTGATGAGCCAACTCGACAATCGCGTTGACGCCTTTTTCAGGATCGAGGCCCGCATGCGCGGCGCGCCCCAGCGCCCGAACGGTAAAAGTCCCGATGCCTTTGCGGCCGGTTTTGACAACGCCTCCGGCGATGGGTGGCTCAAGGATCAGAGCGGCGGCGGCGTTCTTCGCTTCCTCCTCAATGAGCGGGCGCGAGGTCTGGCTGCCGATTTCTTCGTCGCAAGTGAGCAGCAGCATAACCGGCCTCTTCGTTGCCAGGCGTCGCAAGACGATCGTCCGTAGCGATTCTATGATGATCGCGACGCCGGATTTCATATCGAAGATTCCCGGGCCGTAGGCGCATCCTTCTGGAGTGACGCGAAAAGGGAGTCGGTCGAGCGCGCCGACAGGCCAGACAGTGTCTAGATGACCCACCACCAGAACGCTTCGCTCCTTCTTGTCGTGACCAAAATCGAATCCGGCGCGTAGGTGAGTTCCGTATCCAGTTTGCGGTGTCAATTCTACCTGGCCGCCGATTTCGCGTAACTGCCCAGCGACGAAATCCGCAATCTCATTGAGCCTCGACTCTTCGCGCGACTTGGTCTCATGTTCGACCAGCGCCCGAATTGAATTGAGAATCGTCTCCCGGCGCGCAGTGTAGTGATCAAGTAAATTAAACATATTTCGATTGCGGTTTGCGGATTGCAGGGTCGAAAGGGCGAAGGGATTAATGGGCGCCGGGGGTGAAGAAATGCCATATGCCCCTTTCATACTTCCACCCTTTCAGCTATTCAATCCGCAATCAGGCGCGGTTTGACAAGGCGTTCGAATCATGCACAATACCGCATCATCTGACAAGTTCTTGTATATAGAGCAGCGTCATAAAATAAGCTCCGTCAAGAGGCCATACCCCGTAAGTCTTCGTCGCTGGCTTCGTTGATTGCGGCGCCAGGACCACTTCCCGGCGCCAGCGGACTATCAGACGACGATTATTCAAACGGTGTTTGCTGCGCGATGTAAAAAAAGCGGCGCGGTGAAACTTACAGCGGACTGGCGGCGTCAATAGCGTCAAGACGTGACGGCGTCTCTTCAAAGGCGCTTAAGTAAAGTGGGCAGATTTCCGAAGTCGCGTTATCGCGGCGCCGTACCCAACCCCTGAGTTCTGATTTTTAAGATCCGGGAAGATTCCTAAATAAAGACTGTGGAGGATGAATTCCATATGAAGAACTTTAGCCCGTTGATCGCATTAACGTTGCTGGCTGGTTGCCTCACACTTTCCGCTATGAGAGCGAACGCGCAAGAGCAGCAGGCGCAGCAGGCGCAGCAGGCGCAGCAGGCGCAGATCGAGCGTGATACATACGCAGCTTGCTGGGATAAAGAGAAGAAAGACGAAGCTAAGTGCATACCGCTCTGTACAGAGTTGGCTGAAAAATATCCGGCCAGCCCTTACGCAAAGAACTGCAAAACGAAAATCGACAACAAGAAGATCGCGGACCTTTTGCAGAAATTCCAAAACGGACTGAAGGGCTATTACGACGCCCCTGACGCCGGCAGGCTGGAGCTACTCTTCGCCAGTGGCGAAGAATTCCTTAAAGCTCAACCCGGTCAACAATACGTCATCGGGCGAATGGCCCTGGCCGGAGCTGATGGGGCGACAGGGGGAGTAGGCTACAAGAACCTCGACAAAGTCAAAAGCTACGCCGAAGACGCGCTGAAAACGTTTGAACCCGCCACCGCCCCGGAAGGCTGGAAGAAGGAAGAATGGGAGCCAATGCGTGAGCTAGTGATGGCTCAGATGAATCAGTACCTGGGCTGGCAGTTGATAATCCCGACAAAGGGCGACCAGAATCTCGCCCTCGATTATCTGGCCAAAGCGATTCAGGTAAGGGGCAAGGACAACGTCGGGTGGAAGGACCCGTACAATTACTATCTGCGCCAAATCGTCTACTACAACCAATACATAGAAGCGAGAAAACCATACGATGCGATGACGGACGAACAGAAGCTCAGTGACGCGGGAAAAGAGACTCTCAAGAAAATCATCGACCTGCTCGATAACAAACTGATCCCGGAATATGCCCGCGTCCTCGCGACGGCGACAAGCAAAGAGACCAAACCTTACTCCGACGACGTCAAGCCCAATTTCGACACGTACTGGGATTATCGCACCGGCGCCAAAGACAAAGCCGCCGATTACATCAAGAACTATGCGAGCGATCCGACCATCGATTCGGTCCCGATTCCGGCGAAACCTGCGGACGCGAGCGGTTTGAACGCTCCCGCTCCGACGACCGCTCCCGGCGCCGTCAAGTTGCAATCCACCAAAGCTTCGGTCGCCCCGGCCGCAAGCAGCAATGGCGCCAAATCAGCGCCGGCCAAAGGCAAGACCAAACCGAAGAGCAAGAAGCGTGGTAGATGACGGTTTGCGGATTGAAAGGATGAAGGGGTGAAGAGGCGCCGAGCATCTCTCTCTTCACCCCTTCATCCTTTCAATCCGCAATCAACACTATGGTTTGACAAGCCCCCTGATTCATGCAAAATACCATTTCATCTGATAAGATCTTGGTAAGGCTGTTTGCACAGCATTATCGAATGTCGTGTTGGCGTCCCGGCTCACCCAATCCCTGAATTCTGATTTCGAGACCTGGGAAGATTCCGAGAAGAAGACTGTGGAGGACTCAGTTCATATGAAGAAGAAGTTTAGCCTATTGATTGCCTTAATGTCCCTGGCTGGCCTCATCGCGCTTGCGCCACTCTCCGCGAACGCGCAAGAGGAAGCGCAGGCCGACTTTGAACGCGCCTGGTATGATACCTGCTACACCAAGAAAGATGTGGAGAAGTGCTACCAGCAATCCAAGGAACTGGTAGACAAATACTCCACCAAGAGCACATACATCGAGAACGCAAAGAAACAGATCAAGTTGTATGAGCAGAATAAAGCCTCGGAGAAATTTCAAGCGGCGTTTGACGTTTACTACAAGCAGCCTCCACAAGACGCCGCGAAGTTGGAAGGACTCTTCGCCGCCGGCGACGCGTTCCTTCAGATAGAGCCTGACAAGACATCTCCCTCTCATCTCTTTGTTCTTGGCCAGATGGCCTTGGCCGGCCATCAAGCCGCGATAGGCAGGGTCTATGACAAACTTGATAGGGTCAAGGGTTACGTCGAGCAGGCTATGACGGAGTTCGAGAGCGCCCAGGCGTCGGAGAAGACCAAGAAGGATTTCGATCTCTACGTGGTCCCCTTGAAAGACCTTGTGGCGGCCAACGGCGCCCAATTCCTAGGCTTCCGACTGATCGAAACCAAGGGCGACGCGGGACAGGCGCTCGAATATCTGACCAAAGCCATTCAAGTTAAGGGCAAAGACGGCGCTGGCTGGAAGGACCCGTACAATTACTTCCTGCGCACAATCGTCTACAACAACCAATACATAGAAGCGAGAAAACCCTACGACGCGATGACTGATGATCAGAAGACCAGTGACGCGGGCAAAGAGATTCTCAAGAAAGTTAACGAGTTGCTCGACACCAAGCTGATCCCGGAATATGCCCGCGTACTTGCTACGGCCAGCAGTCCTAACACCAAACCCTTATATGACGCCGCCAAACCACAGTTCGACGTTCTATGGAAATTCCGGACCGATGCGCCGGACAAAGCCGCAGATTACATCAAAAACTATGTGAACGACCCGACCATCGCCAACGCGCCTGTTCCGGCGAAGCCTGAAGACTCGACCAGCTTGAACGCTCCCGCTCCGGTAACAACTCCCGGAACCGTCAAAGTGCAAGCGGGCGGGCCCGCCGCCCCCGGCAGCAATGGCGCCAAATCCACAGCCGACAAAAAAAGCGCTGTGAAAGGCAGGAGACCGTGACCGAGACTAAGCAGAGGCGCCAGTAATCCTCGTGAGCGACATAGCGACTGAAAATCAGGCATACAACCATGACGAGACGCAGTCTTCCTTCGAGGAGATGCTTTCGCATCTCGAAGAGGAGATCGGATATTTCTTCCGCGATCGCCGACTGTTGCGCCGGGCTATGACCCATCGCTCATACGCCAACGAGCAAGCCGACCCTCGCCCGCCTCACAACGAAGCGCTGGAATTCCTGGGCGACGCCGTCTTGGAATTCCTGATCAGCGCGTGGCTGCTGGAACTCTATCCGACCCAGACCGAAGGCACGCTATCGAAAATGCGCGCTTACACTGTCAGCGCGGTCAACCTGCAGAAACAGGCCGCCCGGCTGCGCCTTGGCAGCTACCTGCTTCTCAATCGAGGCGAGGAGAAGACGGGCGGGCGGAACAAAATGGCGCTGCTCGTAGACTCCTACGAGGCGCTGCTCGCGGCCATCTATCTCGATCGGGGCATCGATGCCGCGAGGGATTTCGTGCGGCGAGAGTTCGCTGATACGCTCTCCGAGATCGACCCGCAAGACCTTACCGCGACAGATTACAAGACTGCGCTGCAAGAGCGCCTGCAATCGGTCGGGCTGCCAACGCCTCAATACGCCATTGTCGAGAGTCTCGGCCCCGACCATCGCCGCGTCTTCCGAGTCGAATTGCGCGTTAACGGCCAATGTTTCGCGACCGGCGAAGGGGCCACCATCAAAGGCGCGCATCAGGCCGCCGCCCGCGCCGCGCTTGACATCTTTGAAACCGAGATCGAAAAGCTCAAAGACGCTCATACCCCCAGCCATGAAACGCGGGCGCCATCGATTGAAAACGGAGCCAGAGTTCCTATCACCGACACTATCTTCTGACTCTCATCAGATAATAGACAGGGTTTACGGGATTGTTCAGGATTGATCTCAATTCACAAAGTCCTGAGAAATCTTGAAAATCCTGTCCATTGCATTATTTCAGGGAGTCGCCGCGGCAAAACGAAGGCTCCCCGAAAAATGAGCGAGCCGAGACCATGAATGAAATGGGGTCGAAAAATTCGAACCTCGGCAGCGCTAAAGCGGCGTTACTTCTTGCGCGCTTCCCGAAACTCATCCCTACGGCCCTCTTCATCGGAACCCTCGCAGTTTATTACTTCTCCAATTCACACTCGGGCTCCTATTATGATTACACATTCCGGATCGCCGAGGCGCTGCTGAATGGCAAACTGGGGCTGACTGAACGCCCGCCCGACTGGTTGAATGAAATGGTTCCGCTCGATGGGCGCTATTACTCGGCCTTCCCGCTTGGCGCCGTCCTGGCGATGCTACCGCAGGCCGCGCTGAAGCGTCTCGGCCTTATCGAACTTTTCCCAGGAACATTGACCGCGGCGCTGCTCGCCGGCGCGGCTTCACTGCTCTTCTATCTTCTCTCGGCCAAATACGGCGAGGGCGTAAAGCGAAGACTGATGTTGACGCTTCTGCCGGTCTTCGGAACCTGGATGTGGGCGAATCTGGCTTTTGCCGGCGCCTGGCAGATCTCGCTGGGATTCGCGGTCGTCGGTCAACTCGGGGCGCTCTACTTCATTTTGATCGACTACCGACCTGCGCTCGCCGGGCTTTGCTTCGCCCTGGCCTTCGGGAATCGCACAGAGATCATTCTGCTGGCGCCTATTTTCATCTATCTGATTATCAAAAACGCGCCGCCGGACGCCGTAAAAGAAGGCCTGAGCCGATGGCGGATGATCGACCGGTTCGTCGCGGTCCCAATTGCTCTAGGCCTCCTGACGCTCGGTTACAACTACGCGCGGTTCTCTTCTATCTTCGATTTCGGCTATGCGAGGATCCCGGGCGTGCTCGATGAGCCGTGGTATCAGCACGGCATCTTCTCGATTCACGCCATCCCGCTTAACGCCCAAGCCATGCTGTTTGAAACCTGGCGGCGCGTTGACCGCTTCCCTTACCTCACGCCGACCGGATTCGGCGGATCGATCTTTCTTAGCTGCCCTTTTCTGATCCTCCTGTTCAGAACCGGCGCGCGCGACGCTATGTTGAAGACTCTGGCGTGGATCGCCATTGCGATCTTGACGCTCACGCTCTGGCTACACGGCAACCCCGGCGGATGGCAGATCTCCTACCGCTACGCGATGGAGTTGCTGCCGTGGATGTTCCTGATCCTCCTCGAAAACTGCCCGAAGAAGGTCAGCCCGATCGAGGTGGCGCTGCTTCTCATTTCGATAGCGATCAACGCATATTCGACGTGGCTGTTTTTGTGGAAACAAGACTTCAACGCCTGAGTACAGCCCGTCATAAATACGCTGAGGGCTGACCATCGACACAATATGGGGAAAGTCAGCGACCTGAACCTTGGTCAAGAGGTCAAATCCTATGCTGAGCGACCCCATTCGCCAAGTTAAATACAAGGCCATGCCCATCTAGGGCCGGGAGGCGACGGATCAGGGCGGATTCAGGGGTAATACTCATTTCTGATTTGTCGCTGATAGAGACGGTAGTAGCGTCCCTTTTGTTCCAGCAGTCGTCCGTGCGTCCCTTGTTCAAGCACACGGTTGTTTTTCAGGACCAGGATCAGGTCGAATTTTTCCATCGCGGCGAAATTATGCGCGATGACCAGGGTGGTCTTGCCCTGCTGCAATCGTTCCAGGGCGTCGTGAATGAGCGCGGCCGATTCCGCGTCCACTGACGAGGTAGGCTCGTCGAGGATCAGGGCCGAGGGGCGTTTGATGATCGCGCGCGCCAGGCAGATGCGCTGGCGCTGGCCGCCCGAAAGCGTCGCGCCGCGCTCTCCGATGATCGTGCCGTAGCCTTCGGGCAGCGAGACTATGAAATCGTGCGCATTCGCCTGCCGCGCGGCCTCGACAACTTCTTCGAGCGCGGCTTCGGGCTTGCCGTAAGCGATGTTTTCGCGGATCGAAGCGCCGAATAGTATCGAATCCTGCAGCACGATGCCGATTTCGCGGCGCAGACTTTCGCGGCTGTATCGCCTGATGTCTACGCCGTCTATCCTGATCTCTCCTGAGCGCGCGTCGTAAAAGCGGAGCAGCAAACTGGCGATGGTCGATTTGCCGGAGCCGGACGGGCCGACCAGGGCGACGCGCTGCCCGGGGGCGATGGTGAATGAGACGTCGTCGAGAACCTTCCTGCCGTTCCCGTAATCGAACGAGACGCGATCGAAGACGATCTCGCCTTTGAGCGGCGGCGCCTCGACCGCCGAAGCGCCGTCGCGCCCTTCGGGCTCCGTCTCGAAAATCTCCTGGATGCGCCGCACGCTGACCATAGCGCGCGAATATCGCGTCGAGAGCTTGGCCAGGTTGCGCAGCGGTTTGTACATGTCATTCAGATAGGCCGTGAAGACCAGCACGTCTCCTGGCGTCATCTCGCCTCTGAGCGCCAGCAGCGCCCCGAAAAGCACCGTAACCCACAACCCGGCGGCCTTGATCAATTCGAGCGAGCGCATGGCCACGGCGGCCAGGCGTTCGGCCTCGATCCCCTGCTCCAGCGTGATTGCGCTCTCGGCGTCGAACCGTTCCTGCTCATAACTTTCGCGCCCGTAGGCCTTGACCAGCGGAACCGAAGTCAGGACCTCGCTGAGCCGCGCCGCGATCATCCCCTCGCGCTCGCGCTGCTTTCTGGCCGTGACTTTGAGCTTCCGATAAATGGAAGCCAGCGAAAAGAAGAGGACCGGAAGCGTCGCCATCGCGACCAGGGCGAGTTTCCAATTGAGCAGGAACATGATCACGAACATCCCGGCGACCGTCAGCAGTTGAGAAGACGCCGTCATCACCGATTCGGCGAAGGTGTCTTTCAAGACCTCGGTCTCGGTCGTGACCCTGTTGAGTAACTCGCCCGACCGCGCCCGGTTGTGGAAATAAAGCGACAGCCCCTGCAAGTGAGAGAAAAGTTCGCGCCGCAGGATGTGAACCATATGATGGCCAACGCGCGAGGTCTGATAGAGCTGGAAGTAATCGAACAGGCCCCTGCCGCCCGCGATCAGAACGATGCTCAGCGAAACGAGAATGACGGTTACCGTCTTCCCCTGCGCCATCAGGCCGCCCAGCCATAAGAGCGAGCGCGGAAGCGGTTTACCCAGCAGAACGTAATCGAAGATGATCTTCAACGGCCAGGGCGCGAGCAGTTCCGTCAGCGTGAAGCCGAATATGCACAAAAGAGCCGTCGCCAGACTGCGCCGCATCTCCCACAGATGCGCGCCGGCGATCTCACGGACGTTGGGCGACTGCTGTTTCGTCATAAGCCGTAATTCCGCCGCAACAGGCTTTGAAAAGTATGGAAACTAACGGCCGGATGGGCCGCGAGCGCGTCCAATAAGGAACTTAGAAAAAGGAAAGCCTGCTCGTCCATCACCTTGTGGTGCAATACGACGCCGATCGTCTGTTGTCGCGACAACTGGGCGATCAATTCACCAACGACCTCTTCGGGCGCCTTCAAACGAACGCCGCCGCTCCAGCGATAGAGGTCGAGCGTGATCGAAATCTCCTCGAACCTGTACCCCGTCGCGACGGAATTTCCTTGCTTCGCCGAAAGCGCGCGAAATCCCAGATGATCAATGGCGCGGCGCGTCTCTTCCGTGCAGCGGTTCCAGGGAGGAATGAAAACCGGGAACCAATTCGGCCCGAACGCCTCGTTCATTCGCGCCTGCCCTTGCGTGATGTCGGCCAGCTGTTCGGCGTATGTGCGGCTGGCGCCGAACTCGCATTTCCGGCCCTCGCGCTCGTAATTGTCGTGGCGCCAGCCATGCTGATTCAATTCGAGCAGCTCCGGCGCGGCGCAGGCGGACCGCGCTAACAGTCCGGCGCACGCCGCCGTCAACCGCCCCGGAATCACGCCGAGATTTACCGGAGTATTCCGCTCCAGGAAGAGTCTCAACAGCCGCCGCAGTGGCGCTTCATCTTGGTCCACATCGTCATTGCGAAAAAATATGCGCGCCGGGGCAGTGTGTTGCGCCAGGGCTGCTTTCAATGAATGCATTGATCGTTCATCTCCTCTGACCTACAGGCCCTATTCATTCAGCAACCCGCTTAATAATTCCGCAGTTCGTCGCGCGCCCTGCAAATCGAGAGCGACAGACGGCGCCTGCGCCGGCAGGTTGAGACAGCGGGTGATTTCCGCCGCCAGGTAATCGGGGGCTAGACGCGCCGGGTCGAGCAAGCTGACGTACCCTAATTGTTCTAGTTTGCGCGCGCGCAGCGTCTGTTCGCCATTCTCGTGCTCGGTGAAGGGCCAGACCAGCGCCCGAACGCCCGCCGACAAAATATCCATGCAGGTGTTGTACCCCGCCATGCTGATCGAAAGGTCGGCCTCCCGGAGCAAATTCAGAAACTGCGTGGTGTGGCGTTGGAGGGTTATGTGGGAACGGCCCGCGACCCGATCCCGCAGGCTTTGAAACTGTTCGACCGGCATGTGCGGGCCGGCCAGAATGTGCAGCCTGTGGCCCTGGCGGAGTCGCGTCTCCGCATCCAGCGCGCAGGCGATCAACTCGTGTCCCACGCGCCCGGCGCCGACGCTCACTAAAATTGTGGGACAGTCTTCAGTCCGTTCACGTTTTGGACGGACTTCAGTCTGTCCGACATAGCCGGTGTAATGGATCGCGCATTTGAGGCCGGCCACGCCGCCGAAAGTCTCTTCCAACCTCTGCAAGCTGGGGTCGGCGTGAATCAACAGCATGTCGAAATATCGATTCATCAGCGCGCAAACTTCCTCTTCATAACTCGCCTGATCGGGCCTCCGCACCAGAATGTCGCGCAGGCTGCAGACCACCTTTACGTCAGGCCGCGCCGAGCGCGCCAGGTCCAGCAAGGGCAGCAGCTCGAAATTGAATTTCCTCCTGCCGAATGGAAACAGTTCGATCAGCAAGACGTCGGGCTCAAAACGGCCGAAGGCCGCAAGCAGCGATTCTTTCCTGCGAGTCTCTATTTCCGGAAGGCTGTGATGATTATCGACTACATACAACCGCTCAAATCTGGCGTCCGATCTGACCGCCGGCAGGTAAACCGTGTCTACCCATGGCGGCAGATCGAAATCAGGCACAAACTCGCCGCCGTAGACGAAGAGCACGTCAAAGTCGCGCAGCGCGAAGAGGATCTGCCGGCTTCTGATGAAATGTCCAATCCCCAGCAAAGACTGGCAATAAAACAATACTCGCTTTTTCATAAAGGAAGTTTGTCGCTGCTCAAGCAGTCGAGAAATAACCGGTGTAGCGCCAAAATGTTCGATTCCGCGTCGAACAGCCGGCAAACTTTCTCTCGCGCCGCGCCGCCGAGCTCTCTCCTCAAGGCGGGCGCGTCCAACAACCGCGCCACGGCGTCGGCCAGCGCGCGCGCGTCTTTTTGCGGCGCCAGCAACCCGTTCACGCCGCTCTCGATCAATTCGGGAATGCCCGAAACGTTCGTCGAGACCACCGGCAGGCCCGAAGCCATCGCTTCGACGAGCACGTTAGGAATGCCGTCACGGTCATTATTATCGGCGATTTGACAGGGTAGAGCGAAAAGCGTGGCTTGCCTGTATACATTGCCTAACTCTTCCTGCGTGACGGCGGGCCGCAATTCGACGATGTCTTCTAATTCCAACTCGCGGATCAATGAAGCGACCTGTGACGCGCAAGGCCCCGGGGCGCCGATGATATGACAGCGAAACCGATAGCCCCGGTCTTTCAACATCCGGCAGGCCTCGATCAGAACGGGAAAGCCTTTCTTCTCGACCAGACGCCCGACCGAGAGCAGCATTGGCGTCGCGGGCTCTTCCCCCTCTCCGGCGCGCGGGGAGAATCGCCGCGTGTCCAGGCCGTGATAGATGTTATAAATTGGCGTCTC
>DASTMP010000089.1:0-17896 GCA_035714085.1 Blastocatellia bacterium
ACGCCGGCGACGGAAGCGCCAGATCAGTTTATTGTCGGGATCGACCCTGGCCGCCTCGGCGTTGAACGCCGACGATTGCCGGTAAGCGTTCGATAGCATGATCAGCCGGCTCATCTTTTTGACGCTCCACCCCTGCTCGACGAAAGTGGCCGCGAGCCAATCCAACAATTCCTGGTGGGTTTCGCGGTCGCGCATCTCGCCGAAATCGCTCGGCGTGCCCACGATGCCGCGCCCGAAGTGGTAATGCCAGATGCGGTTGACCATCACGCGCGCCGTCAGCGGATTGGCGGGGTCGGCGAGCCATTTCGCTAACTCTGTGCGGCGGCCTGTCGTGTTGACCTTTGGCGGAGGGATCTTCGCGTCGCCGTGGTCAAATATGGTCAAAAAACCCGGCTGTACTTCCTCGCCGAACGCGTCGTAACCGCCTCCTTTCAGAACATAGGTCGCGGGGGCCTGCGCGCCGACGTCGGTGACGCCCGAACCGACGGGCAGCGGCTTCGGCTTGATGTCGTCGAACGCGGCCAGTTGTTTGCGCAGCGCCTCCCACTGCTTCTTCTGTTCGCCTTTCAATTTTTGCGCGACGCCATTGCCGTCCTCGTCCACGCCGTAATTCAACTGCCATTGCGCCTTGTGATACATCAGCCACTGCATCGTGTCGCGTTTTTCGGGCGGAGTGGTGATGGCGAGCTTGATCTCGTCCGGGTATTTATCGAAGCTGTCGTCGTAGATCGCCTTGACGACGGGCGCTTCGATCTTGGCGATCTGTTCGCGTATCTCTTTGGTCTGCTCTTGCCATCTGGCGAGTTTTCGCTGGTGTTCTGCCTGTTCGGACGCCGAGGCCAGAATGTAATCGTCTTTCGCGCGCGTGGCGGCGAAGAAGGCCTGCAAACGGTAATAGTCTTTCTGCAGAATCGGGTCGTATTTGTGGTCGTGACAGCGCGCGCACCCGATTGTCGAACCCAGAAAGACCGCGCCTACAGTGTCGGTGATGTCGTTCAAAATCTCCTGCCGCCGCTGCCTCAGGTTGCGCGCGTTGTATTCATCGGGGTAATGACGGTTGAACCCGGTGGCCACCAGCGCGTCGGGATCGTCAGGCCAGAGTTCGTCGCCGGCGATTTGCTCTTTGATGAACCGGTCGTAGGGCTTGTCTTCGTTGAACGCTTTGATGACGTAATCGCGATAGCGCCACGCGTTGGGCCGCGTCTCGTCGGCCTTGAAGCCTTCGCTCTCGGCGTACCGCGCCAGGTCGAGCCAGTGGCGCGCCCATTTCTCGCCGTAATGCGGACTGTCGAGCAGACGGTCAACCACCTTTTCAAAAGCTCCGGGCGAGTCGTCCGCCAGAAACGCGCTGATCTCCTCCGGCGTCGGCGGCAAGCCGGTCAAATCAAAAGTCGCGCGGCGCAACATAGTGATCTTGTCCGCGGCGGGCGAGGGTTTGACGCCTTTGCCTTCGAGTTGCGCCAGCACGAATGCGTCCACGGGAGTCTTTACCCATGCGCGATTTCTGACCACGGGTTGTTTAGGCTTTTGAACCTTCTGATAAGCCCAGTGATTGAGTTGTTCTGCGGTGAAGGGGAGGTCATCCGAGAACGCCCAGACGCTGCACGCAAGCGTCAAAAGGGCAAGCACAGTCTTCAGTGGTTTCGGGTCCCGCATCATTTTTCTCCGTTGGATGGAAGGATTCTATTTCACTGAAACCGCAAGCGCAGGTATTCTTATGCTGGTTTTACCATATGTCAATACAATACCGTGAGCGTTATCGAGCGAGGTTTCATCAATAGAACGATTCGGGAAGCGACGCACGGCGCCGCACACGGGAATGATCTAAATTCCAAACTCGATCCATGCGACTACACATAATTACAACAGCGCTGATTTTCTGTCTCTGCGCGGCGGTTCCGGCGACGCGGCCTGCGGCGCCGAAGTCAAAGATCGAGACCTTCGCCGGCGTCGGGCAGGCGGGTTACGCAGGCGACGGCGGACAAGCCACGAAAGCTCGGCTCGACAATCCGTTCGGCGTTGCGCGAGGGCCGGACGGCGCGCTTTATGTTTGCGACACGATGAACCATGCCATTCGCAGAATTGATCGGAACGGCGTGATCACGACCGTCGCGGGCGCGGGTAAGAAAGGTTATTCGGGCGACGGCGGGCCTGCGCTCGACGCCACACTCAATGAACCTTACGAAGTCCGCTTCGACAGACAAGGCGACATGTTTTTCGTCGAACGGCTCAACCACACGGTGCGCCGCGTTGACGCGAAGACGCGGATCATTACGACTGTCGCCGGTTCGGGCAATGCCGGATTTTCAGGTGACGGCGGCGCGGCCACGAAAGCGACGCTCAATCAGCCGCACAGCATTCAATTCGACGCGCGCGGAGACCTTTACATCTGCGATGTCCTCAACCATCGCATACGCAAGGTTGATATGAAGACAGGAGTGATCACGACATTCGCCGGAACGGGAGAGAAAAGACAGACGCTCGATGGCGCGAAGATCGCCGGGGCTCCGCTCAATGGCCCGCGCGCGATCGACTTCGACCGCCGCGGAGATATGTGGTTGGCGCTGCGCGAGGGCAACGCCGTTTATCGTCTGGATATGAAGGCCGGAACGATTCATCATGTCGCGGGGACAGGAGAGCAAGGATTCACGGGCAATGGCGGCGCGGCGAAGCTGGCCACGTTGTCCGGCCCGAAAGGTCTGAGTGTCGCGCCGAACGGCGACGTTTATCTGGCCGACACCGAAAGCCATTCGATCAGGATGATTGACACTCGCAAACAGACAATTGAACTGATCGCGGGAACCGGAGCCAAAGGAGACGGAGCGGATGGCGATCCGCTGGCCTGTCAGATGGCGCGTCCGCACGGCGTCTTTGTTGACCGCGACGGCTCGATCTTCATCGGCGACAGCGAAGCGCACCGCGTGCGCGTGATTCGAACGAAATAAAACTCGTCCACGAAGCCTCACAAAGATGCGCGAAGGAGGAAAAAAAACTTCGTGAATCTTCGTCCGACTTCGTCGATGATATTCCGAAATGGAAAGCTCAGCATGAATTTCAAAGACAAAGTCACACTCATCACCGGCGCGGCGCAAGGCATCGGGCGGGCAACCGCGCGACAGTTCGCCGAACACGGCGCGCGGGTGATCGTTCATTACAACAGCAACCGCGATGAGGCCGAAAAGACGCTCGCTTCGCTCAAGGGCGATTCCCACGCGATGATCCGAGCCGATATCACAAACGCCGATCAGGCGCGCGAGTTGGTCGAAAAAGTCGTCCGCGATTTCGGCCGTTTGGACGCGCTGGTCAACAACGCCGCGGTCTTCGAATCCCATCCGATCGCGACGGTCGACTTTGACGAATGGCGGAAGGCGTGGCGGAACACGATCAACACCAACCTGATCGGAACGGCGAACGTGACCTTTTGCGCGGCTCAAAAGATGATCGAACAAGGCGGCGGGAGGATCATCAACGTATCTTCGCGCGGCGCCTTCCGCGGCGAACCCGACGCCCCGGCTTACGGCGCTAGTAAAGCCGGCCTGAACGCAATGAGCCAATCGCTGGCGCAGGCCCTGGCCCCGCATAATGTCTTCGTTTACGTCGTCGCGCCCGGCTTCGTCGACACGGAACGCGTCGCCTGGAAAGTCCATGGCCCGGACGGCGACGCCATCAGTAATCAAAGTCCGCTCAAGCGAGTGGCGATGCCGGATGAAGTCGCGCAAACTATTCTTTTTTTAGCGTCAGAAGGAACGGATTTTCTGACCGGCTGCATAGTCGATATAAACGGCGCGTCATATCTGCGCTCTTAAGGATCGGTCAAATACGCCACTGGGAGCCCGTGTCCCCCTTGGTTGCTCATTCTTTGCCATTAAGGATCATAATGAAGATAACACCTGTTTCAATTGAAGATTTGCGCGGCGTCTTTCCCGTGCCGCCGCTCGCGCGCAAAAGCGACGCTCGGCGTTCGATCGATTTCGAGCAGAACAACCGCATCGTTCGCCACATCGCCGGCGGCGGGTTGACGCGATTCCTGTATGGCGGCAACGCGTTCCTTTATCACGTCACACTGGACGAATATGAATCACTGCTCGATTGGCTAAACTCTTTCGCCGACGGTCTCTGGGCGATTCCGAGCCTCGGGCCGTCTTACGGGCGCGCGATGGATCAGGCTTCGATTCTGCGGCGATACAAATTTCCTTGCGCGATGGCGCTGCCGTGCGGCGACCCGCGCGACGCGCGAGGTCTGGAAACCGGCCTGCGCGAGATCGCCGAAAGCGCGAATACGCCGCTCATCCTCTACCTCAAAGACGAGAACAATTTCGGCGCCGACAGGGAGGCGGGATTGGATGTGGTGGCGCGATTGGTGGACGAAGGCGTTTGCATGGCGATCAAATACGCTGTCGTTCGAAAAAATCCGGCCGATGACGCCTATCTGGAATCGCTACTCAAACGAGTCGATCGCGCCCGCGTAATAAGCGGCATCGGCGAACGGCCGGCGGTCGTCCACATGCGAGATTGGAGGTTGCCCGGCTTCACGACCGGATCGGGCTGCGTCGCGCCCTGCTTGAGCGGACAAATTTTTGAAGCCTGCGTTGGTGGAGATTACGAGACTGCGGAGAAGTTGCGCGCGGAGTTTCTGCCGCTCGAAGACTTGCGCGACGCATGGAATCCGGCGATGGTTCTGCACTTCGCCACACAACTCGCCGGCGTGGCGGAGATGGGCCCTGTGTCGCCCTTCCTCTCATCGCTTTCCGAAGAACGATTGAAAGAGCTTGCGCCCGTAGCGCGCCGGCTGGTTGAAAGAAACGCGCGAGGTTAGCTCCATGATTGGCGCGGCGCTGAGCGCGTGAGCAAGCGGCTGATTAATCCGTCAGCCGCTTACTCACGCGCTCGGTACTGTGGCCATGTCCCGATGGCGCGTGTTTCGATTTAGTTACCTGGACAATAGCGCGCGGTCTCCGCGTCGCTCGGCTGCGCCATTATTGTTCGAAGTGAGCGCTCTTGAATCCATCAACGGCAGTCTCACGATAAATTCCGTCCCCTTCCCCACCTCGCTTTTCGCCTCGATCCTCCCGCCGTGCGAATCGACGATCCATTTGACGATTGACAGGCCGAGGCCGAAGCCGGCGGCGGTGCGGTCGGCGGTCTTGGCCGAACGGCGGAAAAATCTTTCGAAGATGTGCGGCAGGTCTTCCGGCGGGATGCCTCGCCCGGTGTCGGCGACTGTGATGACGGCGACGTTTTCCTCAGCCTTCAATCCGAGAGCGACACGGCCGCGCCGCGGGGTGTATTTAATCGCGTTATCGAGCAGATTGAGCAACAGTTGTTTGATGCGCAGCAAATCGGCGCTGACCACAACCGGGGCGGTTTCGGCGCCGGGCGGCGGCTCGTAAATCAGCGTCTGGTCGCGTTGATCAGCGAGAGGAGATATGTATTCCACCATACGCCGGCAAATATCGTTCAGGTCTACAGGCTCGCAGCGCAATTCGATCCGGCCCGAATCGCCACGCGCCAGCATCAACAAATCTTCGACCAGGCGCGACAGCCGCATGATCTCCTCGAGGTTGGACGTCAGCGCGCGTTTGTACTCCTCGGAGGACCGCTCGCGCCGCAGCGTGATCTCGATGTCGCCGCGCATCACGGCCAGCGGAGTCCGCAATTCGTGAGAGGCGTCCGAGGTGAACTGCCGCTGCCGCTCGAAGGCCGCCTGAAGGCGCGAGATCATGTCGTTGAACGTCGCCGCCAGTCGCCCCATCTCGTCCATCCGCGCCGGTTCCGGCACGCGCTCGGACAGGTCTCCCGCGGCGATTTGTTCGGCCGCGCGTGTCATGCGGTCTACAGGGCGCAGCGCCTGGTTGGCCAGCAGCAGCCCGCCGTAACTGCCCAGCAGCAATGCCAGCGGGATCGCGATGCCCAGCAGGATCAGCGTGCGTCGGGTTGTTTTTTGGAAAGTCTCAAGAGAATAGCCGAGACGGATGAAATAGGTCCCACTGCCATCAGGGTCTTTGG
Source organism: Blastocatellia bacterium (assembly GCA_035714085.1). Classification (GTDB taxonomy): domain Bacteria; phylum Acidobacteriota; class Blastocatellia; order RBC074; family RBC074; genus JAJVID01. The sequence continues at coordinate 6,007 of DASTMP010000089.1, forward strand.
CGCGAAGAGTTACGACCCGCAGCAACACTCCATTCTGAGTCTTTTCCGTGTCGTATCTTGTTTCGCCTACCGCCAAACGAGACAACTCATCCCTATCAATCTCCAAATGGTCGTCCGGCGACGCGTATGTCTCGTCTCTGATCTGCCAACTGTCGTCAATGATCTGCATCGCATGCGGCATGAGTTCAACGAGCCTCTCGCTGTTCTCATTGCCGATTCCCGGCTCGACGTTGCCCGGCCCGAGCCTGATAATACGTTCGATCCTCATGACCTGATAGGTGAGCGATTCGTCAATGGGTATCAGCAGGCTGCGCGAAACATAGGTGTAGATGGCTATTCCGAAAAAGAACAGAATAGCGGAGAGGATGGCGAGATAGTAGAGCGTAAGCTTGATGCGAAGTGAGAGCATGTCGAGGCGATAAGAATACTACGAAGCCGGGCGGAGATCATCAGGCTTTTTTTCATTATCCATTTTCCATTTTCCGTTTCAGGCTTGTCTTCAGCCGTTGGCCCCAACCACGCGGCGCTTCGGCGATGACAAACGTCAAACGAAGAATGGAAAATGGAAGACGATTACACTTCAAAATGTTTCCGTTAGCCCTTATTGAGACAGGGAGCGGGGGGAACGGGAGAACTTTTTGTCTTCCCCCGGCGCCATCACCTCTGTCTCCGGGTCTTGCTAAGAGGCTTTCGATTCCGCGACCATTCTTGACGGCGCCGCGGGAGTCTTGAGCATATACCCGACGCCCCGCACCGTGTGAATCAGCTTGGGTTCGTATTGACGATCGATCTTGTTGCGCAGGTAATTGATGTAAACGTCAATTACGTTGGTCAGGGTGTCGAAGGTCTCTTCCCAGACTTTCTCTGAAAGCACTTCGCGCGAGAGGATCTCGTCCGGATGACGCATGAAGAATTCCAGCAGCGCGAACTCCTTGTTCGTCAACTGGACCTCGTTGCCGGCGCGCGTTGCGCGGCGGTTGATCAGGTTCAGTATCAGATCGCCGAGTTGCAGCCTTGTCGTATCCTCCGACGCCGTGCGGCGCTGCAATGCGCGGATGCGGGCGAGCAGTTCCGCGAAGGCAAACGGTTTCGTGATGTAGTCGTCCGCTCCCGTGTCCAGCCCTTTGACTTTCGCCTCGGTGCTGTCCATCGCTGTCACGATCAGGATAGGCGTTTTGAGTCCCATCTGACGCCATTCACGCGCCATGTCCAGGCCGTTTCGCCCCGGCAATGCCAGATCCAGGATGATCAGATCGACGTTTTCCGACTTCCCGGCCTCGAACCCCACATCTCCGTCATAAGCCGTTTCTACATCAATGCCCTCTTCCTCAAGCCCACGCTTGATTAAATCGGCCATCTTTTGCTCATCTTCGATTACTAATACACGCATAGGTATTTTTCCGCTCCTTGAAAACTTTGTGAGGTAATTTATTTAATTGAGGAGTTAACGACTCAGCCGGCCTCACTATCCGTTAGGAGATATGAGCCGTGCGCCGTGAATCGCGATACGGGAGAGCAGGCGAAATCCGGAGCTTAAAAGCCTGAGCCGGGGTTATCTATCAATGAATCTCTGTCGGGTCCAAGGGGATCGTTAGGGCTACTTTACACAATATTTGCGGCTTAGGGCAAGCGACTATTTGCCACTAATCTAACAATTGCGGTCGAATTATTAGAAAGGAGTTTTAACCGAAGCCGCGAGCCAGCTCAGATAATCGTTCGATCCGGCCTCGATCGATAAGGCAATGATCTCCGGCGTCTTATAGGGGTGATTCTCTTTAATCGTGGTTTCGACTCGTTGGTAGGCGGCGCGTGTGGTTTTAATGAGTAGCAGGACTTCGCTCGCATGTTCGATCGTCCCCTGCCAGCGGTAAATCGAGATCATTTGCGGCAGAATTTGAATGCAGGCGGCCAGCTCACTTTCGATCAGTAGCCTGGCAAGTCGCTCGCCGTCCTCCTGTTTTTCCAGGGTCGTCAATACGACCAGAGCATCGGCCGTGTCAGACATCTTATACTTCCTCGTCTTCGTCCAGCGCCTGGAGTTCGCTTTCAAAGAAAGCTTCGTAGAGCTGTCGCGCATGTTCGAGTTCATCCCTGGGCACGAGCAATTGAATCTCTGAAAACCCGCCAGGCGCGAGCAACGGCTCCAGGCCGCCGAAATAGGCTCCCTGCAATATGGCGTCAATGCCATTGTTGGCCAATAATTCACGCGCCATCTCCGCCTCAATCGATTTGGCGAAATGCGCCAGCGTAACAAAAGAGCCTTCTACCTCGCTGTCTTCGATCTCGCTCATCTTCATCCTTTCAGCCACTCGCCGCGATAAACGGCGCTCGCTTCGCCGGTCTGAACGATCATTCCATCATCACGCCATTCGACAAGCAAGGCGCCGGCTGCGGTAATCACTTTAACCTTCGCCGCGGTCAATCCGTTGATCATCGCCGCCAGCGCCGCGCCGCACGCGCCCGTGCCGGAAGCCAGCGTCTCTCCCACGCCGCGCTCCCAGAACCGCGCCTCAATCTCATCTCGATTGATCACGCGTATGAATTCAACGTTCGTGCGATCGGGGAAGGCCGCATGCGTTTCGATCTTCGAGCCGAGCGCTCGCCAATCAACTCTCGCAAAATCATCCACGAAAACGCCGCAATGCGGATTGCCCATCGAAGTGGCGGTGAACTCGACGCTCTGTCCATCGACGTCCAGCCTTTGCCCGATCACGCGATCGAGCCGTGTCGTCGTGATGACAGGAATTTCTTCATTCGCAAATCGCGGCGCGCCCATCTCGGCCTCGAAGACCATGCAAGAGCCGCTACGATCAATAGGCCTCAATACTTTAACGCCCGCGCCCGTTGCGATTCGGACCTCCGGCCTCTCCCATTTTTCGATCAGGTAGAGATAAGCCGCCACGCAGCGCGTGCCGTTGCCGGAGATCGGAGTCTCGCCGCCATCGGCGTTGAACAGCCTGACTTCAAAATCGGCGCCGGCGACCCGCGGCGAGTCGAGCAATAACTCGACTCCGTCCGCCCCGGCGCCGAAATGGCGGTCGCAAATCTGTTTTGAGAAAACTTCAAGGTCATCGACGCTTGGGCGCAACGCCGATTCACGGACGATCAAAAAGTCGTTGCCTAGAGCCTGGAATTTGTGGAAGAGCATAAAGGAGTGGGGAGTGGGGAGTGGGGAGTGGGGAGTGGGGAAGTTGATTCTTCCTATTCCCCATTCCCCATTCCCTACTCCCCACTATGCCTCAAAATGTGTGAACTCTTTGAACTGATGGAAACGGGTGTGAATCTCTTCCGGCTTGAGCCGGCGCAAGCGATCGCAACTGAACTCCTCGACGTTGTATGAAGCCATGACCGAGCCGTAGATGATGGCGCGGCGCAGTGTGGTCGAGTCGATCTTGTCGGCCTGCGCCAGATAACCCATGAAGCCGCCTGCGAAACTGTCGCCGGCGCCGGTCGGGTCGAAGACGTCTTCGAGCGGATAGGCTGGGATGGAAAAGAAAGAGTCCAGCGTGAACAAGGCCGCTCCGTACTCGCCGCGTTTGACCACGAGCATTTGCGGCCCCCAGCCCAGTATCTTCCTCGCCGCGCGGATCAGGTTCGGCTCGCCGGCCAATTCGCGCGCCTCGGCGTCGTTGATAATCAGGGCGTCAACGACGGCGATGGTCTTGAGCAAATCTTCGCGCGTCCTTTCGATCCAATAGTTCATGGTGTCCATGGCGACGAAGCGCGCGTCCGCTTGTTCGCGCACTTCGCGCTGCAAAATCGGCTGGCTGTTGGCGAGGAAGAGGAATGGCGACCTCTTCGCCGAGTCTGAAAGTTGCGGATTAAAGTCGGCGAGCACGTTGAGTTGCGTGTCGAGAGTGCGCGCGGTGTTCAGATCGAAACCGTATTCGCCCACCCAGCGGAAGGTCTTGCCGCCAGGAATGCGCTGCAGGTTCTCGGTGTTGATCCGGCGCTCGTGAAAGACGGCTTCGTCCTCGGCGGTGAAATCGTCACCGATGACGGCGACGATACCCACATCGGTGAAGAACGAGGCCGCGACCGAGAAGTGCGTGACGGCGCCCCCCAAACTACGATCCCGCGAGCCGAACGGCGTGGTGATGGAATCAATGGCTACGGAGCCAACGACTGAAAGCGGTGTGACACTAGACATCGAGCGATTATCCCTTCTTTTGGTCCTTGTTTTGCGATTTCGCTTCGTCGAGCCGCTTCTGAATCTCGGACTTGAGCTTTTCGTCCGATGTCTCCTGAGAGGCTTTCGTCCAGTTATCGACGGCCTTGTCCGTGTCGCCCATCCGTTTGTAAACCTCGCCGAGCATGAAGTAGACGTCGTCTATCCGGGCGAATGTCGGATTAACGTCGATGATCTCCTGCAAGCGGCCCTCAATGGCTTTGTTGATGCGCGCCAAGCCGTCCTTGTCATTCTTATCGGGTTTGCGTTTGTAAAAGTAGAACTTGGCGGCTTCGAGGCTGCGTTTCGATTGCTTCTCCGTTTCGGGGTCGCGCGCCGCGGAGATAGGTCCGTGTCCCGGGCCCTGCTGAAAGGCGCGCGAAGCGGCGAAGCAGACATAATTCGATCCGGCGAACGCCAGGGCTAGCGCAAGAGCAAAATTCATTCGATATTTCATGATAAATTTCCTCGCTTACTTACAACCTAAGCCAGCGTCATCCACATTGGCTCCCAATAAACGTCTTTCACAAAAACAGAGTTCCTTTTTCGATCCTCTATTCTCTATCTTCGATCTTCGATCCTCTTCATTCACCTACGTACTTGCCGATGATCGCCGCGAGCTTCTTCTTTGTCTCAGCCGGGATCGCGGCGGGCTGGGTCAGAATCGCGTGACGGAGCGCGCCTCCGCACTTGCAGTCGCGCGGCGTCATGGCCAGACGGCGCGCGGCGTCGCGGATGATCACCTGCGCGTTGGCCGAATTCTTATTCAGGTATTCGATAATCATCTCGACGGTCACCGCGTCGTGATCCGGATGCCAACAATCGTAATCGGTCACCAGGGCCATCGTCGAGTAACAGATCTCGGCCTCGCGCGCCAGCTTGGCTTCCTGCAGATTGGTCATGCCAATCACGTCCATCCCCCAACTGCGATAGAGCCGCGATTCGGCGAGCGTCGAGAAGGCCGGCCCTTCCATGCACAGATAGGTTCCGCCTCGATGAATTTTGATCCCGGCCGATTCTCCGGCGCCTGCCAAAACGCCGCCCAACGATTCGCACACAGGGTGGGCGAAAGAAATGTGCGCGACCACCCCTTCGCCGAAGAAAGTCGAGATACGCCCGCGTGTGCGATCAAAGAATTGATCCGGGATGACAATGTCCATCGGCGCGTGCCGCTCCTGCAGCGAACCGACCGCCGAAGCCGAGATTATCCGTTCGACGCCCAGCAGTTTCATGGCGTAGATGTTGGCGCGAAACGGCAACTCGGACGGCGTCAGGCGATGCCCGCGCCCGTGCCGCGCAAGGAAGGCGACCCGCGCTCCCTCGAGCGTTCCGAGAATGAAGTTATCCGAAGGCTTGCCGAACGGGGTCTCGACGCCGATTTCCCTCACGTCAACCAGGCCATCCATCTGATACAGACCACTGCCGCCAATGATCCCGATTTGCGCTTTTTCCATTATGTTCTCTGTTCGGAGGTGGAGACGCAAAATTTCGCGTCTCTACTGGTTTACTTCGTCGGACCGCCCTGGGCGCCGCCGGGGATTTGATTGTTATCCAACCCACTGAGCTTGATGACGAAATCCTCGGGGGCTTCGACTTTGTATTTCAACGTCGCGTCATCCAATTCGCGTTTTACTCTTTCCTTGACCTGCCTGGTCTCGAACTGCTCGAACGCGGTGGTGTCTATTAAGATGTGGCGCGCGTGAACCTCTTCCTTAGGCCCCTGCGGCCCCCGCGGCCCCTGCGGCCGCCCGAACATCTGGCCATGGCCTTCGGGCGCAAGCGCGTCGTCGTTCTTGGGCTGCGTTGTTCGGCGGTCTTCAACGCGGATGATGTGATAGCCGAATCTCGACTTGATCAGTTCGCTGGTGGTTTGGCCCTTCTGCAGCGCGAACGCGGCGGTCTCAAAAGCGGGGTCCATCTCGCCCTTGCCGAACCAGGGCAGGTCGCCACCGTTAGCTTTACTACCGGGGTCGTCGCTGAATTCGCCGGCGAGTTTCTCGAAGTTCTCGCCCTTCTTCACGCGCTCGAGCAGACCCTGCGCCTTCTCTTTCAACTTATCCGGGTCCGCGTTCGGATTCTCGGCCAGATATTTCTTCTTCTCGTCGTCGGTGAGTTTATTCTTCTCTTCGATCGACCGGGCGTAGAGGTTCGCCAGGATATCGGCTCTCCCGAACTTCACAAGAAGCTTGAACCCCGATTCTTTATCGAGCTTTGCCTGGCGAGCCTTTTCCGCGCGAAGCTTCGTCTGGCTCCAGAGCTCCCGAAGCTGGTCCTTCATATCATCGGGTATGGTCTGCTTGCTGAAGGTAGCCATGAAATTGAGGTGAGAGTCGAACTGGTCTTTGTGCGCCGCATGATAGGCCTCCCATTCCTCTTTCGACACGACCACCTCAGGATTACGTTCAGTGAATTTGGTCGCGAGCATTTGATCGACGCCGAATTCCATTATCTTTTTGAAGTCTTCGGATTTGTCGATCCCCACCTCTTCGGCGGCCTGAGCGAATGCGAAGGACTTTTTGTAATCGTCGATGAACTTCTTCCGCACCATCTCGTTCTGAGCGATCTGACGCTTGTACATCTCCGGGTACTTCGCCTCCACAAACGCCGTTATCTCGGCGGCGTCCAATTCGGCGTAATCGCTCTTGAAAAGCGACTTGCACGATTGCGCGCCTACCAGGCCCGCGACTATCAGGATAAATAAAGCCAGATTCTTCTTCACAACATGTCTCCTAAAAAGAATTGGAGTGGAGAGAGGGAAGGAGAGATGGAGGGTAGGAGGGAGGGGAGACGGAGAGAGAGGAAATGTGTTTTCGCCCCATCTCTCCTTCTCTCCATCGCTCAGTCTCTCTATCTCTGCGGTCTTTCACTCTCCGCTTCCCTTTTGCGTCAATTCGATCAACACACCGCCTGTAGAGGACGGGTGGATGAACGCCACGAGCGCGCCTCCGGCCCCGATTCTCGGCCGCTCGTCAATCAGACGGGCGCCGCGGGCTTTCAATTCGCCTAGTTTCGCGTTGATGTCGTCAACTTCGACGCAAAGGTGATGAATTCCGGGGCCGCGTTTGGCAAGAAACTTTCCGACCGGGGTCTCACTGGCGGTGGCTTCGAGAAGTTCGATGCGGCTTTCGCCGATCGGCAGCATGGCGACGCGCACGCCCTGGTCCTCCACGACCTCGACCCCTTTCAATTCGAGGCCGAGCGCGTCGCGCCAGAAAGCCAGCGCATCATCTATCGATTCCACGGCGACGCCGAGATGTTGAATGATTATCTCTGATCGATTCGACATAAATAAATGCTGAATGCAACCAACTACTTGAGAAAGGGGCGTCTTCACTCGATCCGGATTTTGCCGGCGATCTCATCGACAATCGAGTACGGATCGCGGCGCCGCGAGGCGACCTGCTCCGCAAACTCCTTCAACTGCCCGGGAGCCAACACTTCATCGAGCGCGAACCGCAGCAGGCGTTCGCGCAGCAACTCGATGACGCGGTTTTGGGCGACGTTTATGCGCTTTTCCACTGAGGCCAGACGCCCGCGGCGAAAGCCGGCGAAATTTTCGATCGCTTCCGCGAACTCGACCAGGCCCTTGTTCTGAGTGGCGACGGTTCGGACGATAGGAGGCTTCCAGCCGTCCGGCCTCTCCGAGATCTCAAGCAGCGCGATCAATTCTCTTTCGGCCCGCTCGACGCCTTCGCGGTCGGCCTTGTTTATCACGAAGATGTCGCCGATCTCCATGATCCCCGCTTTGATCGCCTGAATGTCATCGCCCATTCCCGGCACGAGTACGACGACCGAAACGTCGGCGGCCTTTACGACGTCTACTTCATCCTGCCCGACGCCGACAGTTTCGACCAGTGTCCTATCGTATCCGGCGGCTTCCAGAACCGCAACGGCGTCAACCGTCGCGCGCGCCAACCCGCCAAGATTGCCGCGCGTCGCCATCGAACGAATGAAGACGCCGGGATCGTTGGCCAGAGCCTGCATTCTGATCCGATCGCCCAGAATCGCCCCGCCCGAAAACGGGCTCGACGGGTCGACCGCGATGACGCCGACCGTTTTGTTTATTGATCGGTAATGCAGCGCGAGCTTGTCCACGAGCGAGGATTTGCCGGCGCCCGGCGCGCCCGTCACTCCAATTGTCAGCCCGCGCCCTGTTTGCGCGAAGAGCGCCTTTAAAATCTCGTTCGCGTCAGGCGCGTCGTTTTCGATCTTGGAGATTGCGCGTGCGATGGCGCGCGGATCACGCGCCAGAATTCGGTCGACAAGTGATGCGGTCATCGAAAGGCCAATAAATAATGAATAAACATCAGCGACGAATCGAAACTATAACCGCAAATGGCGGTAAATTCCACTTATCGATTCGCACGGCGTTCGATTATCCATAGGCGGCGACCCCTCCAGGCAGGCTTTTGAAAATAATTTTTCTTGCGGAGGCGTCCGGCGCCCATGTTAAAATTCGTTGGCGCTTTAGGGGTTGCAACAGATAATACAAAGCCTGACGGCCCCATAACGCTCCGGACAACGCCAATCAGCCTGTGGAAAGCCAGGGCCCGTTCGCATTTCCATGAAATACTTTTCCGATTTTTGCATCAGTTATTGGCGCCAAATTTGAGCAGAGTCAAAGCGCTTGGTTTCAAGGCTATTCAGAGCTGTCACTTTAAAAAGTCGGTAACGGGCTCTAAGTAACCGCCCCGATCTATATCACAACGCCCCCATTGATTAAGTTATGAAGACCATACTGGCCGCCTCATTGTCGCTCGCCCTGTTTTTTACATCCACGCAATTAGCCCAAAGACGCGACATTGTTGTCGCTAAAAACAAGCGGATCGCTCTTGTCATCGGAAACGCCGCGTATAAAACATCTCCGCTTTCAAACCCGGTCAATGACGCCAGGGACATGGCGCAGCTATTGAGAGAATTGGGATTCGAGGTGATTTATAAACAAGACGCTTCCCAGACCGAGATGAAAAGCGCCATACGCGAATTCGGCAATAACATCGTCAAAGGCGATGTCGCGCTCTTCTATTACGCCGGACACGGGGCTCAGGTTAATGGAGAAAATTATCTGATACCTGTGAATGCCGTAATTACCAAAGAGGAAGAGATCGAATACGAATCGGTGAACGCGGGGCTCGTCCTGGCTCAAATGACGAGCGCCGCAAATAAGCTGAACATCGTAATTCTAGACGCATGCCGTAATAACCCATTCGCCCGAAGTTTCCGTTCACAGTCCTCCGGTCTGGCGCAAATGAGGGCCTCCACCGGAACCATTATCGCTTATGCGACGGAACCCGGGTCGATCGCCGTCGACGGCGCCGGCAGGAATGGGCTCTACACTGAAGAGTTGCTCAAGGTCATGCGCGCCCCAGGACTTAAAATCGAGGATGTTTTCAAGCGCGTCCGCGTCGCCGTGAGAACCAAGTCGCAGGGCAAACAAACTCCCTGGGAATCGTCATCGCTGGAAGGGGATTTTTACTTCCGGCCCTCAGATAACAAGGCTGTCGAGCGCGTGGAAGCGCCTGTTGAAACATCTGGGGTGTCCGTCATTGAACTGAAATTCTGGGAATCAATCGAGAAAAGTAACAACCCGAAGGATTTTGAGGCTTACATCAAGAAATACCCGAACGGAGCTTTTGTCGACCTGGCAAATAACCGCATCAGATCTCTAGAGAATCAAAATATAGGCGATTCACCTGCTCCGGCGGGCAAAGCGCCGAACTCAGCCCCCGTCACATCTAACAGAAATGAACCACAGGGCGCGCTCGTGTTCAACTTAAAACATGACATTCAGTTCGGCGACGATCACGATGGAATTTTGTCCATCTCTCCTCAGAACGTGCAATGGCGGGAGACCGGGTTATTCAGCGATCAAAAGGACAACTTTAACCTTTCCTGTTCCGACGTCTCGTCGGTTTTCGTCGCCCTACGTAAGTCAATGAATAATGACCCGAACCTTATTGATATCGCAAACCCTGACCTCGCTCAACGCGAGTACGTCAGAATCGAATTGATAGACAAACGGCTTAATCAGAAAGGACGCAAGACCTATTCATTTCTGGCGGAGACTGAATCTGACAGACAGACGATCAGCGAAGTCGGAGAAAGCATACAGCGCGTATGTCCAGGCATGAAAATAAAAGCTTATAAAAGGTAATCCGGCGCGCTCAGATATCGTCTGAAACCCCGCTACTATCGCGCCCCGCGATTATGGCGCGCCGCTATAAGCTCCCGGCCTTTCTGCGCCGTCTCGGAATCCCATTGCCAATATTGAAACCCCGATTAAATAGTCTGTTAACTAAATTATTGAGCATTGGTTTGAGGCCACGAGTCGGTACCGCGAGCGGTATCGAGGGCCGCCTTTGTCAGTAGCCGCTCGATACCGCTGGCGGCGCTGATCCGGGCAAATATTACAAAACTTGGCTAACACTGCATTAACTTTAAAAGGAGACACACCCATGAAATCGATTCTCGCTACAGGGTTACTGCTATGCCTGGCCGGCTCGGCGCTTCACGGCCGCGGGCAGGCGCAGGGCCGGGCAGATATGGTCGCCCCACAACGCGTCGACGGCAACAAAGCGAATTCAACCAGCGGCCAGATCGAGGTGAAGACCAACCGGTTTAACAACGTAATCACGGTGACACTCAAACCCCAGACGATCCTAAACAAGCCGGAGACCCAGATAACGATGGGAATCGAAGCCAAGCTCGGGGAAAAGGGACAGGTTATTGACACGGGCTTGCTCCTTGCCCACATCAGATTCGAAATGCAAGTGAAGAGCCTTCTGTTCCCAGGCGGCGCGGAAATTAACTTACTCGTCAACGACCGACCTGTTAGCGCTGGAGAAGCCGATTTCCAAGTCGACGGGCTTGCGGAATTTGAGGGCAAAATCAAGCCAGGTTATAGGTTCAGACAATACTCCAACGGAGGAGCGTTTGGTCGCGATGAGCTGGAAGCGCTCAGCAACGCCACTCAAATCCAGATGCAACTCGGCTCGATTGAAATGACGTTGAGTAAAACAGTGGTCGCGACCCTCCGCGAATACGCGAGCCAGGTGTTGGAACTGAGCGATAAAATCTCCCCCAAGAAGAATGCGCCGAGGATTCTGACGCAAGTCAAGACGCCGGGCCCATCTCAGTCGACTAACGACGCTCAGGCGGCGGACGCCTCTCAGGTCGAAGTGAAATTCTGGGAGTCCATCGAGAATAGTAACGACCCGAAAGACTTCGAGGCGTACATCAGGAAATATCCGAATGGACATTTTATCGACCTGGCCAACAACCGAATTAAATCTCTGGGGGACTCCAATGGGGCTTCCGCCCCGGCGAACGGCGCCCCGGAGCGACCGACCGACGACTCATCAAATAAGGACGGACAATCCCAAACGCTGAAATTCAAGTTAGGTCATCAGCATGGCGGGGCGTTTTCCTCTTCCTATCACGAGGGCGTTCTGTCTATTGCCCCTCAAAAAATACAGTGGGAGGAGGTTGGATTAATGAGTGATCGGGACGACAATTTCAGCGTTTCCTGCTCCGACGTCGTCGGAATCCATGTCAATCTACGCGAAGGGGAGCCGAAGCCTGACACAACCGTTGCCGACCACGAATATGTAAGACTCGAATTGAAGGATAGCGCGCTTAATCGAAAAGGCCGTAAGAGATATTCATTCCCGGTCATAGATATATCTGACACAGAAACGGTCAAAGCGGCCGGTGAAGCCATAC
>DASTMP010000090.1:0-6581 GCA_035714085.1 Blastocatellia bacterium
GTGATAAGCCAGGTCGCCAGCAAGGTCACCCGCGACATTGAGAAAGGCGTCGAGATGAGATTCTGAGTTGGTCACTTGACGCCGGTAGCCAGATTCGCCCCCGCGGGATCATCGGCGGCGTTGCGTTGCCCCACCGTCACGCGCACCCTTTGTTGCTTGCCGAGAATCGGTGTGGCGAAGGCCACCGCATAGTAGACCGTCGTGCGCCCCGGAATTATGTTGCTCCTGGTGCTCGCCTCTTCTGACAGCTTCTCGACGGATTTGAGCTGAATGATCTTGCCTTTGTCGACCGTCTCGATAACCAGTTCCGGGTGGCCGGGCAGGATCTGGACGGCCAAGTCCCCCACATTTTTCACGGCGATCACGGCGACGCTCGCGCGTTCATCCAGGCTGTGTATCATGGCCGCGACGCTCAAGCCGTGGGTCGGCCCCCACCAGAATTTAAATGAACCAGGATCGGCCATGGCGTCTTTGAGGGCCTTTTTGAGCGCATCATTTGTTTCGGGATCTGCGCCCTTCTCTTTCCTTATTTCTCGACTCGCCTGCTCGGCGCTGGAGATCGCGTCCGCTGGCGGGAGGACAGGCGGTTCCTCTTCAACTATCGTAAGCTGCTGAACCGGAGCGGTTGGCACGACGATAGGCTGTGGCCCGCTCTCCTCGCCCAGATTGACCGCCAATCCCGCTTTCCTACGGGCCGCGACGATCGCGTCGCGGTCGTAAATGATTACCACTCGATTCGTGTGCTGCGCGGCCGATTTGACCGCATGAACGCAGAGCGTCACCGTCAATCCGCTGCGCATCTGAACCTGCACAATCCCGAACGCTTCGCCCTTTCCCAGATCCTTCCCCGGGCGCAACACGATATGGCTGTCGATGCGGCTCGTCGGCGAATATTCCACTCTCACCCAGTCCCCGATGTCCGATGTGTGCACGCCGAAAATGCGGTCGCTCGCCGGAAACTCGACCACGGTCGCCCCGCTCGGCGCCATGCCCAGGTGCAGCACCGGACTCTCGTCTCCTATGACCGTCCGTCTGATCTCACCGGCCGTGTACGCCGCATGATCGACTGTCTTGTAGGAAACGGATTCTCCCTCCCTGGTCCGACTCGGTCTCACTTTGTTCGTGGCTTTCTTCTCGGACTTCTTCTCTGTTCTGGGAGCTGCCGTTCTGCCCTGATTTTGCGCCGCAGCCTGCCCATCAACGGCGGTCCATTTGCGCCGCGCATCAGCAACGCCGCAGACCGACAACGCCAGCAATGCCGCGAGCGCCGCGGCCCGCCTTCTTCTGCGCATACTTTGCCCTCCCCACTTGTGGAGTGAAGTTCGCATCATCAGCATATGTCCGTTTGATTTCCCTCCGCTGAACCTCCGCAAGCTCGTAACTGATCCGGAAGCCGGTTTCGGAAGCGGAATCTCCTTGTAGTCGAGAATGTCGCGGATCAAGAAGCCAGTGTTCGCGTTGCGCGGCGCGCGACCGCGGTGTAGATCACTCTCGGATCGTAGCCTCTCAGCCGATATTGAGGAGTAGTGATGTCTTTCAGCCTTTTGATTCGACTCCTGCTTTCTTTCGCTGGTTCATGCGTCAAATGGATCTTGAGCGCGGCCCGAAACGTCGGGCGGCGCCGCGCATCCAATAATTTAAAATCTTTTGCGGCGTTAGCCGTGATGACTATATCTATATGCCGCTCGCAAATAATGGCCCGATTCGGGCACAGGCGTATATTGATCTTGATCTCTTTCCCCTCGCGCTCGTTTACTCGACTTTAATTTGTAAAACATACCGAGCCGAGCCAGGATAGGCGACGGCTGAAATCGTATAATCTCCTGCTTCAGGAATACGCCCGGTCCACCGCATAGCCTTTCTGTATGTTACTTTTTTAGATTTGCTGAAATCTCTCAGGCGAATTTTTTGCCCTTTCGCAAATATCTGAATCCCCAAAGCCGTCTTTTTCGTTGTAATACCTTACCGTAGGCATATACGATTGCTACTCAGTAACCGGTTTTCAGTCCAGTGGAAAGAGTGGACTATCTGAATTACACGCGGAAACATTCATAGGGATAAATTCTGCGGATCAAAGGTCAACGCTCACGCCATCCAAGCCTATCGGCTGTGGATGGAGCATCCATCGAGAAGGAAGGTGACAGAACTGATCCTCCAAACGCGTCTACGATGTCGCCGACTGGGGCGCGACGACATGGCGGTCATGTCAGGCCGGTCACAAGATCCGAACAAACTCAATATATCTTCTTAGTAACTTGTTGATGTGTTATCTTCCCGCGCCGGAAATAATCCACCCACAGCCTTCAGGCTTGGGTGGATCAGTTTTTTGCCCGCTTTCCGATATCTCCCTTGCATCACTGCAATCATCGATTGCCGCTCTTTCAGCGTTAGCCTCATCTTCAGGGCCTCCTTTTTGAGACCCGATTCGGTTTAGATTTTCTCGATAATGCAACGATTCAGTTTCGCTTAGATTTTCGGCGATGCAATTCGACCTATTGACATGCGATCGGTAAGCCCTTACCCTCTGCCCTATCGAAAAACGAGGGGTACGCCGACTCTGGCAATAGGAGGCTTGAATGCTGAGCAGACTGAAGTCCGCGCTGCGAGCGTTGCTGCGCAGGTCACATGCCGAGCGCGAATTGGACGAGGAACTACGCTATCACATCGAACAACAGACGGAGCAAAACATCCGGCTTGGGATGAATCCTGAAGAGGCGCGGCTTGCCGCGCTGAAAAGTTTTGGCGGCGTGGAGCAAGCGAAGGAGTTGAGCCGCGACGCGCGGGGCGTGCGCTGGCTCGAAAGCCTGTGGCGAGACCTGCGCTACGGCGCGAGACTATTACTGAAGAATCCCGGCTTCACGGCTGTAGCCGTTATCACATTGGCGATGGGTATCGGCGCCAACACTGCGATTTTCAGCTTTATCAACACTGTCTTCTTTCTCCCGCTGCCGGCGCCGGACTCAGATCGGATCGTATGGATTCAGAATAGCCATACCACCCCCTCATGGTCGGATTATATTGCGCTGCGCGATCGCAGCGGGGCGTTCTCACAACTGGCGCTATACAATGCGAGGACACTACTGCTGAAGGAAGGCGATACTCGCGAGAAGGCGGTCTGCGAATTTGTCACTGGAAACTATTTCGAGATGCTGGGCATTCAACCGGCTATCGGAAGAACCTTTCTTCCTGAAGAAGATCGCGCGCCGGGAACACATCCGGTCGTCGTTATCAGCCATCGTCTCTGGAAAAACCGCTTCGGCGCCGACCCGAATATCATCGGCAGATCACTGACTTTGGGCAACGAGCCGATGACAGTTATCGGAGTAGCCCCAGACAACGTCGTCGTCGCTTTTGCGACCTCGAATCCTGATCTATGGGCGCCGGTGATGATGACGCCGCGCCTCTACCCTAAAAATAATCCATTCCTCTATCCCGATGACGGTTTCGGTCGTCTGATCGGAAAACTGAAGCCTGGCGCCGATCTCGCCCAGGCGCAGGCGGCCGTTAACACAATCGCCAGCGCCGAAAATGAAGCGCGCCGCGCTCGCACGAAACCTGGCCAGGAGGTGTTTCTGCTGGAACCAACCCTGGCTCCGGCCCGAGGGATCGGTATCTTTCTGGATCCAATCGATCGCGAGCGCTTAACGCTCTCTTTCGCAATAGTGGTCTCGGCGGTCTTTCTGGTCCTGTTCATTTCCTGCGCCAACGTTGCGAATCTCCTGCTGGCTCGCGCCGTCGCGCGACGCAAGGAGATCACTTTGCGACGAGCTCTGGGGGCGAGCCGGATCAGAATCGCGCGCCAATTGCTGACCGAGAGCGTCCTACTTTCTCTTTTAGGCGGCGCCGCAGGATTGCTGTTGGCGCATTGGATCATCGCGGCTTTGAAACCGCTGCTGTCTTATTCGCCGTCAATGTCAACGCTTCTGTGGGCGGCGCAATATCAGACTCCGGTCGATTTCCGTGTTCTATCCTTCACATTCCTCATATCGATATTGAGCGGAATCGTTTTCGGCATAGCGCCTGCGCTTAATATTACCAAAGTAGATCTGACGCCGAATCTGAAAGATATATCCGCCGCGCCTGCGCTTAAAAACCGCTTCTTCAGCCTGCGCAACCTGCTGGTTATCGCTCAGGTGTCGGTTTCAATAGCGCTATTGATCTGCGCCGGTCTGCTTATCCGAACTTTGCGAAACACGCAGGACGCGGACCCCGGCTTTCAGATGGCCAATCGATTCTCGGTGAATGTGCAATTTGATGACCAGCGTTACGGCGACAAAGCGGGAAGGCTTTTCATTCAGCGATTGTTGGAGCGGACGCGGTCTCTGCCAGGTGTGCGTTCAGCCAGTCTTGGCGGCGCCCCGCTCGTCGCATATGGAGGTTACACCGAGTATTTTTCCGTTGAGGGAGAACCGGAACCGAGCCTGGATCAACTCGCGCCACAGCCGATAAACGATAGTGTGTTCCCTGCCAACCGCCATAGCGCGTGGGTCGGTTTCGTTGATACAGGCTATTTCGAGACATTAGGAATCCCGCTCCTGAAGGGCCGCGATTTTAGCGAACGCGATATCGAAGGGAATCCTCCGGTCGTCATCGTCAATGAAACTCTGGGTCGAAGGATTTCGCCTGATGGGAACGCGGTGGGGAAGCGGATCAAAGTCATGGGGCAAGAAGGATTGGTAGAGGTCGTCGGTATAGCTAAAAATATAAAATATTTCAGGCTGTGGGAGAAGCCTATGAATTACGCTTATCGTCCCTGGCGACAGTTGTCGAATCTGACTTATGGAGGGGCGGCATTGTGTTTGCTGACGAGCGGCGACCCAGGCGATCTGGCTAAAATGTTACAGGAGGTCGTGAGCAGCCTCGATCCGAATCTGTCGCCTATAGAGATCGGCGCGATCGAGGAAAACACGCGCAGTCAGATCGCCCCCGCGCGTTTATTCGCCGTCTTGTTGGGCGCCTTCGGTCTACTGGCGCTGGGATTGACGGCAGTCGGAATATACGGATTGATGGCGTATACAGTCAGCGGGCGCGCCAGGGAGATAGGGATTAGGATGGCTCTCGGCGCATATAAAAATGACGTTCTGAAAATGATCCTCCTAGAAGGCTTGATCCTCGTTATGATCGGAATCGGTATCGGTATCACATCATCAATCGCCATCACGGTAGCGTTTAAGAGCCTGTTGTTCGGCGTGTCGGGCGCCGACCCACTGACATACATCCTGACCTCACTTTTGCTCATCTTGGTCGCGCTGTTGGCGTGCTGGGTTCCGGCGCGACGCGCGGCGAGGGTGGACCCGATGACCGCGCTGCGCTTTGAGTGACTCGGATCCATAGAGCCGTCAGCCGTCTTCGTTTGAGTTCCCGTACCAGAGTCAGGACAGTTCCACAGCATGGGCAGCAAGGAACAGGGTTTCGCTTTTGTTCATCCGGATCTGTGTCGGTTGGGTTTGATTCGACGACCCCTGCGCCGAGCGACTCTCTGGCCTGGTTGAGCAGTTTGCGGTTACCCGGACTCATCAAGCCATAGTAGCGCAGCTTGATAAATCTGTCGGGCAAGACGCGCTGAAGGAACCGGCGAATGAATTCTTCGGCGGGGAAGATCAGGACTGGATTACGATGCGTGGACCAGTAATCACGCAGCAGTTCGAGCGAGCGCTCACGGCAATGGAACATAACGGTCCTTGTTGCCCTTGCCGTGGCGGACATGGATCATCATCCGCGCGCTGTCGATGTCTGGAACTGCGAGGCGGATGCTTTCCTGTAGACGGAGTCCGCAGGCATAGATGGTCGAGAGACAGACGCGATAGCGCGGTAGCCGGACGCGATTGAGAATGATCGAGTAACTAAGAGCGGGGTGTTCTTGCCTGCGCGGAGCGCTTAGTTCAACAATCGTTGCGCCGGAGCGCGCGAAACAGGTTTGGTTATCTTCGACCGAGGCGCATCGCGCGCCCGGTGAACGTGGTCGTTATGCCGTCCAATCTGGAGCGTATTACGCCTATTTGATTTTGGGATCTTGTCAACTACTCCATCTAAGCGCGAGGACGCGCTGTAGATGGAGCTTGCGGTTTCAGGTTTCGTACTTGACGCTTCTTTTCAGAAGAACGAACCGCTCCGGGCCGGTTGACTTCCTTCCACGGATATTCGCAGAAGTAGCGGCCCATCGCCACTAGGTCATGCCTCATGGCGATTGATTTCGCTCCATTCAGATCTGCATTGATCTTATAGCCGCAATCGCGGCATTGGAAATCCGATTGACTTGGACGGACACCCAGATGCAAACATCGCGAACAGGTCTGAGATGTGTACCGAGGCGAAATTACCGCGACCTCCACACCCGCCCTGGCCGCCTTGTAGCGGATCATCTGTTGAAGTTCGGCAAAACTCCATTCGTGAACGCATTTTGCCTTGCCCGTCTCTCGAATCCCGTTGAGATCTTCGAGAACGATCCGTTGATTGTTCGCCTTGGCGTCAGTCACGATTTGTTTGCTGACGCAGTGATTGGTGTCCGCGACAAAACGCCTCTCACGTCCAGAGACACGCTTGAGCGCTCGTTTGGCGCTCTTACTGCCGTTGGCCTGGAG